>JAABTD010000006.1 GCA_011390065.1 Desulfobacteraceae bacterium
GTATTTCGGCGGGTGGAACAACAAAACCGCCCCGGATTATGGAAATGCCTACAACAACCTGTCGTATTATTTCGGCCCGTTCCACCGGGCCCATGTGGTGGATGCGTTTTTGGCGGGCCACGACGACCTGTCTTTTGAAGCAGTGCGGGACCTGGCCCTCGACATCGCAACCACCGATTCCTTCGGCCGGGGCGGCAACCCCTGGAATTTTGTCTCCGGTGTCTTTTCGGATGCGGCGGCTGCCGCGTCCACGCCGGAACGCGACGCGGCCCTGGCGATGCTGGCGGAATGGGACGGGCATTTCGTGGCCGGCGGCCCGGATTACTGGGTGGACGGCGCCGACCGGGCCGACGCCTGGATGCTCATGGACGCCTGGCTCCGGGAAACCCTGCGTCTGGTTTTCGAGGACGAGCTGGGCGCCCAACTCTATGATCAACAGCCGGAAGCCCTGCTGTTCAACGTCTTTTTACGGGAGGTGCGGCCCGATCTCTCGGCCCTGTCCAATGGATACGACTGGATGAGCAATTTTGCCGACGACGCCGCGCCCCAAACCGCGGACGCCGTCATCGTCCAGGCCCTGGACAACACCCTGGCCGACCTGGGGCAACGGCCCTGGGGGGAAGGGGAGCGGGGAGTCATCGCCTACGAGCATGACCTTATCGGACAGGTCCATGAAACGCCCTTCGCCTCCCGGTCCACCTATGCCCATTGCGTGGCGTTCGACGCGGCCGGCCCGACCCGGATCGAAAGCATGTTTCCCCTGGGGCAGTCCGGCGACATCCGCATGGGGGTGGACGGCGCGCCTGTTTTCGATGAACATTTTTTCAGCATGACGCCGCTGTTTGACGCCTTTGCCCACCGGGCCTTTCCGGTGTTCGAGCCCTGATGCGATTGTCCAAAACGCACCTCCCTGCCGGGCGCTTCCGAGCGCCCTTCAGGGCGGTTCCTCTATTTGCCGGGGGATTTATTCCCCGGCATCCGGGGGCCGACGTCTCCCGGTGGATATGGCATGCCTGAAGTCTCGGCGCCGCCTTTTTAGAAATCCCCTCGCGGTGATGATGGGCGCTATTGGCTTCTCAGATAATTTACGGCGTTTTCAAACAACCGGGTCCCCAACATCATCTCCGCCGTCCATCCCGCACCGCCCTTTTGGGCTCGCATGCGCGTCCAGTCCGGATGATTCGTCGGATGGTGATACGCCTCCGGATGCGGCATCAGCCCGAACACCCGTCCCGTGGGATCGCAGATTCCCGCGATGTCGTTGACCGATCCGTTGGGGTTGGCGGGAAAGTTCCCGCCGGCCGGATGGCCGTTTGCCAACGCGTATTGGAGCACCACCTGCTTGTCCGCGGCCAGCCGGTCGATGGCGGTTTCTTCAGCATAAAATTTGCCTTCGCCGTGTCGGATCGGAAGTTCCATTTGGTCCAGGCCTTTTGTAAAGACGCAGGGGGTGTCGGGGTTGACCTTGAGATGGACCCAGTCGTCCCTGAAATTGCCGCAATCGTTTGCGATCAATGCAACCGAGCGCTGTCGGTAGTCGTTGTCGAAACCGGGGAGAAGCCCCAGGTTGACCAGGGTCTGGAATCCGTTGCAGATGCCCAGAATCAGATTCCCCTTTTCAATGAACCGGATCAGATCCTCTCCGATATGGGTGCGCATCCGGACCGCCTGGATCACCCCCGCGCCGTGATCGTCGGCCCAGCTGAAGCCGCCGATGAAGACCATGATCTGGAAATCGTCCAGAGACGCCGATCCGTCGATCAGGGCGTTGATATGGATTCGCGTTGCGTTGGCCCCGGCCAGTTCCAGGGCATGGGCGGTTTCATGGTCGCAGTTGAGGCCGTAGCCGGTCAATACCAGCGCGTGAATGTGTTTCATGGATCGATGCCTTTGTGTTTATAATCCGGAAAACGGCGCTTTCCACGCCGCCTTCAGGTCGTCTGTTGCAACGTCGATGATCCGGTTGCCGCCGGTTCCATCGATGCGCACCCTTCCGTCTCCCGTCACTTCTCCGACCTGCGCGAGGGGCAGACCGTCAAACAGGCGTTCAACGTCGTTCCCGTTTTTCGCATTCAGGGTCATGATGAACCGGCCCGCCGATTCCGAAAACAGCAGGGCGTCGTCCCGGTCCACCCCTTCCGACGGGATGGCGGACAGATCGATGGTCATTCCCAGATTGCCGGCCATGGCGACCAGCGCCAGGTGGACCCCCAGACCGCCCCGGTAAACCCCGTGGACCGACGCCGCCAGCCCTTCTTTGATGCAATGGGCCATGGCCCGGTACAGGGCTGAAAAGTCCCGGGGTCTCACCCGGGGCGCGTTCAATCCGATGTACCCGAAGCGGGCGTAATATTCCGACCCGCCCAGTTCATTGCGGGTGACGCCCGCGACATAGACCCGGTCGCCCGCTGTTTTGGCGTCCATGGTCGCGCACCGGTGGACGTTTTCCACCACGCCGACGGCTGAAAACTGGAGCGTTTCCAGGGCCGACACCTTGTGGGTTTCACCGTATCGGCCCGGCAGGTGGCCGTCCACATACATGCTGTCCTTACCCGAGAGGAGCGGTATGGCGTAGGCCAGGCAGATGTCCTTGAGGGCGCGGCAGGACCGCACCAGTTGGGCCGCCTTGAACTTGCCGTCGGGGTTTCCGACCGGGTGGTGCTGAATGTTCGGCCAGCAGAAATTGTCCACGCCGCCGATGTGGTCCGGGTCGCCGCCCACGGCGATGAGCCGGCGTACGGCTTCGTCGATGGTGCAGGCCGTCATGTGATGCGCATCGATGGCCGAATAAAACGGCAGGAGGGCCTGGGAAAAGGCCAGACCCCTTTCTGAAGAGAGCACGGGCCGGATGACGGCGCCGTCCGACGGCGCATCCCGATCCACGCCCACCAGCGGCTTGATCACGCTGGTTCCCTGCACTTCGTGGTCGTACTGTCGGGTGATCCACTCCCTGGAACAGAGATTGGGTCGGGCCAGCAGGTCCGTCAGCAGGGCGCCGTAGTCCCTGGGCGGGCTGAGCACCGGTTCCGCCAGCCCGCGGCGCTCGGGGGGCTGCCACTCGGCGTCGAATTCCCACTGGGGGAAACCGGAGGCGAGGAGGCTTAAATCGACGTGGGCGCAGGTTTTTCCGGCGTAAGTGATGTGGAGCTTGCCCGAATCGGTGTAGCGCCCGATCACGGTGCTCTCCACGGCGTGTTTCCGCGACAGGGCCATGAACCGGTCCAGGTCCGCGGGCCGGATGGCTACGGTCATCCGCTCCTGGGATTCCGAGATCCAGATCTCCCATTGATCCAGACCTTCGTATTTGAGAGGGACCGCCTCGAGTGCGATCTCGCATCCATTCGAAAACATGGCCGATTCCCCCACCGAGGAGGAAAGGCCGCCGCCGCCGTTGTCGGTGATGAACCGGATCAATCCCTCGTCCCGGGCCTCCAGCAGGAAATCGTGCATCTTCTTCTGGGTGTAAGGGTCGCCGATCTGGACATGGCCGGCCGGGGTGTGTTTGGAAAAGACCTCGGAAGAGGCGGTGACGCCGTGAATGCCGTCTTTTCCCACCCGGCCGCCGCACATGATGACCAGATCGCCGGGTTCGGTGGTTTTCAGCTCGGCCGGTTTCCCTTGAATCGCCGCGGGCATGATGCCCAGGGCGGTGACGAAAACCAGGCATTTGCCCAGATAGCCGGGGTGAAACAGCACCTGCCCGAAAGGCGTCGGGATGCCGCTTTTGTTGCCGCCGTCCCGGACTCCTTCAATGACGCCGTCCAGGAGCCGGCGGGGATGGAGGCGCGGGGACAGTTCGCCGTCGTAGTCCCGGGGGCCCACGCAGTAGCCGTAAGATCCCATGATCAGTTTGGCGCCTTTGCCGGCGCCCAGCGGGTCGCGGTAGACGCCCACAATGCCGGTGATGGCCCCGCCGTAAGCCTCCATGTTGGAGGGGGAGTTGTGGGTTTCCCCGGTGATCACGTAATAATGGTCGTCGTCGAAACGGCCCGCGCCCGCGTTGTCCCACAGCACCGAGACTACCCAATCCTTCTGCTCTTTCAGGTGAAGCGTTGGGGACTTGATGCAGGTGTCGAACAGATTGTCGATGACCTCCACCGGTCCGTCGGGGGTTTCCCGGTACCGGAACAAGCCCTGGAAGGTGTTGTGGTTGCAGTGGTCGCTGCGGGCCTGGGAGATGTATTCCAGTTCGATGTCCGTGGGATCGGACAGGCCCATGGCGGCCCGGTCCGACTGCACGGTTTGATCGAGGAAATAGGCCCGGATGGTGGGAATGTCGGCGGGATTGAGGGCCAGGTTCCGCTGGTCGCTGACCCGTCTCAGAACATCGTCGCTGTCGATGGGGACCGTCGTCACCGTCGGCGTATGATTCAGCATCACCTTGGGGATGATGAGGCCGATGCCCTCTTCCGGATGCCAGTCGTCTCCTGAAAAGATCCGCCATTGCTGGATGATGTCGTTGGCCAGCAGCTCTCCCGCGATGGTTTCCGCGTCCGCCCGGGTCAGATGGTCGGACCGGATGCCATAACGGCGGGAAGTGTAGATCGACTCGCCCGGGGCGAATTTGACGCCCAGAACATCTTCCACCGCTTCGATGGCGGTGGCCCCTGCATTGTCCCGCACCCCCGGCCGGTAGCCCACCCAGATGATCCAGTCGAAGGGGACCGGCAGCGGTGAATACGAGGATGTCTGGGTCACCGGATTGGTGAAGATCTCCGTCCGGATGGTTTCCAGCTGCTCGTCCGACAGCGGTTTGTCGATGGTCAGCACATGGACGGTGCGGACGGCGGCGAGGTTCAGTCCGAAATAGGCCCCGGCCTTTTTAAGAAGGCCTTCGCCCTCGGGGTCGGGAATGGCGGCGTTCAATGTGATTTCGAGTCGGTTCGGCATCGGCTTTTTCCATGATGTGTTTCAATGAAGGTTTTTATGGTTTTTATATAACCAAAGTGCATTCCGCGTCAACCGCCATGGCGCGGGGGGTTCCACAGCGTCTGACGTTGGCGGGGAATGCGGGGTGGATCGCGAGCGGATGGAAAGGGAAGGTAGAAGAAGACGTGCGATCTGAAAACCCGCCGTAAACTTCAAAAGAGGCGTTTCACGGCGGGTTTTCACGCTGCGGGCGCAGGCTCAGGGCCCTTGATCAGCTGGTCAGAATCCGGACAATATCGTTATAGAAGACAAAAATCATCAACATCATCAGCACGAACAGCCCGGCCTGTTGGGCGATTTCCCGGAAGCGGGTGTTGACCGGTCGGCCGGTGACGAGTTCGATGCAGAAGAACAAGAGATGGCCGCCGTCGAGCACCGGGATGGGCAGGATGTTGAGGATGGCCAGGTTGACGCTCAAAAGCGCAATGAGAAAGATCAGGTTGGACATGCCTTCCCGGGCCTGCTCTCCGGCCATCTGGGCGATCATGATGGGGCCGCCCAGCGTGTCGGTGGAAAGGGTCCCCCGGATCAGTTTGGCGATGCTCACCACCGTCAGTTCGGCGACCCGGTAGGTTTGCACGATGCTCTGGCCCATGGATTCGAAGAGGCCCATTTCCTCTGTAAAATACGCTCCGCCCGCCGTGATGCCGATGACCCGCCGCTGGACATCCTCTCCGAAGATGTTCTGGGTGGTGGTCATCTTCGAGGCGATTTCGGTTTCAAAGGTTTCTCCGTTGCGGCGGATGCGCACCCGCACCGGCTGGCCGTCGCTTTCTTTGATCAGTTGAGACATGGCGTCCCAGGTCTTGACCTCGCGGCCGTTGACGGCCGTGATCCGATCGCCTTCCCGGAGGCCCGCCGCCGCCGCCGGCATTTCTTCCTGCACGGATCCGATCACGGGTTCGAGAACGTAGCGGCCGGATGCCATGAACAGGAGAAAAAAGATCAGGACCGCCAGAAGAATGTTGAAGGCCGGTCCGGCGGCCACGATCATGATCCGCTTCAATACATGTTTGTGGGTGAAGGAATAGGGGATGTCCTCTGGGGCGATCTCGGCATCCGGCTCTTCCCCCACCATTTTAACATAGCCGCCCAGGGGGATGGCCGACAGGCGATAATCGGTCCGTCCCACGGTGCGGCCGAAGATGCGGGGACCGAATCCGAGGGAAAACTTTTCCACCCCCACCCCGAAGAATTTGGCCAGCAGGAAATGACCCAGTTCGTGGAAAAAGATCAGGACGCCCAGTACAACGACAAATGCAAGAATACTGCTGCTCATAAGAAATTACCTGTTTTTATAAAACGCTTTCCGCACGTTCGTCGATCCGGTCCTGAAGGAAGGACCGGGCCCATTCATCGGCGGATAGGATGTCGGATAAATCCGGGTCGCTCACGCAGGAGGCGGCTTCCATGGCCTGGGCGATGAGCGCCGGTATGTCTGTAAAACGGATCTTGTCGTTTAAAAATGCCGCCACCGCCGCTTCATTGGCGCCGTTGAGCACCGCCGGCAGGACGCCGCCGGCCCGACAGGCCCGGAAGGCCAGGTCAAGGCAGGGGAAGCGGTCGTGATCCGGGGCTTCGAAGGCGAGGCGGCCCAGGGCGAAAAAATCGGGGCAGGCCAGTCCGATGGGCAACCGCTCGGGCCAGGAGAACGCATAGGCGATGGCCCCTTTCATGTCGGGGACGCCCATCTGGGCGATGACCGATCCGTCCCGGAAGCCGACCATGGAGTGGACGATGCTCTCGGGGTGGACCACCACCGTGATGGCGTCCGGGAGCGTTTCGAACAGATGGACCGCTTCGATGACCTCCAGCCCCTTGTTCATCATGGTGGCCGAATCGATGGTGATCTTGTCGCCCATGGACCAGTTGGGGTGCTTGAGGGCGTCGGCGGGTTTGATGCGGTCGAAGCGTTCGCGAGGCGTTGTCCGGAAGGGACCGCCCGAAGCGGTCAGAAAAATCCGGTCCACATCCTCCCGCCTCCCGGCGGCCAGGCACTGGAAGATGGCGCTGTGCTCGCTGTCCACCGGCAGAATGCGGACGCCTTTTGCGGCGGCCCGGGCCATGACCATGTCGCCGGCCATCACCAGGGTCTCCTTGTTGGCCAGGGCGATGTCCTTGCCCGCATCAATGGCGGCGAGGGTCGGTTTCAGTCCGGCGGCGCCGACCACGGCGGTCAGCACGGTATGCGCCTCGGCGTGGGCTGCCGCCCGGCAATAGCCTGCTTCGCCGTAGACGATCTCCACCCGGGAACGCTTCGGCAGACGGCTTTCCAGGTCCCGGGCCGCATCGGCGTCGTAGACCGCCGCAAGCTCCGGGTGAAATTCAGCGATCTGTTGCGCCAGCAGGACGGTGTTGCGCCGGGCGGTCAGGACCGGGGTCGCAAAACGGTCCGGAAACCGGCGGACGATGGCCAGGGCGTTGCGGCCGATGGATCCGGTGGATCCCAGAATGGCGAGCCGTTTGATCATAACAGATGCACTTTGAACAGATAGGCCACCGGCGCTGCGAACAGCAGCGCGTCGATGCGGTCGAGGACGCCGCCGTGCCCCGGCAGAACCGAACCGGAATCTTTGATGCCGGAGGTCCGTTTGAGGGTGGACTCGAAGAGATCCCCCACCTGACCGGCCGCCCCGGCCAGAACGAAAAAAAGAACGCACGGGGCCCAGGGCAGGTCCGGCAGAAACGCCATTTTAAAAAGGGATCCCGCCAGCAGATTGCCGGCGATCCCTCCGACCGCCCCTTCCACGGTTTTCCCCGGGCTGACCCTGGGACAGAGCTTGTTGCGTCCGAGATAGGAGCCCACATAATAGGCGCTGACGTCGCCGGCGAAAATAATGCACAGGAGGAAAAAGAGCCACGCCATGCCGTCGGTTTCGCCATGGGCGGGATTCCGGATCAGCACCAGCGCGCACAGGGGCAGGGCGATGTAGACCAGACCCTGGATCTGTTTGGCCGTGTTTTCGAGAATGGCGTGATCGATATCGAACTGGAAAACGGCGTAGAGGCCGCAGAAGACGAGATGGCCGGCCAGAAGCAGCAGGATCAGATCCGTCCGGCCGAAATGGCCGGCCCCGATCATGGCGGCGCCGAAGATCATGCCGCCCAGCAGAATGATTCCGGAGAGGGTCCTGCCGCCGGGGTTAAAGACGATCCGGTCGTATTCGGCCAGGGAGATGACGGCGGCGAGGCCGATGAGCAGGGTAAAGGGCGCCCCTCCCTTCACGATCAACCCGATCAGGAAGGGCAGGGCGATGAGGGCGGTTATCCATCGCTTTCGATGCATGGGGGGTCCGTATCCGTCATGATGTTTCGGCGACCTTGCCGAACCGACGGTCCCGCCGCCCGTAGGCGCTCAGGATGTCGAGATATTCGTCCCGGTTGAAATCGGGCCACAGGGTTTCGGTGATGAAGAGTTCGCTGTAGGCGATCTGCCACAACAGAAAATTGCTGATGCGCATCTCGCCGCTGGTGCGGATCAGCAGATCCGGATCGGGCATGTGCCGGGTGTAGAGGTGATCCGACACCGTCTTTTCGGTGATCTCTTGGGGATCGAGCATCCCTGAGGCGGCCTTTTCCGCGATCTGGCGCACCATGTGAACGATTTCGCTCCGGCTGCCGTAGCTCAGGGAGAGGGTGAGATGCAACCCTTTGTTGTCAGCGGTCATCTCCAGGGTTTTGCTCAGGGTGGACCGGACGTCCTCGGGGAGGCGGCCGATGTCGCCGATGGCGTTCAAACGGATATCGTTTTCCATCATTTCCGCCCGTTCGTTGTTCAGAAACCGTTTGAGGAGCGACATGAGGGTCATCACCTCGGCCCGGGGCCGGGACCAGTTTTCGGTGGAGAAGGCATAGAGCGTCAGAAACGGGATCCCGACCTCCCGGGAGGCGCGTACGATGGTTCGCACGGTTTCAGTGCCCCGTTCATGGCCCTTGACCCGGTTGAGCATCCGTTTTCTGGCCCACCGGCCGTTGCCGTCCATGATGATGGCCACATGGGAAGGGATTCTGGGGAGATCAGAATTCAAGAATCTCCTTTTCTTTCTCCCCGTAGAGGTCGTCGATTTTCTTGATGTAGTCGTCGGTGATCTTTTGGATTTCCTCCTGGGCCTTGAAGGCGTCGTCTTCGGAGATTTCCCCTTCTTTTTTTATCCCTTTCAGAAAATCGTTGGCGTCCCGACGAATGTTCCGGACGGCGACCTTGAAGTCTTCGCAGACCTTGTTGACGAGCTTGACCAGTTCTTTGCGCCGCTCTTCCGTCAGCGGCGGCACCGTAATGCGGATGATTTTGCCGTCGGATGACGGGGTGAGCCCCAGATCGGATTTGAGGATGGCTTTTTCGATTTCCTTGATCGCCGACGCGTCCCACGGCTGTATGGTGATGAGCCGGCTTTCGGGGACCGACAGGGACGCCATCTGGTTCAGGGGGGTGGGGACGCCGTAATAGTCGGCCCGGACCCCATCCAGGAGGGACAGAGAGGCGCGTCCGGTCCGGATCCGTTTCAGCTCGTTTTTCAGGGCGATGATGGACTTGCCCATTCGATCTCTGGTTTCTTGATAGGTGGATTCGATCATGGCTGTTGCCTTGTTTAAGGTTAGCGCAGCGCCGTCGCACTCACCTGTCGGCGTCGGCGTCGATCCGGGAGCCGATTTCTTCGCCGCAGATCACCCTGCGGATATTGCCGGCCCCGTTGAGGTCGAAGATGATCAGGGGCAGCCGGTTGTCCATGGCCAGGGAAATGGCGGTCATGTCCATCACCCTGAGCCGCTTTTCCAGCGCTTCCATGTAGGTGATGCGACGAACGAAGCGGGCGTCCCGATGGGTCGCGGGGTCGGCGTCGTAAAGGCCGTCCACTTTGGTGGCCTTGAGCAGAATCTCAGCGTGGATTTCTTGCGCCCGGAGCACCGCTGCGGTGTCGGTGGTGAAATAGGGGTTGCCGGTGCCGGCGGCGAAAATCACCACCCGGCCTTTCTCCAGATGACGGACGGCCCGCCGGCGGATATAGGGCTCGGCCACCTCGTGCATGGAAATGGCGGTCTGGACCCGGGTCTGAATGCCGTGTTTTTCCAGCGCGTCCTGGAGGGCGATGCTGTTGATGACCGTCGCCAGCATACCCATATGATCGGCCGAACTCCGTTCCATGCCGTAGGACGAGGCGGCAATGCCCCGGAAGATATTGCCGCCCCCCACAACAATGGCCACCTCGGCGCCGAGTTCCGTGACCGCATGGAGTTCATCGGCCACATAGGTCAGCATTTTCGGGCTGATGCCGAAACCCCCGTCTCCCATGAGGGCTTCGCCGCTCAGCTTCAACAGAACCCGCCGATGCCGGAGCACCGCCAACGGTTATTCTCCCACCTGGAACCGGACAAATCGCCGGATGGTGATGTTTTCCCCGGTCTTGGCGATGACGTCGTTCAGGTAATCGGCCACCGTGAGGTTGGGATCTTTCACATAGGTCTGATTCATCAGGCAACTCTCTTTGAAAAATTTGTTGAGTTTGCCTTCGGCGATCTTATCGACCATCTTTTCGGGTTTTCCCATATCCAGCGCCTGGGCCCGGTAGATCTCTTTTTCTTTTTCGAGGATCTCCGCCGGCACGTCTTCGGGCACGATGCCCACCGGACTGACCGCGGCGACGTGCATGGCGATATTTCGGGCGAATTCTTTGAAATCGTCGGTTTTGGCCACAAAATCGGTTTCGCAGTTCACTTCGACCATCACGCCGATCTTGCCGCCCATGTGGATGTAGGACTCGACCACGCCTTCGCTCATGGCCCGGCCGGCCCGTTTCTGGGCAGTGGCCAACCCCTTTTTCCGAAGAAAGGCCACCGCATTATCCATATCGCCCTTGCTCTCGGCAAGGGCGGCTTTGCAATCCATGATGCCCGCTCCGGTTTTTTCCCGGAGCTGTTTTACCATTGCTGCGCTGATATCTCCCATCTTGCTATTCTGCCTCCTGTGCCGCTTCCGTTGTTTCTGCCGCTTCGGCCTCCTCGTCGGCCGCGCTGCGCTTGATGATCTCCACGACCGGTCCTTCGGCGCCGTCGGATATCACTTTCCGCTCGCCGGGTTTCAGGTCGGCGCTGGCTGCGGAAAAATCAGCCTCTTCACCCGTTTCTTCGCCTTTGTCCGCTTCGGCCTGACGGGTTTCTTCCAGGCGCTCTTTTCCCTCGATGCAGGCGTCCGCCATCCGGGATGTGAGGAGTCGGATGGCGCGGATGGCGTCGTCGTTGCCCGGAATCACATAGTCGATGTCGTCCGGATCGCAGTTGGTGTCGACAACGGCGACAATGGGGATGCCGAGACGTTGTCCTTCGTGGACGGCGATGGCCTCTTTTTTGGGATCGACGATGCAGATGGCTCCCGGAAGCTTGGTCATGTTCCGGATGCCGCCGAGGTTGTTGTCCAGCTTGATCCGCTCTTTTTCCAGTTTGAGGCGCTCTTTTTTGGTGTAGAGATCAACGCTCTGGTCGTTTTTGATGTCGTTTAAGTGGTTCAGTCGGTCGATGGACTGCTTGACGGTTTGGAAATTGGTCAGCATGCCGCCCAGCCACCGATTGTGAACGTAAAACATCTCGGCCCGGTTGGCCTCTTCGTAGATGGCGTCCCGGGCTTGCTTTTTGGTGCCGACGAACAGGACCGTCTTTCCGTTGGCAACGGTGTTGGTGATGAAATCATAGGCATCCTTGAACATCCGGACCGTTTTTTGAAGGTCGATGATGTAGATGCCGTTGCGGGCCCCGAAGATGTAAGGTTTCATCTTGGGGTTCCACCGCTTGGTTTGATGACCGAAATGGACGCCTGCTTCCAGGAGTTCTTTCATTGTCACATACGCCATGGGATTGTTCCTTTCTGAGGTTGGTTTTTTTCCACCGCTCCCTTCCACCCGGTCTCCAACTTTGAACCAAAGCACCCGGAAACCGGTCCGGGGGCGTGCGACATTAAAAATCTTCTTTTTCTATCAGATAATGCAAGGATATGCAAGAATTATTTAAAGCCCTTCCGGGCCAGGAGCACGCGGTCGCGTCCGGCTTTGTCCTTTCTGATGGACCAGGCGGCGTAGCCCCCGCTTTGTTGGATGAGCCGCTCCACCGCCGGTCCCTGGTCGCACCCGATCTCCAGGAGCAGATGACCGCCGGAAGAGAGGCGGTCCGGCGCGCCGCCGATGATGCGGCGGATCGCCGACAAACCGTCCCTGCCGCCGTCCAGGGCCAGGCGCGGTTCGTGATTGCGGACCTCGACCTGCAACCCGTCGATCTCCCCCGTCGGAATATAGGGAGGGTTGGAAACGATGAGGTCGAAGGGGGTCGCCGAGGGGAGGACGGCGTCGAACCAGTCGCTGCAGAAAAAAGCGACCCCGGTTTTTCCGGCGTTTCTTTTCGCCTGGCGCAGGGCGTCGGGGCTCCGGTCGGATGCGAAAAAGCGATGCCCCGGTCGTTCGGCGGCCAGAGAGAGAACAATGGCCCCTGATCCTGTTCCCAGATCCAGCACCCTCCCGGTCGTCTCGGTCGCGTCGGCCGGCAACAGCGTCAGCGCGGTTTCCACCAGACATTCGGTCTCCGGCCGGGGGATGAGCACCGATTCGGAAACCGCCAGATCCAGCGTCCAGAAGCCGCGCTTTCCCACGATGTACGCAACGGGCTCGCCCTGAACCCGCCGCTTGATAAGGCCCTTGAACCGGGCGAGTTCATCTTCGTGGAGCGGCTGGTCGAATCGGAGGTACAAATCGATGCGGTCGCACCTCAACGTCTCGGCGAGAAGGATCTCGGCGCCGGCCCTGGGGCTTTCGACCCCTCGGGTTTTAAAATAGTCGGCGGTCCATGTAAGAAGACTAAGGATGGTCCATAACGGCGGGTTGGCCTTCGAAGGAGTCTGCATTCTGCTGGAGCGCCTGGGCTTGATAAAAGGTGACAAGTTCGTCGATGACAGGGTCGAGATCCCCTTGGAGAATGCTGTCGAGTTTGTAAAGGGTCAGCCCGATGCGATGGTCGGTCACCCGGCCCTGGGGGAAATTATAGGTTCGAATCCGGCCGCTCCGGTCTCCGGAGCCGATCTGGCTTTTTCGCTCCTCGGACCGCTTGTCGGTCTGTTCCTGAACCATTCTGTCGAGGAGTCGGGCCCGGAGCACCTTCATGGCTTTGGCCTTGTTTTTCCACTGGGATTTTTCGTCCTGGCAGATCACCACCACGCCGGTGGGCAGATGGGTGATGCGCACCGCGGAGTCGGTGGTGTTGACCGATTGGCCTCCGGGGCCGGTGGAGCGGTAAACGTCGATCTTGAGTTCGCCGGGATCCACGTTGAGTTCCACTTCTTCGGCTTCCGGCAGCACCGCCACCGTCACCGCGGAGGTGTGGATCCGGCCCTGGGTTTCCGTGGTGGGGACGCGCTGGACCCGATGGGTGCCGCTTTCAAACTTGAGTCGGCTGTAGGCGCCCTGACCGTGGACCATGGCAATGACCTCCTTGAAACCGCCGGCGCCGGTCTCGTGGTGGTCCATCAGTTCCACTTTCCACCCCTGGTTCTCGGCATATCGGCCGTACATCCGGAAGAGGTCTCCGGCGAAAAGCCCCGCCTCATCGCCGCCGGCGCCGGCCCGGATTTCCAAGAGAATGTTTTTCCGGTCGTTGGGATCCCTGGGCATCAGCAGTTTTTTGAGGCGCGCTTCCAGGCGTTGTTTTTTTTCGGCCAGCCGCTCCGCTTCGTCCCGGGCCAGTTCTTTGATTTCAGGATCGCCGTCGCGCTGCAATTCGATGCTTTCATCCATTTCGCGGTCGGCCTGCCGATACTCCCGGAAGGCGTCCACGATCTCGCCGATTTCGGAGTGCTCCCGGGCGTATTTCTGGTAGGCGTCCTGGTCCTTGAGAACGTTCGGATCGCTCAGCAGCGTTTCAAGCTCCTGGTAGCGCCTTTCGACGCCGTTGAGTTTGTCAAACATGGACGAACGGGTCCATTACCGGTTTTCCTGCTGTTGCTGCTGGAATTTGGCATATTTCTTCCGGAACCGCTCGATGCGGCCGGCCGTATCCACCAGCTTCTGTTTGCCTGTGAAAAAGGGATGGCACTGGGAGCAGATCTCTATCCGGATGTCGGAACGGGTGGAGCCCACTTCGATCTGATTGCCGCAGGCGCAGGTGATGCTCGTTTCCCCATACTCGGGATGGATGTTCTCTTTCATGGTATTTTCAACCTCCTATAGCGATTTTAGGCGTTCATTGAATCCAGAAAATCCTTATTATCCTTCGTTCCCTGCATTTTTTCAAGTAAAAATTCAAGACTGTCGACGGGATTGAGGGAGGACAGGAGTTTCCGAAGAATCCACGTCCGGTTGAGAATTTCGGGATCCAGGAGCAGCTCCTCTTTGCGGGTGCCGGATTTCTTGATATCGATGGCCGGAAAGAGGCGCTTGTCGGACAGACGGCGATCGAGCTGGAGTTCCATGTTGCCGGTGCCCTTGAACTCCTCGAAGATCACTTCGTCCATCCGGCTTCCGGTATCGATAAGGGCCGTGGCGATGATGGTGAGACTGCCGCCCTCCTCGATGTTGCGGGCGGCCCCGAAAAACCGTTTGGGCCGCTGAAGGGCGTTGGAATCGACGCCGCCGGAGAGGATTTTGCCGCTGGGGGGGACCACGGCGTTGTAGGCCCGGGCCAGGCGGGTGATGCTGTCGAGCAGGATCACCACATTCTTCTTGTGTTCCACCAGCCGTTTGGCCTTTTCAATGACCATTTCGGCCACCTGGACATGCCGTTCGGCCGGTTCGTCAAAGGTGGAGCTGATCACCTCGCCCCGGACGGAGCGTTCCATGTCGGTCACCTCTTCGGGGCGTTCGTCGATGAGGAGCACGAACAGCACGATGTCCTTGTGGTTGCCCACCACGCTGTTGGCGATGTTCTGGAGCAGCATGGTTTTTCCGGTTCGGGGCGGTGAAACGATCAGCCCCCGCTGTCCGAATCCGATGGGGGTCATCAGATCCATGACCCGCATGGAGTAGTTCTCCGCCGCCATCTCCAGGTCGATCTTTTTTTCGGGATACAGCGGCGTCAGGTTGTCGAAGAGGATCTTTTCCCGGGCCACTTCCGGATCCTCGAAATTGACGGCCTCCACTTTGAGCAGGGCGAAATACCGCTCCGATTCTTTGGGCTGGCGGATCTGGCCGGAGACGGTGTCGCCGGTCCGGAGATTGAATCGCCGGATCTGGGAGGGCGACACGTAGATGTCGTCAGGGCCTGGCAGGTAATTGGCATTGGGGGCCCGGAGGAAGCCGAATCCGTCGGGCAGCACTTCCAGGGTGCCTTCGCCGTAGATCAGCCCGTTTTTTTCGATCTGGGCCTGGAGCAGGGCGAAGATCAGCTCCTGTTTGCGCATTCCGGCGGCGGAATCGATGTTGAACGTTTTGGCCATATCGGCCAGTTCTTTGATTTTTTTGTTCTTAAGCTCTACGATATTCATCATGGGAACTTTCCTGTTGGGTATTGATGTCAAGGCGTTCCGCTCCGGTCCCACTACCGGAAAGGTCGCAGCGTTCATACGGTGCTATGGCGTTTTTCCTGGACAGAGCGTCCGATAAGACCATTGCTTTGATTTATCGAAAAAAGCCGGTGTTTGCTGTAGACGGTTTGTGTGATTTAATGGCGATTAGGCGGTTGATGGAATGATTGGGTCCTTTGGTGCTTGGAGATGTCAGATTGTTTATGTGATTCTGTTTCAGAAGAATGAAAAAACTAGGTATTTTTTCAAAGGGGGGCCAAGAGCCGTATCTTGTAAAACTCAAAATAATACGATGATCCCAGGGCTGTCAAGTCCCAAAAAGGAAAACTTTGGAAAATTCTGTGAAAATTGAGTCGAGCCTTCCCCGTCGCTTCCGGGAGATCCTCTCCCAGACCCCGGGCGCTTACCTGGTGGGCGGGTGGGTGCGGGATGCGTTGATCGGGAAAATCCCGGTCGATTGTGATCTGGCGGTCGCTTCGGACCCGGCCGGGTTTGCAGCGCGCCTGGCGGAAGCGGCGGGCAGCCGGGTGATTTTGATGGGGAAGCCGGGGATGCAGGTGCATCGCGTGCCGTTCCGGGATCTCAGCTTCGATGTTTCGCCCCTGTACGGCGGCCATATCGCGGCGGATCTGCGCCGCCGGGATTTCACCATCAACGCCATGGCTTATGAACCGGCATCGGGTCGGATCATCGACCCCGCCGACGGCCGCCGGGACCTGGGCCGTCGGATCCGCATGGTCTCCGAGGCGGCGTTTCAGCAGGATCCGCTCCGAATGCTCCGGGCGTTTCGACTGGCCGCCGTCCTCGGGCTCGCCATCGAAGAGAAAACGTTGGCGGCCATCAGGGCGCATGGCGACCGCATTCAGGGGATCGCCGGAGAACGGGTCCGGGAGGAACTTGTCAAATTTTTTCATTCCGACGATTCAGCGCCTTATCTTGAGCAGATGGCCGGAAGCGGCCTTCTGGAAACGCTTTTGCCTGAATTGACCCCCCTGAAGCAGTGTCCGCCGAACCGCCGCCACCGGTTCGACCCCTTCACGCACACCCTTGCCGCCTACGGACATCTGGAAGCGTTGCTGCGATCTCCGGAGGCAACGTTTCCGGCAACGGTCGCTGCCATCGTTCCCAAAGAGGCGGCATTGCTCAAATGGGCGATGGTGCTCCACGATATCGGGAAACCGCCGACCTGTCGGGAGGACGACGCCGGAGAGATTCATTATCATGGCCATGATCGCGTCGGCGCCGATCTGGCTGCGGCCGTCTGCGGGCGATTGCGGTTTTCCAGGGAGGAAGGTCGGTTCGTGGAAGCGGTCGTCCGCCATCACCTGGGGCCCCTTCATCTCTTTTTGCTGCACGCGCAGGGGCGGCTGGGCCGTCGCGCCGTCTCCCGCTTTTTCATGCGGTGCGGCGACCAAACGGCCCATGTTCTGGTCCACGGGCTTGCAGATTACCTGGGAAAGGGGCGGTCCGACGCCGATGAAACCCGTCGCTTCACATCGTTTATTCGCTGGATGGGGGGTCCGCTGTACGCCGATTTCAAGGCGACGTCCGCGCTTCCCCCTCTGATCACCGGTCGCGATTTGATCCAGGAATTGAATCTGCCCCCGTCGCCGGTCTTCAAGCGGGTGTTGCAAGGGGTCGAGACCGCCCGGCTTGCCGGAGCGGTCCGAACCCGGGAAGAGGCCCTGCAGGCGGCAGCCGATTTGCTGTCGAAGATGGACGACACTTGACAACCCATCGCCATTTTTATAGGTAGGGTCCGAGTGATTTGCAGACAAGGATCCAGTTGGCGGAAGATTCCACATCCCATTCACAGGAGGAACCATGAACATTCTGTTTTTCGGACCAAACGGCAGCGGCAAGGGCACCCAGGGAGCGATCCTGAAGGGCAAATACAACATCCCTCACATCGAATCCGGCGCCATTTTCCGGGAAAACATCTCCAAGGGCACCGAGTTGGGGGCCAAGGCCAAGGAGTACATCAATCGCGGCGATCTGGTGCCGGATGAGATCACCATTCCCATGATTCTCGATCGGCTGAAGCAGGACGACGCAAAAAAGGGCTGGCTCCTGGACGGCTTCCCCCGAAACAAGAATCAGGCCATCAAGCTGGACGAAGCCCTGAACGCGGCCGACATGGCGCTGGGTATCGTGATTGAGGTGCTCCTTGACCGGGAGATCGCCAAAAAACGGATCATGGGCCGCCGGCTCTGCGTCAATGACAACAACCATCCCAACAACATTTATATTGACGCCATCAAGCCCGATGGCGACAAGTGTCGGGTCTGCGGCGGCGACCTCAAGACCCGGGACGATGATCAGGACGAAGCCGCCATCGACAAACGCCACAGCATTTACTACGATGCGGAGACCGGCACCCTGGCGGCGGCCTATTATTTTAAAGACAAGGCCAAGGACGGTTCCCTCAAATACATCGAACTCGACGGCGAACCGAGCGTCAAAGAGGTCACGAACCAACTGGTCTCCAAGCTGTAGGTCGTCTTTCTGCCATTCATCCGCCCGTCTGTAGGGGCGAAAACCTTTTCGCCCCTACCCTTTTTCAACTGTTTCGCCTTTTCCCTTGCCAAACGACGCATTTCGGTGTATGTTGATCTGATATCGATCTGGATTAAATAACCATCTGCAGAGAAAAGGCGATGGAACGAAAGGGGCGAGGAAAAGTTGAAAAATATCGAGGTCAAAGTTTTCGACAACGACCTGGAAAAAGCCATGCGCATTTTGAAGAAAAAGATTCAGAATGACGGGCTTTTCAAGCGGTTGAAGCTCAAGAAGAGCTATGAAAAACCGAGTGAACACCGTCGTCGCAAACAAAGAGAAGCTTTGCGTCGGCAGCGCATTGCCGCGGCCAGAAGCCGGCGCTACCGCTGATAAAGAATCAGAAAAGCAATTCCCCGCCCGGCACGGATGCCAGCGTGCCGGGTTTTTTTGTGCAAGAGACGCCTGATGAACACGCAACGGGAATATAACGCCTGCCTGCAGGCCATGTACGGCATGCGGCGGTTCGGCATCAAGCTGGAACTCACCACCATCCGCCGGATGTTGAAGGGCCTGGGCGATCCCCAGAAGGCTTTCCGGGCCATCCATGTGGCCGGCACCAATGGAAAGGGATCCATCGCTTCGGCGCTGTCCACCATTCTCCATCTGGCCGGATACAAAACCGGGCTGTTCACCTCCCCCCACTTGGTCCGGTTCAACGAGCGGATACGGGTCAACAACCGGGAGATCGAAGACGACGCCGTGATCGGCGCCTATGCGGCGGTCAAATCGGTGGCCCCCGGCGAGCGGGAACCCACCTTCTTCGAGTTTTCCACGGCCATGGCCCTGTACGAATTCGCCCGACAGGGCGTTCAATGGGCGGTGGTGGAGACCGGCATGGGGGGGCGGATGGATGCCACCAATCTTCTGGAACCGGCGCTTTGCATCATCTCCAATGTCTCCATGGAACACCAGATGTACCTGGGGGACTCCATCGCTCAGATCGCCGGCGAGAAGGCCGGGATCATCAAGCCGGATACCCCCGTGGTCACCGGCGTGCGCCAGGCCAGCGCCATCGCCGTGATCGAAGAAACCGCCCGGAAACAGTCGGCGCCGTTGCATCGGCTGAAGGAAGGGTTCCGGATCCGCCGCGGCCGGAACGGCGCCTTCACCTACTATGGGCTCGATCACGTCTGGACGGGGATGCGCAGCGGCCTGGCCGGCGGGTTTCAGGCGGACAATGCCGCCCTGGTGCTGGCTGCTTGCGAGGCGCTCCTTCGCCGGGGCGTCGAACTGCCGCTGGACCGCATCCGGGAAGGATTGAGGGTCAACCGGTGGCCGGGGCGGCTGGAAGTGGCGTCGCAATCTCCCTATGTTCTGCTGGACGGCGCCCATAATTTCATGGCGGCGCGAAATCTGGGGCGATTCCTTACCGAATCTCTCTCCGATCGGAACATCACGCTGGTCGTGGGCATTCTGGACGACAAGCCCTACGCGGCCATGCTCAAATCGCTCCTGCCGGCCTGCAAACGGGTCGTGGTGACCCGGGCGCGAACCGATCGGGCCCTGCCGCCGGAGATCCTGGCGGCAGCGGCATCTGAAATAATGACCGACATCACCCTGATCCCCGATGTGGCGGAGGCCGTCGATCATGCGATCCGAACCTCCGGCCCGGGGGACGCCGTCTGCATCGCCGGATCCCTTTACGTGGTCGGTGAAGCCCGGGCCGCCCTGGCGCAGACCGGCTATATCGCCGACCCCGCCTCCTGACAGAGGGGGACGAACAGAGGGGGCGAAAGGGCCGCCTGGAAATTTGGGGCTTGACGGATCCGTTTCCCGGGTGTATAGAACCTAAACAGCATCATGCAGTCCTGAGCGTGCGCCCGTAGCTCAGAGGATAGAGCGTCAGCCTCCGGAGCTGAAAGCCGCTGGTTCGATCCCAGCCGGGCGCACCATCTCCCCGCTTTTCCCATCCCCATTTTGCGTTGCCCATTTCCCTTGCACAGACCGCGTCAATGATTATAGTTTTGTTCATTATGACACACAGCGAAAAAATACCCAGCCCCAAAGAGCTGGAAAAGGAAATCGGAGAGTTCCTGGCGAAAAAGTTCGGAGGAGAGGTCAAGATCGTTTCTCCTTCCAGATCGCCCAAAGCGCTGTCGGCGGAAGACGGCGCAGAAGACGGGTCCGCCAGAAAGAAACGCAAGATCAATTTCGACCTGAAGCCGGAGGAACTGATCGATCACCTGGATCAGTACATCGTCAAACAGGATAGCGCCAAAGCCATTCTGGCTACCAAGGTCTGCACCCATTTCAATCGCATCAAACACGCTCAGGCCATGCCCGGCGACGGCGCCGACATGGTGGGCCGGATCAAGAACAATGTGTTGATGATCGGCCCCACCGGGGTCGGCAAGACCTACATGATCCGGCTCATCGCCCAGAAGCTGGGGGTGCCCTTTGTCAAGGGCGACGCCACCAAATTCAGTGAAACCGGCTATGTGGGCGGCGATGTGGAGGATCTCGTCCGGGATCTCGTCCGGGAAGCCGACGGCGATGTCGCACTGGCCGAAAACGGCATCATTTATATCGACGAAATCGACAAAATCGCTTCCAGCCAGAACTTCGTTGGCGCCGATGTGTCGAGAACCGGGGTCCAGCGGGCGCTGCTCAAGCCCATGGAGGAAACCGAGATCGAGTTGAAG
Organism: Desulfobacteraceae bacterium; assembly: GCA_011390065.1. GTDB lineage: Bacteria > Desulfobacterota > Desulfobacteria > Desulfobacterales > JAABSP01 > JAABTD01. Next base: position 20,623 of record JAABTD010000006.1, read on the forward strand.
CCGCCGCATGACCCCATCTCCATGATGCAGGAAATCGAAAAGTTCCGGCGGACCGGACAGCGGGAGCAACGCACCGTCAGCACCCGGAACATCCTCTTCATCATGAGCGGGGCCTTCGGCGATCTGGCCGATATCATCAAAAAACGAATGACCCATCAGCCCATCGGGTTCGGCGCCCAGATCCAGACCGGAAAGGATGCAGCGGAGATTCTGAGCCATGTCCGGTCCGAGGACCTGACCCGGTTCGGGTTCGAAGCGGAGTTCATCGGGCGTCTGCCGGTCGTGTCGGTATTCGAGAGCCTGACCGAATCCGATCTCCTGGAGATCCTCAAAAACCCCAATAATCCGGTTATGCAGAGCAAAAAGCTCGACTTTGCCGCATATGGCATCGGGATCAAGTTCGCGGAAACCGTGCTGGAGAAACTGGCCGCCGACGCCTATGCCGAAGGCACCGGGGCCAGGGGACTGGTCAGCGCCATTGAAAGGGCGCTCCTGGCCTTTGAAAAAAGGCTGCCGTCCACGCCCATTCGAAAATTTCCCGTCACCGACAAAGTGCTCAGCGCACCGGAAGCCGCACTCCGGGGAATGATCGAGGCGGAAACAGAGGCGGATATCGAGACCGATTACCAGCGGCTCCACGATGTGGAAAAGACCGCCGTCAAAGCGTATGTGACCCAGCGCAAACTAAAGCTGTCCGTCAAATACGGCATCTCCCTGACCCCGCCCCACATCGATGCCGTCGCGGAGTATTACTGCCGCCACATCACGACGGTGGAAACCGTGGTGCAGAAGGTCAAGCAATTCTCCGACGAGATCAAAAAGATGGAACTGTATTTTTTCCAGAACCACGACATCAACATCGTGCTGGAGGAGGACGCCGTCCACTTTTTTATCCAACAGTATATGGACGAGATCACCGATTTCGAAGAGATCTACCGGCGGTTCTGCGCCGATTTCGAATATGGTCTGAAACTCGTTCGGGAGCGCATCGGCCGAAACCGGTTCTTCATCACCCGGGACGCCCTGGTCGATCCCGAAACCTATATCGGCAATCTGCTCACGGACACTGAAACCCTTTCAATGAACCCCCCCAATGTATAGGCGCTGAGATGATCGGCATATCCAAACTGTACTGTAATACCGTGGAACCGTCCGACGCCCTTCGGTACGGCCGCCATTCCGGTCAACTTCCGTCGCACCTGCTTCAGTTCTCCCAGGACAAAAAGCCGGTGGTGGTCTGGAACATGACCCGGCGCTGCAACCTGAAATGCGTCCACTGCTACGCCCAGGCAAAGGATGAGCGCTTTAAGGACGAAATGACCACCGAGGAGGGCAAGCGCCTCATCGACGACCTGGCGGCCTTCGGTTCGCCGGTCCTCCTCCTTTCCGGGGGCGAACCCCTGATGCGCAAGGATTTGCCGGAGCTGGCGGGGTATGCGGTGGAAAAGGGCATGCGGGCGGTGATTTCCACCAACGGCACCCTGATCCCCCCTGAAAAGGCCCGTATCCTCAAGGAGATCGGGCTTTCCTACGTGGGGGTGAGTCTGGACGGCATGGAGGCCATCCACGATAAGTTCCGGGGCGTCAACGGCGCCTTCAAAAAGGCCATGGAGGGAATCGAAAACTGTCAGAACGCCGGCATCAAGGTGGGGCTCCGGTTCACTATCAATAAATTCAACGTCGCGGAAATTCCGGCGGTCTTCGATCTCCTGGAGGAACGGGAGATTCCGCGCATCTGCTTTTACCACCTGGTCTACGCAGGCCGGGGGTCGGATCTGGTCAAGGACGACCTGACCCACGAGGAGACCCGAAAGGCCGTGGATCTGATCATGGAACGGACCAAAGATCTCCACGACCGCGGCATCCGGAAAGAGGTGCTCACGGTCGACAATCACGCCGACGGCCCCTACGTCTACCTCCGCCTTCAAAAGGAAGATCCGGAGCGGGCCGCCGAGGTCCTGGAACTTCTGGAGATGAACGAAGGCAATAATTCGGGCCGCGGCATCGGCTGCGTGAGCTGGGACGGCGAGGTCCACGCCGATCAGTTCTGGCGTCACCACAGTTTCGGCAACGTCCGGAAGCGGCCCTTTTCCGAGATCTGGACGGATCTGTCCGATCCCCTGTTGGCAAAGCTCAAGGAAAAAAAACAACACGTCACAGGCCGCTGCGCGGGATGCCGGTGGCTTGACATCTGCGGCGGCAATTTCCGGGTGCGGGCCGAAGCCCTCTATGACGATGTCTGGGCCCCGGATCCCGCCTGTTACCTGACCGACGCGGAGATCGCCTGATAATTGACGCCGAACGACCGCCCGATATTAAATCTCAAATAAGGAAAACCCCATGCTGTTTCCCGATTATCGCCCTCGCCGCATACGCCAGAGCGAGCCGTTTCGCCGATTGGTGCGTGAAACGGTTGTGACCGCAGACGACCTGATCCTGCCCCTGTTCGTGATCGGCGGCAAGGACGTGAAAAATTCCATCGACGCCATGCCCGGACATTTTCAGTTTTCCATCGATCATCTGACCCGGACCGCCAAGGCCGCTCATGAGGCGGGGATTCCCGCTGTCATGCTCTTCGGCATCCCCGACAAAAAAGATCCGCTGGCCACGGCCGCCTACGCCAGGGACGGCATCGTTCAAAAGGCCGTTCGGGAGCTGAAGAACCGGGTTCCCGACCTGGCGGTCATCACCGACGTCTGCCTCTGCCAGTACACGGACCACGGCCATTGCGGCGTGGTGGAAAAAGGCATCGTCGACAACGACGCCTCCCTTGACCTGCTGGCCCGGACCGCCCTGTCCCACGCCAATGCGGGGGCCGACATGGTGGCCCCTTCGGACATGATGGACGGACGGGTCGCCGAGATCCGGAACACGCTGGATGAAGAGGGGCTGGAGTCGGTCCCCATCATGTCCTATGCCGTCAAATACTGCTCCGCCTTTTACGGGCCGTTCCGGCAGGCGGCTCATTCCGCGCCGAAATTCGGGGACCGCCGAACGTACCAGATGGACCCGGCCAACGGGCAGGAAGCCATCCGGGAGGCCACCATGGACGCAGAGGAGGGGGCCGACATTCTCATGGTCAAGCCGGCGCTCCCCTACCTGGACATCGTCTACCGGATCCGCCAGGAGCTGGACCTGCCGGTGGCCGCTTATAATGTGAGCGGTGAATACGCCATGGTCAAGGCCGCCGAGGAGAAGGGCTGGATCGACGGCCCCCGGGTCATGATGGAAACCCTGACCGCCATCAAGCGGGCCGGGGCCGACATGATCCTCACCTATTTTGCCATGGATGCGGCCAGGGCGCTCCGGGACCGGTAAGGAGGCGATTCACATGAAACCCACTCCGGCAACCCATCCCCATGCGGCGCACGGCGCCGGCGGCCAAACGGCCGGCCCCCGACTGGTGGCCTGGGAGATCACGCGGAACTGCAATCTTTCCTGCGTTCACTGCCGGGCCGCGGCCACCAACGGCCCTTACAGCGGCGAGTTGACCACCGACGCCTGTATGGGCCTGGTGGACAGTATCGCCGACGCCGGGCGCCCCATCGTGATCCTGACCGGCGGCGAACCCCTGATGCGGCCCGACATTTTCGAAGTGGCCCGCTACGGGACCGACAAGGGGCTCCGGATGGTCATGGCGCCCAACGGCACCCTTCTGACACCGGAGAAGGCCCGGCAAATGGCCGACGCCGGCATCCAGCGCATCAGCATCAGCCTGGACGGCGCCGACCGGGAACGCCATGACGCCTTCCGGGGGGTGGACGGCGCCTTCGACGGTGCGCTCCAGGGCATTCGACATGCCCGGGAGGCCGGGGTCGAGTTCCAGATCAACACCACCATCACCAAGGCCAATCTGGCGGAAATTCCCCGAATTCAGGACCTGGCCGTAGAACTGGGGGCCGTGGCCCATCACATTTTTCTGTTGGTGCCTACCGGCCGGGGCAAGTATCTGTTGGATGCCGAGATCGATGCCCGGGAATACGAGGAGACCCTCAACTGGTTCTACGATCAACGGGAATACGCGCCATTGCAGCTCAAGGCCACCTGCGCCCCCCATTATTACCGCATCCTCCGACAGCGGGCCAGGGCCGAAGGGAAAACCGTCACCTTCGAATCCCACGGTCTTGACGCCGTGACCCGGGGGTGTCTCGGGGGCACGGGGTTTTGCTTCATCTCCCACCGGGGACGGGTGCAACCCTGCGGATTCCTCGATCTCGACTGCGGCAATGTGACCGAGACGCCGTTTTCCGACATCTGGCGCGGGTCGGAGGTGTTTCTGGCCTTGCGGGATTACGACAACCTCAAGGGAAAGTGCGGGGCCTGTGAGTACAAGCGGGTCTGCGGCGGGTGCCGGGCGAGGGCGTATGAGGCCACGGGGGATTATCTGGCGGAAGAGCCGTTGTGCAGTTATCAGCCGGTCAGAACGCGGCCTGCAGAAGAACGGGGACGCGGATGAAAAAACTGGTGCGCCACGGCGACAGCCTCACCGGGAGGAATTTTTGTTCGCGGCCCCGCAGCGTCGTCAGCCGGACAGTTCCGTCAGCCGTTTTCTGGCCTGCTCCTTGACCTCCTGGGGTTCCTCATCGTCCAGGACGATTTTCTCCAGCAGCATGAGGTCTTTCAGCTTTTCCACCGCTTCCATGCGCACCTCCAGGATGGTTTTCCCCTGCTTTTTCAATTCGCCCCGCCTGGCCATGATCATGAAATACAGCCCCGCCAGAACAAAAAGGGTCGCCAGCCCCATGAGATAAAATTTTCCGGGCGGCTCGGTCCGGAGGATGGGGGTTTCCACCACCGTGAGAAAGAGGAAAAACCCGCCGACCAGCATCACAAAGCAGGATATCAGAAACGGAAACACATTCTTAGCGACGGCCATTTGAATCCACCTCCTTTTTCTTTTTCAGCAACAACGTTCGCTTTACCTTAGCAAACAACGGCGGGTTTGGAAAGGGCGCCGACGTCTTCGCGGGGCGTCGGTTGGATTTTCCCCGCACCATGACCAGCAAGGTATCCATGATTTCCGACATCCGGCGGGACTGCTCCGACAGCTCCGCCGATGCGGCGGCCGATTCTTCGCAGGAGGCGGCCACATGCTGGGTGGCCTGATCGATCTCCTGGGCCGCCGCGGTGATGGTCTCGATCCCCCTGTATTGTTCTTTGCTGGCTTCGGTGACGGCGCTGGTCTTTTCCCCCATGAGGGTGGCGGATTCGATGATGGCGGTGAAATCCTCATTGACACCGCGGATCGCCTCCGCAGCCTTGCCGACCTGCGCCAGGTTGTTGCCCAGAAGCCGCTGGGTGTCTTCGGCCGCCGCCGTGGTCTCCCTGGCCAGTTTTTTCACCTCTTCGGCCACCACGGCGAATCCGGCGCCGGCTTCCCCGGCCCGGGCCGCTTCCACCGCCGCGTTGAGGGCCAGCAGACCGGTCTGGAAGGCGATGTCGTCCACGGTTTTGATGATCTTGCCCATCTGTCCGCTTTCCGATTCAATCCGGGTTATGCTTCTGGACAGTTCCATGAGGGTTTTGAGGGATTGACCCGATTTTTCGATGTTCCGCCGCATCAGCTCATCGGCCCCTTTGGTAAGCGCCGAAGTCTCCCGGCTCACGGCGGCGATCTCCTCCAGGGACGCCGAAGATTCTTCTACGGCGGCGGCCTGTTGACTGGCGCTCTGGGCCGTCGATCTGCTGGCGTCGGCGACCTGGACGGCGGCGGCGGCCACCCCGTCGGTGATCTCCGACAGGCCCTGGATGGAACGATTGAGGGGACGCAGGATTTTACGCCGGATGACAACGGTGGCGATGACGAGCGTGACCGCCAGGACCAGAAGGGCCATTCCGGCCGTCCAGATCATCACCTGCCGGATGTTGCGGTCGATGCCGTTTTTGACATCGGCGACCCGCTTGTTGAGGGTGGCCACGGCGTCGTCGATGCGGTCTTCAAGCTGGGATTCCCGGCGGGCCGTCAATTGTTCGATGTCGTCGATATACAGCCCCGTGCCGATGATCCAGTTCCACGGCTCGAAAAGTTTGACGAAGGAAAGCTTGGGCTGGGGCGCGTCCGCGCCATATTTGGGCCAGTCATAATCAACGAATCCTTCCCCCGATGTCCGACACGCTTTGACGAACGCCGTGAACAGATGTTTGCCGTTGGGGTCGGCGTAATCGGTCAGATCCTGTCCGTTCAACTCGGGTTTGTAGGGATGCATGATCATGTTGGGGTGTAGATCGTTGATCCAGAAATAATCCTTGCTTTCGGGTCCGTAGCGGAGCGTCGATACCATGTCCGCAGCTTTGGCTTTGAGGGCTTCCTCGGCGATTTCAATATAGACGCCTGAACCGATGATCCAGTTCCAGGGTTCGAAAAGCTTGACGAAAGAAAGTTTGGGCTGAGGTTTTTCCTCGCCGTACTTGGGCCAGTCATAGTCGACGAATCCCTGGCCTGATGTCCGGCAGACCTCGACGAATTCGACGAAGAGGCGCTTTCCGTTGGGATCGGCGTAATCGGTCAGATCCTGTCCGTTCAACTCGGGTTTGTAGGGATGCATGATCATGGTCGGGTAAAGATCGTTGATCCAGAAATAATCCTTGCTTTCCGGGCCGTATCGGAGGGTTTCCACGATGTCGGCGGCCCGGGCCCGGCGGATCGCCGGCGGAAGGTCGGTCCGGGCCTGGAGGGCTTCCAGTACGCCGCAGGCGGTGTCTACGGCGTTTTGAAGCGGGACTTTGTAGGCGGCCTGAAGCTTTTCGGGGTCATGGGCGTCCTGGTATCCCTTTTCCAGCACGCTCAACGCCGTCTGGACCTGGGAGCGCAGATATTCTTTCTTGCGCGAGAGCAGTTCCTCCCGATACGCCGCTATCTGTTGCCGGCCGTCGGCCCGCATCCGCTCGATCTGTGCGTCGTTGAGCTGTTCGAGACTGCGTATGGCCATGGCGCCGGTCCATCGGATCTGGGTCGCCGCCAGGATGCTGATGAGAGCGCTGACGATGATCAACGAGAGGGAGATCATCCACAAAATTCGGGTATTGATGGCCATGGCGGCTCCTCGATAGGGGCGATAGGGGCGAAAGGTTTCTCCGCGTCGATTTTCAGTTATACTAAATATCCGGTGCGGGTCAACGACCGACGTCATTGTCGTTTAAGTCGTCCGTCCCGATCAAAGGGCTTCAGGGCGCCATCGAAGGCGCCCTTATCGACGATGCCCCGGGGTCATCCCAGGCGGACCTGGCGGGCGCTGAGGATGTTGGGCAGGGTCCGGATCTCTTCCAGGACCGTTTCATCGGCCGGGGTGTCGATGTTGACCATGCAGATGGCCCGGTCGCCGCGGCGGCCCAGTTGAAACCGTCCGATGTTGATGTCGTGCCGGCCAAGGGCGCTGCCCACGTTGCCGATGACGCCCGGCTTGTCAATGTTCTGAATGATGATCATGGAGCCCTCGGGGATGGCGTCCATGTAGATGTCGCCGATGCGCACCAGGCGCGGGTATTTTCCTTCGTAAATGGTCCCCCACACCTCGTCGGGGCTCTCCTCCCGGTCCTCCAGCTTCACCTGGATCAGGCCCGTGAAATCGGCTTTGGCGCCGCTGATGGTCTCCTTGACGTGGATGCCCTTGTCGGCGGCCAGAGCCGGGGCGTTGACGTAGTTGACGGCGGTGTCGGAAAAGGCCTCGAGAAACCCTTTCAGCACCGCGTGGGTGAGGGGGCGGGTGTCCAGGTCGGCCACGCTGCCGCTGTAGGTGATGGTGATGTCGTGGGTCCGGGTCAGGAGCTGGCCCATGAGCGATCCCATTTTTTCAGCCAGCCCCAGATGGGGACGGATGCTTTCCATGACCTCGGGGGATACCGAGGGGAAGTTGACCGCATTGGCGATGACGCCGTCGATGAGATAGGCGGCCATCTGTTCGGCGATCATCCGCGCCACGTTGACCTGGGCCTCTCCGGTGGCGGCGCCCAGATGGGGGGTGAAAATGGCCTTGGGATGCTTCAGGATGGGCAGGTCGGGGTCCGGAGGCTCGCCGGGGAAGACGTCCAGGGCCGCGCCGGCCACCTGGCCCGAATCCAGGGCGTCGGTCAAAGCCGACAGGTCGACCACTTCCCCCCGGGAGCAGTTGACGATTCGAACCCCCGGCTTCATCCGGGAGATGGCGTCGGCGTCGATCATGTTGACCGTTTCCTGCATCCGGGGCACATGGAGGGTGATAAAATCCGACCGCGCGAGCAGCTCGGTCAGCTCGGTCAGTTCCACCTCCAGGGCCGAGGCGGCCGCTTTGGTGACAAAGGGATCGGCGGCGATCACCTTCATCCGCAGTCCGATGGCCCGCTGGGCCACCACCCGCCCGATGTGGCCCAGACCGATGACGCCCAGGGTCTTGCCGCTGATCTCCACGCCGGTGAGCTGTTTTTTTTCCCATCGGCCTTCCCGGAGCGAGGCGGTGCCCTGGGGGATGTTGCGGGCCAGGGAGAGCATCAGCGAGAGGGCGTGTTCGGCCGTGGTCACGGTGTTGCCCCCCGGTGCGTTCATGACCACCACGCCGCTGCGGGTGGCGTCCGATACTGCGATATTGTCCACGCCGATGCCGGCGCGTCCGATCACCTTGAGGTTCTCGGCCTTTGCCAGCACCGCGCCGGTCACCTTGGTGCCGCTGCGCAGTCCGAGGCCGTGAAAGTCGCCGATGATCTCAGCGAGCCGATCGGGCGAATTGGCGGCCTTGTCGTTGTCCACCACGACCTCGATCCGGCCGGTTGCTTCCAGTATCTCTTTGGCGACGGGCGACATGTTGTCCCGCAACATGACTTTAAACATTAAATCCCCCTTTTCTCTGTGGGTGTTATTGCTGGAACCGACGATATTTTGTTCTTCTTAACGAAAACCCCTTTTTTTTGCAAGACGGGCTTTGCCGATGGATAATCCGGTTGCAGATTTGGGCAAAATGCGTTACAAGCCTTTCTTACCGGTATTTATTAATGATATCTGAAATTTGAGATATGAAACCCGCCGATCGGGGCAAATGCCGGAACAATCGTCAACATTGCCAGGGGGGCGGCATGCTTGCACTGCTTTTCCACATCGGAGAAGTTCGATACATCATCAAATGCGACCGGATCCGGGAGATCGCGCCCATGGTCGCCCTGAAAGAGGCGCCCCAGGCCCCGGCCTATTTCGCGGGGTATTTCAACTACCGCGGCGCCATCGTGCCGGTCATCGACCTGTGTCAACTCATTCAAAATACCCCTTGTCGATTGCGGTTGTCCACCCGGATCATTCTGGTGGAGTACCGGCGAAACGCGTCGTCCCATATCCTGGGACTCATCGCGGAACGGGTGACCGAGGCGGTGAAAAAGCCGGATGACGCCTTTGCCTCGGCCGGCATCCGGTCCAGAAAGGCCCCCTACCTGGGAGGAATCGTCATGGATGAGGACGAGATGATTCAGTGCCTGGAACTGGATCGTTTGCCCGACTGCATCGATTTCCTGCCCGAATCAGAAGCGGCGACCTGTGAAGGAGATGACGCAACAAGAGATTGAAGCGCTGCTGGACCAGCGCATCGGCCTTTCGCCCGGGTCTCTGGGCGGGGAAACGGTTTTAAAGGCCGTGGGGCGGCGGATGAAACATTGCGGCGTCTCCGATCCCCGGGCCTATCTGGCCTGCCTGCGGTCCTCTGAAGCGGAATGGGAAGCATTGCTGGAACTGGTGGTGGTGCCGGAAACCTGGTTTTTCCGCAACAAGGAATCCTTCGCTTTTCTGACCCGCCATGTCCGCACCGAATGGCTGTCCGAATCCGCCGGACCGGAGCTGCGGGTATTGAGCATCCCTTGCGCCTCCGGGGAGGAACCTTATTCTGTCGCCATGGCTCTGGCGGATACGGGTCTGGATCAGGATCGGGTGGCGATCGATGGTATGGACATCAGCCCGGCCGCCCTGGAAAAAGCCCGACAGGGGGTCTATGGACCCGAGGCCTTCCGAGGACGGAACCTCTCGTTTCGAGAGCGGTATTTCACCCCCGCGCCCGGCGGCCATCGGATCGATCCGAGCGTGAAAACCATGGTGCAATTCCAGCGGGCCAATCTTATGGAGGAAGGACGGTTTGCGGGGGTGAAGCCCTATGACGTCATTTTTTGTCGAAACCTCCTGATCTACCTGAGCGACCAGGGCAAAGAGCGGGCGCTGGCCGTGTTCGACCGGTTGCTGAAGCCCGGCGGCATCCTCTTCGTGGGACATGTGGAGCGATCCCTGATCCGAAATCCCGGGTTTCAGTGGATCAAGCAGCCCGGCGTCTTTGCCTGCCGGCGGACCGATGGCGGTTCATCCCCGCCTATGGCGGAGGGCGACCGGAGTCCGTCCCCCCTCCGCCGATCCATTCGCCCCGCCATTCAATGGCCCCCCCTCGCTTCGCCTCCGTCCGTTTCCGAGACCGCTCCCCGACAGGGATCCTCGAAGGCCGCTCCGGGGCGCAGTTCGATGGATCATCGGCGTCGGTCGGCATCTTCTCCGATGCCGCCGCGCAAAGCGGCGGTTGTGGAGGGCTACCTGGTCCAGGCCCAGCGAATGGCGGATCAGGGAAAGATGGAAGACGCCTTCCGCCTGTGCGAAAAATCGGTGGGCGAAAACGCCTTCCACATTCAGGCCCATTTTCTCATGGGGCTGATCTGCCACGCCATGGATAACGAAGAGCGGGCCGAAGAGGCCTTCAACAAAGCGGTTTATCTGGACCCGAACCACCATGAGGCCATGAGTCATCTGGCGTTTATCATGGAGCACCGGGGAGAATGGGACAAGGCCGAACGGCTGCGGCGTCGGGCTCAGCGGATTCGGCAGAAGGAGGAAGGCCTGTGACGCCCCGGGCCGAGACAAAACCGGCGGCCTCGGCGGCGCCGGGGAATATCGCGGAATGCTGGCAGCGCATCGGGGTGTGGAGTGCAGAGAAAAGTTGTCCGACGCTCCAGGCGGTCATCCATTGCCGGAATTGCGAGGTCTTCATCCAGTCGGGGCGGCGGCTTCTGGATCAGGAACTGCCCCAGACCTACCGGAACGAATGGGCCGGGATCATGGCCTCGGAGAAGGAGGAGGATGAGCTGTTTCAAACGGTTTCGCTGGTTCTGTTCCGGGTCGAGGCGGAATGGCTGGCCCTTCGGACCCAGATCCTTTCCGAAGTCATTGATCCGCAGCCGCTCAAGCGCCATTCCCTTCCCCACCGAAAGAACCGGATACTGACGGGGATTATCAATGTGCGGGGGGAAATCCAGCTCTGCGTAAGCTTCAAAGACCTTCTGGGCATCGAGCAGGCGTCCGGGAAAGAGACCGGCCAGGCCCCCTATCAGCGGATGATGGTGATCAACAGCGACGACGGCAAATGGGTGTTTCCGGTCAGCGAGATCATCGGCATCTATCGGATCCATCCCGCCACGTTTCAAAACGTTCCGGTGACGGTGGCCAAAGCCCAGTCCACCTTTACCAAGGGGATCTTCAAATGGGACGGCCGATATGTGGCCTTCCTGGATGACGAACTTTTGATTTACAGCCTTACCCGGAGCGTCCAATGATCGGCGGCGGAACGGACCTGAGCGATTTCTCCATGCTGGATCTCTTCCGATCCGAGATGGAGATGCATGCCGGCGCCCTCAGCGAAGGACTGCTGGCCCTGGAAAACGATTCCGGGACCGCCAACGCGACGGATCACATCGAGTCCCTGATGCGGGCGGCCCATTCCATCAAAGGCGGCGCCCGGATTGTGGAACTGGATGCGGCCGTCAAGCTGGCCCACACCCTGGAGGACTGCTTTGTGGCCGCCCAGAAGGGAGAGCTTTCCCTCTCCTCGGATGACGTCGATGGACTGTTGCGGGGCGTGGACATGCTCAAACGCATTTCCGACGCTGCCGGAGAGGCGTATGACGACTGGCTGGCCGGCCATCAGCAGGAGATCGACGAACTGGCCGCCGCCATGACCCGGATTCATTCCCCCGGGAAAGCGGATGCCGGCTCGACCCGCGGCCGATCTCAACCGCCGACGCGGCGGCCCGGGGCTGAAACAGTCCCCGAACCGCCTCCTGATGCCGCGCCCCTCCCAGATGCCCCGTCCGAAAAAGCGGCGGCGCCCCGGGGCGCCCCATCCGAAAGGCCTCCGGAGCCCGACGCGCCGGCGACCGCCGCCGGGGAAGCCGCCCGCCGGTCGTCCCAGGCCCGGGAACCGGTCCCGGAGCGGAAAACGCCGGCCGGAAAGGATCGCATGGTCCGGGTGACGGCCGGCAAGATCGAACGTCTCATCTCCCTGGCCGGCGAGGTGGTGGTGAGCGTTCGATGGCTGCCGCCTTTCTACGAGTCCATGGCGGCCCTGAAGAAGAGCCAGGACGAACTGATGTCAACCCTGGATGCGCTCCAGGAGATGGCCGAGGCCGGCGCGGAGGATCCCCGGAACGCCCGGACGATCCTCCAGACCGTTCATCAGGCCAGAGAAAAAGCCCGGGAGTGCAAGCAGCGGCTGGTCAGCCGGATCAACCGGCTGGAGGGCTTTACCAGTTCCTCGGAAAATCTTTCGGACCGTCTCTACCATGAAATCATCGGTGTCCGGATGCGTCCTTTTGCCGATGGCATTCAGCACTTTCCGCGGATGGTGCGGGACCTGGCCCGGGAGCTGGGCAAAAAGGTCCGGTTCACCATCGCGGGCAAGAGCACCGAAGTGGACCGGGACATCCTGGAAAAGCTCGAGGCCCCGCTGAGCCACCTGTTGCGCAACGCCTTGGACCACGGCATCGAGCCCCCTGACATAAGAGCCGCGGCGGGGAAGCCCGAGACCGGAGAACTCCGGCTGGAGGCGGCCCACCGGTCGGGAATGCTGATGATCACCATATCCGACGATGGCCGGGGGGTGGATCTGGACGAACTCCGGGCCAAGATTTTGAGCAAGGGTCTTACCAGCGCCGAAATGCTCCACAAGCTGACCGAACCCGAATTGATGGAATTTCTGTTCCTTCCCAGTTTTTCCACCCGGGACCAGGTCACGGAGATCTCCGGCAGGGGGGTCGGACTGGATGTGGTCCACAGCATGGTCCACGAGGTGGGGGGCATCGTCCGCGCCGTTTCCCGGCCCGGCAGGGGGCTGAGCTTCCATCTGGAACTTCCCCTGACGCTTTCGGTGATTCGAACCTTCATCGTGGAGATCGCCGAAGAGAACTACGCCTTCCCGCTGGCCCGCATCGACCGGTGCCTGACCCTGGCCCGGGAGGAGATCGACACGGTGGAGGACCGCCAGTATTTCCGGCTGGCCGACAAGAATGTTTCCCTGGTCAACGTCCGGGAGGTGCTGGAGCTGGAAAAGGCCGACGATCAGGTGGATCTCTTCCATCTGGTGGTCATCAGCGATCGGGTCCATTCCTATGGCCTGATGGTGGATGCGTTTATCGGTGAATACGATCTGGTGGTCCGGCCCCTGGATTCGCGCCTGGGCAAAGTTTCAGACATCAGCGCCATGGCCATCATGCTCGACGGGGCGCCCGTGCTGATCTTCGACGTGGAAGATCTGGTGCGGTCCATCGATTCCATGTTGACCGGCGCCCAGCGGCTCCGGAAGATCGGCCCATCGATCCGGGCGGCCGAGGAGCCGGACCGCAAACAGATTCTGGTGGTGGACGATTCCATTACGGTCCGGGAGATGGAGCGCAAGCTGTTGGAGAGCAAAGGATACCAGGTGGATGTGGCCGTGGACGGCATGGACGCCTGGAATCTGTTGCGGACCACTGCCAAAACCTACGATATGGTGGTGTCGGACATCGACATGCCGCGGATGAACGGCATCGAACTGATCACCCAGATGAAGGGGCATGAAAAGTTCAAATCCCTGCCCGTTATGGTGGTATCCTACAAGAACACCGAGGAGGACCGGCTCAGGGGGATGGAGGCCGGGGCCAACTACTATCTGACCAAAAGCAGTTTCCAGGACAATTCGTTTATTGAAGCGGTGTTCGACTTGATCGGGGGACCATAAAGAAGAGAGGCGTCATGAAAGGGAAGGTAAAAGAGCTGATGAAGCGGATGACCATCGCGAAAATGCTGTGGGGACTCGTCCTCATGGGCATCCTGGTCATTATCGGCCTTGCGGCGACCAGCCTGCTGTCCAACAGTCGGCTGGTCAGGAGCCAGAACCGGCTCACCGAGATCGTCATGCCCATGGAACGGGCCAGCCAGAACCTTCGGGAGGCGGTGACGACCTTTGTGGGGCGGAAATATCTCATCACGGAAGCCGAGACCCTGGCGGAACTCGACGCCCTGGCCGAATCCACTGCCTATGAGAGCGTTTTCAATCGCAACATCGATATTCTCAAGGAGCTGAACCGGAAAATGGCGGCCCTGTCATCGGACAGGGCCGCCGATTCTTCGACCCCAGGGCCTGCCGGCAGCGGAAAGGCCGATGGGCCGTCTGAACATCGCGACGATCTTTTCGAGTCGTTGCAGCGCCATCTGAAGATCGCGGCCGAGCAGAGCGCCGACATCTACAGCGTGGCCCGGACCCGAATAGAATTGAACCTCGCCATCCAGGAGAAGATCGCCCTGATGGATGCGCTGGGCGGACAACTCCACCAGGATGCCGAGCGCCTTGCCGACCGGATCGTCAAAGCGATCCGGGAACAGTTGACCCCGGCCGGCCGGGCCGGAGAGCCCGCGGACCGGGCCGCGGAATTTTATCTGGCGGATTTGGCGGAGACCCAGAAAACCAGCGTCGATCTGCGGCTCAATATCGCGTTTCTGACCAATTACGGACACAAGGCCCTGCTGCTGACCGATAAAGAGCGGATCACGGCGATCAGAGCGGAAAACATGGTCCCCACGACGGAAAATATCCGGAGCGGGCTGGAAAAGCTTAAGCGGCGGGTCGCCGAATCCGAGGAGATGACCGGACTGCTGGAGCGGATCGAAGCGGCCTTCGGGCGGCTCCGCAATATCCTTCTGGACAGTGAAGACGGCATCGTCCGCCTTCAATCGCTCTGGCTGGCAAAGGAGGCGTCCATCGCCGACAAAAACGGGCGGTTGAATCAGACCACCGATGCGCTCATGTCCGGTCTGGACCGCCTTCAAACCCTCTCCGACCGGGTGCGCAACCGGGCCGAATCCGAGGCCCGGCGGGTCCAGGGCGTCTGGAAAATCATCCTGCTGGTCAGCCTCATCGCCATCGCGGCCATGGCCATGATAGGGCGGCGGATTCATCGTCGGATCATGGGGCCCATCAACCGGACCGTTCAATTCGCAGAAGCCATCTCCGAGGGGGATTTGACGGCGGAGATCGAAAAGATCCATGAGGACGAGGTGGGCCTGCTCATCGCCAAACTGAGCGAGATGGCGCACAATCTCAACGCCCTGATCGGCCAGGTGCAGCGGTCCGGCATCCAGGTGACCTCCTCGGCCACCGAATTGTCGGCCACGTCCAAACAGCAGGAAGCGGTCATGCGGACCCAGGTGGAATCCACCAACAACGTGGTTCAGTCGGTGGCCGAAATCTCCAACATCTCGGAGGAACTGGTGGAGACCATGAAAAAAGTAGCGGCCATGTCCGAACAGACGGCCGATTACGCGAATTCGGGCCAGGACAATCTCGCCCAGATGGAAGAGGCCATGCAGCACATGGAGAGCGCTTCCAGGTCGATCTCAGGCAAGCTGGAGACCATCAATGAAAAGGCCGCCAACATCACCTCGGTGGTAACCACCATCACCAAAGTGGCCGATCAGACCAACCTCCTGTCCTTAAACGCCGCCATCGAAGCGGAAAAGGCCGGGGAATACGGCCGCGGCTTCACCGTCGTGGCCCGGGAGATCCGTCGGCTGGCCGATCAGACGGCCGTGGCCACCCTGGACATCGATCAGATGGTCCAGGAGATGCAGTCGGCTGTCTCGGCCGGCGTGATGGAGATGGACGCCTTTATCGCCGAAGTCCAGCGGAGCGCTGAAAATGTGGGCCAGATCAGCACCCAGCTCACCCGGATCATCGAACAGGTCAAGTCCCTGACGCCCAGTTTCGAGGGGGTCAACGAATCCATGCAGTTCCAGTCGGAGAACGCCCAGCAGATCAACGCCGCCATGGTCAACCTGAGCGAGGAGATGCAGCAGACCGTGGAATCGCTCCAGGAATCCTTTATGGCCATTGAACAGCTCAACGATGCGGCCCGCGGTCTCCAGGACGAGGTCTCCCGGTTCAAGGTCGCTTAAGGAGCGCAAATCGAGCCCATGAGAATCGCCCTTGTCAATGATCTGGTTATGGCGGTGGAAAGCCTGCGGCGCATCCTGCTGAGCGTCCCCGGACATGAGATCGCCTGGGTGGCCCGGGATGGCCGGGAAGCCGTTACCCGATGCAGCCGTGACCTGCCGGATCTGATCCTGATGGACCTGTTCATGCCGGGAATGGACGGGGTCGAGGCCACCCGCCGGATCATGGCCGCCACTCCCTGTCCCATTCTGATCGTCACGGCCACCGTGGGCAATCATGCGGCCAAGGTCTTCGAGGCCATGGGGCACGGCGCCTTGGACGCCGTCAACATTCCCATGATGGGCGCCGGGGCCGAGGCCCAACGAAGCCGTTACACCTTGTTGCGCAAGGTCCATGTCATTTCCCGGCTTCGGGGTCTCCCCTCCACCAGCCCGGCCAAACGGGCGTACATGGATCCTCCGCCCCCGATAGTGGCCATCGGCGCCTCCACCGGCGGCCCCAAAGCGTTGGCCGATTTGTTGTCGACCCTTCCCTGTCCCCTGGGCGCCGCGGTGGTGATCGTGCAGCATGTGGATGAAAAATTCTCCGCCGGACTGGCCGAATGGCTCGACGGCCAGACGCCTCTGCCCGTGCAGCTGGCGGCGGAGGGCGGACGTCCCCGGGCGGACGCCGTCTACCTGGCGGGCACCAACGATCATCTGGTGATGAGTTCCGGCCTGAGCTTTTCCTATACGCCGGAGCCGGGCCGCACCCCTTACCGGCCCTCGGTGGACATCTTCTTTCGCAGCCTGGCGATCCATTGGCCGGTGGACCCGCATCCCGACGGTTCGTCCGGTTGCGCGGCCGCCATCGCCGTGCTGTTGACCGGCATGGGGCGTGACGGCGCTGAAGGGTTGGCGATTCTCCGGAAGGAGGGGTGGCGCACCATCGCCCAAGACAGGGCCACCAGCATCGTTTACGGCATGCCCAAGGCCGCCAAGGATCTGAACGCGGCAGTGGAGATCCTTCCCATCCTGGAAATCGGTCCCGCCATTGTCCGGGCCCTGCGGCGGACCACCCTCTGCGAACCGGACCAATTCAACGGCGAACCGACGGCAAGGCTTCCATGAGCCGCGATGAGAGACATACCCCCGCCGGCAACGGCGTCGGCGGGCTGACCCAGCACCGGATCACCGTCCTGCTGGTGGACGACCAGGCCATCATCGGCGAGGCGGTCCGGCGGATGCTGACCGAAGAGGAGGACATCGACTTCCATTACTGTCAGGACGCCACGCTGGCCATCAAAACCGCCGAAAGGATTTCCCCTACGGTGATCCTCCAGGATTTGGTCATGCCGGAAATCGACGGGTTGATGCTGGTGCGCTATTTCCGGGCCAACCCGGCAACCCGGGAGGTGCCGCTCATCGTACTGTCGGGCAAGGAAGAGCCCTTGACCAAGGCGGATGCCTTCGCCGTCGGCGCCAATGATTATCTGGTGAAACTGCCGGACCGGTTGGAGGTCGTGGCCCGGATCCGCCACCATTCCCAGGGGTACATCAACCTGCTCCAGCGAAATGAAGCCTTCAAGGCGCTGAAAGATAGTGAAAAACAACTGGAGATTCGCAACCGGTTCATTCGGGAAACTTTCGGCCGATACCTGTCCGACGACATCGTGGACAACATCCTGGAATCGCCGGAGGGGATGAGGCTGGGGGGCGAAAAGCGAATGGCCACCATCATGATGACCGATCTGCGCGGATTCACCGCCATCAGCGAGCGTCTGGCCGCCGAAGAGGTGGTGCGGATCATCAATAATTATCTGGAGGTGATGACGGACATCATTCTCAAATACCAGGGAACCATCGACGAGTTTATCGGCGATGCCATCCTGGTGATTTTCGGCGCGCCCATCCGGCGGGAGGACGACGCCGAGCGGGCCATGGCCTGCGCCATCGAAATGCAGATGGCCATGGAGATCGTCAACGAGCGGAACCGGGCCTCCGGGGTTCCCGAAGTGGCCCAGGGCATCGGCATCAACACCGGCGAAGTGGTGGTGGGCAACATTGGGTCCGAAAAACGGTCCAAATACGGCGTGGTGGGCCGGAACGTCAACCTGACCGCCCGCATCGAATCCTACACCGTGGGCGGGCAGACCCTGATTTCCGAGAGCACGCTTTCGGCCTGCGGACCCATCCTCCGCATCGACGACCAGACCGAGGTGATGCCCAAGGGCGTCAAGGAGCCCATCACCATTTACGAGATCGGGGGCATCGGGGGGAAGCACAACCTCTATCTGCCGGAAAAAACCCCGCCCGAGATGATCGAGCTGAGCCATCCCCTGGGCATCCAGTTCACGGAGTTGAACGAAAAGGACACCCAGGAGGCGGCCCACAAGGGCGTCATCCGACGGCTGGCGGCCGAGGCGGCCGAGGTGGCCGCGGAGGTCGACGTGGGGCGGCTGACCAACATCAAGATCTCCCTGTTCGACGAGGAAGGGTACGAGATCACGACGGATCTGTACGCCAAGGTGACCCGGAACCTGTCGGCGTCCCCGGCCGAGTTCGTCGTCATTTTCACCTCGGTGCCGCCGGAGGCCAAATCCTTTTTCAGATACCGATACAATTTTTAGCGCCATTGACATGGATGCGCCATGCCCAGCCGGAAGATCCGGAAAAAGGATTGCACATGAAGATTAGATTTCTTGGCGTCGGTTCCGCGTTCACGACGCCGGAACATTACCAGTCGAACCTTCTGATCACGGCCCCCAGCGGGCGGAACATGCTGGTGGATTGCGGAACCGATATCCGGTTTTCACTCCGGGAAGGCTTGCCGGACAACGCGCTGCCCTACGAGGCGATCGATGCGGTTTATATTTCCCATCTCCATTCCGACCATATCGGCGGCATGGAGTGGCTGGCCTTTTTAACCTATTTCAACCCCCATCAGCCGCGGCTCCGGCTTTACATGGAAGAGGCGACCATGCGGGAGATGTGGCGCACGTCTCTCAAGGGCGGGCTCGGCTGTATCCAGGGGAAGCGGATGCACCTGACCGATTATTTCGACTGCCGTCCGGTGGCGGTCAACGGGTCGTTCATTTGGGAGTCGATCCGGTTTACCCTGGTGCGGATGCTGCATATCAGCACCGGATACCGGGATTTTTACAGCTACGGTCTTTTAATGGCCGATGCCCGCAAGGCGGGACCGGCGATTTTTTTCACCACCGACACCCAGTACCGGCCCCATTTGCTGCGGGATATCGCACAGGATGCCGCGCTCATCTTCCATGATTGCGAAACCAGTCCGGTCAGAAGCATCGTCCACGCCCATTACCTGGACCTCCGGGAACTGCCGGCCGCGTTGCGAACCAAAATGTGGCTCTATCATTATCAACCCGATCCGAAATTCGATCCGGAGGCGGATGGGTTCCGGGGGTTTGTCCGGAAGGGGCAGGAATTCGACCTGGAGGGTCTCATCTGACGGTTAAACGCTAAAACGGTTGACCCGGTCCTCTGAGCAGCGCCAGAGAGACGTAGTTCACCAGTCCCCAGATGGCGTCGGCGGCAAAAATCCGCTCGATGGCGCGGTCGAAGAGGATGGAGATCCGGGGCGGATACTCCCGGTCCCCCTCCCACAACAGGTAATAGAGCGGGACCCGGGGGAAAATGCGCAGCTGGAACGACGCGTCGGCCATCTCCATGGGCGCGCCGGACAGAAAACGGGCGGCCCGGCGGAACCCCTCCGGGTCGTCGCCGTAGCGTTCCAGCAGATGATCCGTCCGCAGCTCATGGGGGCCCTGGAAGAAATGGGCCTCTTTCAGGTCCTTGGGGCCCACGATCTCCTTGCCTAAAGGATAAACGCCCGCCACGTTGTTCAGATAGATCAGGGCGATCAATTCCAGAAGAGGATCGTCGGTTTCCTCCCATCCATTTTTCTTGGGCCGCATCAGACGCCGACCAGGGATATCCACACGAATTTTTTCGTTTAGACAGTGTAAGACCAGCGCCGCGGCCGGGGCGGCGGCGGGATCGGGGTCGGCCAGGGTGAGGGTGCACAGATGGTGGACGTCCCGGGCCTGGAGTGCGTCCCAATATTCAGTGGGAACGGTGACGGGCGCGTTGTTGGGAGACGTGGCCGGCGGTCGCTGCCGTATGCGGCGTTGCTGCATGTCTATAAATCCTTCGCTGAAAGGGTAGGGGCCGATCCGGAAATTGTCGCAGGGGAAAGCGTCGCAGTCCCGCGGACAATAAGCCAGTTGGTTCAGGGCTGCGCATTCCAGTATGGCGCAAGTCCCCCCGAAGGTCCGCTGCTGGGCCGCCAGCTTTCTCCGGGCGTCCGGGCTTTTGCCGGCGCCGCAGGTGGAACAGGTTCCCAATAGTCTCAATTTGCAAACATCGCAATTGATGCCGCAGGCTCCGGTGGGCATGGCGCCGCTTCTCCATTCATGGGTGTTATCCGCTCTATTGCTGATCTTAGCCCCTCTTCCCCGACGCTGTCAAGCGCGGCGCGCCCCGCGGCATTGAAACTTCCCCACCCCTGTGTTATGTTGGATTTTGCTCAACTGACTGGAAACCGAATGTCGAGGCTTGACGCACATGCGCCTTGAGGACCGCAACGATGTTGCCCATCTGACCCATACGCTCTACCGGATCGAAGGTCCCAACCGATCGAAATTCCCCTTTTGCGCCGGTTATCTGTTCGTTGACAAGGCCGTCGTCCTCATTGACGCCGGCATCGGCGAGGCCAAGATAAAGGAGATCGACAAAGAAACGCCCATCGACATTCTGATCCTGAGCCACTCCCATCCGGACCATATGCTGTCATGGCATGTCCTTTCCGATCGGCGGATTCTGGTTCCCAATGAGACGCCGCAGATGGCGGACCTGGAGGACATGGGGCGGCGATTGACCGGCAGCTCCGACAAGGGGGCCTACTGGGCCAAGGTGCTGGGCCGGCCCCTGGGCCTGCGGCCCCTGCGGGAGCCCGATGGCCGGTTCGGCAACCGGAGTCTCCTGAAAATGGGGACCACCCATTTGGAAGCGATTCACTGTCCGGGCCATCTCGCAGATCATTACTGCTTTTTCGATCGGACCAGCGGGGTTCTGCTGACCACCGACATCGAGCTTGGCGCCTTCGGCCCCTGGTACGGCAACGCGGAATGCGACATCGATCAGTATAAAAAAAGCGTTCGACGTTTAATGAAGTTTCCGGCAGTCAAGCTGTGCCCCTCCCACAAACCCCCTGTCAACGAGAATACGGAGACGGTTCTGGCGGACTTTCTTCAGGGGTTTGACCGACACCGCCGAATCATTCTTGAATTGTGTTCGCCGCCTCGCTCGCTCCAGCAGATGGTCTCCCTCTCCCCTTTTTATCGGAACCGGTTGCCCGATAAAATCCTGCAGCGGATTTTCGAGGAGCCGATGATCGTAAAAAATCTCGACCTTCTCCTTCGGGAGGGAGTGATTGAGGAAAAATTCGGACATTATCGACGGATCGATTGATCCGGAGGGCCCCTGACATGGACAGACGCTTGATGTTTATCCCGGTCGTTTTATTGACGGTTTTTTTGTGGCAGACGCCTTCCCCGGTGCGCGGGGAATTTTACCGGTACACTACCGAAGGGGGCAAGACCATCTTTGTCGACGATCTCCAGAAGATTCCGGAACGGTATCTGGATCAGGTCCGGACCTACCGGGAGCGGTACGATCACCTGCCGCCGGAGAAGCGGGAAGCGCTTCTGGAAAAGGAGCGAACGGCGACCCGGGAAGCCGGGGAACGGCAGGCCCGGCTCGATGCCTACCGCCGGTACCGGGAAAGCCTCGAGACGCCGGTGTCCATCTACGGCAACCAGGTGCTGGTGCCGGTGGTGCTGGGATACGGTTCCCGGCAGGTCCGCGCCATGCTGCTGCTGGATACCGGGGCCTCCATCATTGCGCTGCACCGGAACGTGGCCGAGATGCTCTATGTGCCCAGTCACCGCAAATCAATGGCCAAAATGGCCGACGGCAAGGTGATTGAAACGGACGTGGTTCAACTCGACTATGCCGCGGCGGGGCCCTATCGACGTGAAAAACTTTATGCCGGGGTCCTCGATATCCAGGGTGATGCGACGATCCATGACGGGCTTCTGGGGATGAATTTTCTCAGAGGGCTGGATTATCAGATCGATTTCGACGAAGAAGTTATCCGATGGCGCCCTCAGGCGATCCACGAACCCCCGCCGGGCCTGTCGCCCGAAGATCTGAAATGACGTCGGGGCCTCGCAATCCTCCGCCCATCCTCCGTCCTCCGACTTGAACTTGTGGAGAATCTATGTGAGCGCCGGACGTCACCCGGCATCCTTTGCAGTGAATGCAACGCGCCCGGAAAAGCGAGATTGTCGTTGCACAGCGATGCCCCTATCGATATAATAGCCGATTCAATCCATTTCCGGAGCCATTCAAGGAGGATGCGTGTTAGCCAAAGTATTGAGCAGCGCCGTGATCGGCATCGACGCCTACCTGGTGGAAGTCGAGGTGGACATTTCCCACGGCCTGCCGACATTCACCACGGTCGGCCTACCAGAAACAACTGTGAAAGAGAGCAAGGAGCGGGTCAAAACCGCCATCGCCAATTCAGGGTATGGATTTCCGGATGACCGGATCACCGTCAACCTGGCCCCGGCCAGCATAAAGAAAGTGGGGACCGGCTTCGATCTGCCCATGGCGCTGGGGATTCTGGTCGCCACCGGTCTCATCCCCCAGGAATCCCTTGCCCGGTATCTGGTCATGGGCGAACTCTCCCTGGATGGCCGCATCAAGCCGGTCAAAGGCGCCCTGCCCATGGCCATTGCCGCCCGGGACGCCGGTTACGAGGGGATCATCATCCCGGCCGAAAACGCCCGGGAGGGGTCGGTGGTCGACGGCGTTTCCGTGCTGCCGGTGGAACGCCTTTCCCAGCTCATCGATTTTTTCCGGGGCCTGGGCGATATCGCACCGATCAAAACCGACATTTCGGCGCTGTTTCAGCAGCGCGGCGGCGGCGGACCCGATTTTTCCGAGGTCATGGGTCAGGAGCATGTGAAGCGGGCCCTGGAGGTGGCGGCGGCCGGCGGTCACAACCTCATCATGGTCGGTCCTCCGGGCTCGGGCAAAACCATGCTGGCCAAGCGCATTCCCTCCATTCTGCCCGGCATGGGGTTTGACGAAGCCATCGAAACCACCAAGATCTTCAGTGTGGTGGGGCTGCTGTCCAGCGATCAGGCCCTGATCGCCGACCGGCCCTTTCGCTCCCCGCATCATACCATCTCCGACGCCGGGCTCATCGGGGGCGGCCACATTCCCCGTCCCGGCGAGGTGAGCCTGGCCCACAACGGCGTCCTGTTTCTGGACGAACTTCCCGAGTTCAAAAAAGCGGTGCTGGAGGTGCTGCGCCAGCCGCTGGAGGATCTGCAGGTCACCATCTCCCGGGCCGTTACCACCGTGACCTATCCGGCCAGCTTCATGCTCATTGCCGCCATGAATCCCTGTCCCTGCGGATATTACGGCGACGCCCGGCATGATTGCGCCTGCTCCTCCCAGCAGATCAACCGGTATCGTTCCAGGATTTCCGGGCCGCTGATGGACCGGATCGACATCCATGTGGAGGTTCCGGCGGTCCCATACAAGGATCTGGTGGGAAAGTTCTCGGCCGAACCGTCGTCGGCCATCCGGGAGCGGGTATCAGGGGCCAGGGAGATCCAGACAAACCGACTGACAAGAACCAAGATCCACTGCAACGCCCAGATGGCCAGCCGGCACATCCGCAGATGGTGCGAGGTGGACGAGGCGTCGGCCCGGCTGCTGGAGACGGCCGTGAACAAGCTGGGCCTGTCGGCCCGGGCCTACAACCGGGTGCTCAAGATCGCCCGGACCATCGCGGACCTGGAGGGGGTGACGGACATTACCGCCCATCATGTTTCGGAGGCGATTCAATATCGGAGTTTGGAGAGGACCTTATAGCGCTGCTGTCGATCCCTGTCCGGTGGATTCGCGTCTGCCGGGACGGACGAGTGGTCAGTGGCGCCGGGAGCTATCGATAGAGTCGGATGGACGGTCGGTCGCCGCCCGGACCGACAATGCCGCTGAGTTGGCCGTCTGTGAAAAGCAGCAACAGATTGCCGTCATTGTAGACCCAGACGTCGCGCCTGGCGCCGTCGCAGTCGCTCAGACGGGCGCCGCTGATGGGAAATCCGATGGTTTTGACCACATGGAGGCCGCTCATGCCGATTTCGATGGGAGATTTCGGCGCTTCCGCCGCACGGCGGGGTGGGGACGTGCGAAATCGATCGAACTGGGCGCACCCCATCAACAGGGTCAGGATCACAATGCTCGGGAGCAGTCTTTTCAATGGAGATCTTCCTTTTTTTGAGCCAGGTTGTTCGGGGCCGGCGCTGCGGCCTGCTGGCATCGTCGATAACGACATTACCGTATCAGGTCTATCCGGTTTGTCAATATGGATTTCCCGGTTCCATATTTATATTTTACAAACATTAGATTTTTATGTATTAAGTTGAGTTGCGCAGGGCGTTTGCCTTCGCCGGCAATTCATATGGAGGTTATTTCATGCCCATAGATCCCAAAGATGTCAAAATCCTGTTGGTCGAAGACGCCGCGACCATGCGAAAGATCGAGGTCAAAACCCTTCGATCGCTGGGCTTCGACAATATCCTGGAGGCCCAGGATGGCGAGGAGGCGGTCCGGAAGCTCCAGGAAGAAAACGACGTCAATTTCATTATCAGCGACTGGAACATGCCCAACAAGGATGGGTATGAACTGCTGGTGTGGGTGCGCGCCAGCGAGAAGTATAAACACATCCCCTTTGTCATGGCCACGGCCCAGGGGGAGACCAAACAGGAGAACAAAGCCGTCGAGGCGGGGGTCAGCGCTTTCGTGGCCAAACCCTTCAATGCCGACGAACTGAAGAGCAAGATCCACGAGGCGTTCGGGGTCAAGGAAAGCGATGAAGCGCTGCTGGGCGCAGAAAATCGACAGCGGGAGACCCGGTCCGGCAAGTTGAAGCTCAAGATCGCCCATATCCAGATCACGGACCATCTGGTGGCGGGGGTCCTGGCGGAACTGATTCGCAAGGGGGTGATGACGCCCCGGTATTTCGAACTGGAGCTTCAGTGCATGCAGGGGTGGAACCTGGTCAAGGAGGCCCTGGCCAAGGGACGGGTGGACGCGGCCTGCATTTTAGCGCCCATCGCCATGGACCTTTTCAGCTCGGGCGCTCCCATCAAGCTGATCATGCTGGCCCATAAAAACGGTTCCATTTTCGTCCGCAACCGACAGGGCGTTTACCAGGAGCCGCACCAGGATTTTTTCAAGGATAAATCCTTTTTCATCCCCCATACCATGTCGGTTCACCATATGCTGTGTCATTTGTTTTTCAGCAAAATCGGGCTGAAACCGGGCCTGGCCGGGGACCGGGGGATTGATGTGAACTTCGAGGTCATCGACCCCATCCTGATGCCGGAGTTCCTGAGGGCCAATCCGGGGTCCGGCGGCTTCATGGTGGCGGAACCCCTGGGCACCAAAGCCATCGCTTCGGGCATCGCCGAGTTGCAGTTTCTATCGGGTGAACTCTGGGAGCAGCATCCCTGTTGCGTGGTGGCCATGCGGGAAGAGATCATCGACCGCTACACCGACGCGGTCTACGAATTTTCCGAAATGCTGGTTCAGGCCGGAAAATTCATTGAGAAGAAACCCGAAACGGCGGCGGAGATCGCGGTCTCCTTTCTCGATCCCACCAAAAAACTGGGGCTCAAGGTGCCGCTTCTCAAAAATGTCCTGACGGAAAAGATGGGCATCAAATCAGGCGACCTTTACCCCGCCATCGAAGACCTGGACAAAATCCAGCGATACATGCACCGGAACATGGGGATCGGGACCATCATCGATCTGGAAAAATTCGTAGAACTGCGGTTTGCCGACGAAGCCTGCCAGGGACGGGCGACGGCGAAGAAGACCTCGGTGATCCACGACTCCGTGGACCTGGCGGTGGAGATTCTCCGGCGGGGCGCGGAGGACGATGAGGACGCCGTGACCCTCTCCTCAAAGGCCATGCTCAACAAAGAGGGGAAATATCTCACCTTCACCCTGGGAGAGCAGGAATTCGGCATCGATATCCTCAAGGTCCGGGAGATCGTCGGGATGGCGCCCATCCGATCCATTCCCCAGACCCCGCCGGCCATCAAAGGGGTGATCAACCTGCGGGGCAAGGTGATTCCGGTCATGGACCTGCGTCTGCGCTTCGGGATGGACGAACGGGACTACACCGACCGCACCTGCATCATCGTTCTGGAGCACGAGGTCGACGACAAGACGGTCCAGATGGGGATTGTGGTGGACACGGTTTCAGAGGTCCTGCCCATGAAGGCGTCGGAGATCGAAGAAACCCCCAATTTCGGGGCCAGCATCGACACCAGACACATTCTGGCCATCGCCAAGATGGAAAGCGGGGTCAAAATCCTGCTGGACATCGATTACGTCCTCACCGGCAGGGAGCAGATCGCCGTTCAGAATCTGTTCGAATGATGCGACCCGCCGCCCCATGACCCTGCAGCCATGACCATACAGATGGAAAAGGTCTGTAAACGGTTTCCACAACCGGCGGGGAAGGAATTGTCCGTTCTTGAGGACGTCGATCTGGTCATCGGCGAGGGGGAATTCGTCATTATCCTGGGAGAGTCGGGCTGCGGCAAATCGACCCTGCTCAACCTGATGGCGGGGCTGCTGCCCCTTTCCGACGGCGAGATCCGGGTCAAAGGAACCCGGGTCGCACGCCCCCACCCCTCCCGGGCAATGCTTTTCCAGCAGCCGAGCCTGCTGCCGTGGCTCAATGTGGAGGAGAATATCGTTTTCGGGTGTAAACTTCGGGGGGAAAAAGAGAATCTCGCGGTGCGCACGGCGCAGCTGATTGAGATCATGGGGTTGTCGGGGTTTGAGAAGGTCAAGCCCCACGAACTGTCCCTGGGAATGGCCCAGCGGGTCTGCCTGGCCCGGGCCATGATCGGTCATCCTCAGATCCTCCTGCTGGATGAACCCTTTGCTTCTCTGGACACCATCACCCGGTCTCACCTGCAGGAGGAACTGATCGAGTTCTGGATGGTGGAAAAATTCACTGCCGTTTTCGTCACCCACGACATCGACGAGGCGATTCTCATGGGCACCAAGGTGGTCCTTCTGGGAGGGCGGCCCCGCGGCATCCTCCAGGCCTACGAAGTCAACCTTAATTATCCCCGGGACATCGCCAGTCGAGGGTTTTTTCTCCTTCGGTCCGCCATCATCAAAAAGTTGCGGGAATCTTTTGACGGACGTCAGGAAGGCTGAAGCGGTGATCCGTGCCATGCCCCTGACGAGGCGGGATTTTCTTAAAACGGCAGGGGCGGGCGCGCTGGTCGCCGGGACGTCGGCGTGCCGGAACCGGACCGACGACCATGAGACCCTGCACATCGGGTATCTGCCCATCACTGACGCTGCGCCTTTGTTGATCGCCCATGCCATGGGCTATTTTCAGGATGAGGGACTGACGGCGGCGCCTCCCCGGCGGGTCCGAAACTGGTCTACTCTTTCCGAGTCCTTGCTGACGGGCAAGTTCAACGTGACCCATCTGCTTCTGCCCATTCCCCTCTGGATGCGCTACAATAAAAATATGCCGGTCAAGGTGCTGGCGTGGGACCACACCAACGGCAGCGCGCTGACCGTCCGGGGCGACGCGTCCATCCGGGGGTTCGCCGATCTGGGAGGGAAACAGATCGCGGTTCCCTACTGGTATTCCATGCACAACATCATTCTCCAGATGGGCTTGAAAAAAGCAGGTTTGAAACCCGTGATCCAGTCCCAGCGGACCGTTTTGAAATCCGACGAGGTCAATCTCTTCGTGCTGCCGCCCCCGGAGATGCCCATGGCGCTGTCCGGAGGCAAGATCGACGGTTTCATTGTGGCCGAACCCTTCAACGCCCTGGCGGAACTCAAAATCGGAGCGAAGATCCTGAGATTCACGGGGGATATCTGGAAAAACCATCCCTGCTGCGTCATCGTCATGAAGGAGTATTTCACTCGTGAACATCCTGTTTTCACACAGAAGACGATCAACGCCATCGTGCGGGCCCAGCTGTGGATTATACAGAACCCCGCCGGGGCGGCAAGGATTCTCAGTCGGGAGGGGGGCGGGTATCTTCCCACCAGCGAAACGGTGTTGCAACGGGTCTTTACCGGCTATGAGGTCGAAACATACGGCCCCGGGGCCGTCCCCCAGGCCATCCGTCATCCCGAATGGGGAATACGGCGCATCGCCTTTCAACCCTATCCCTATCCGTCAGCCACCCGATTAATCCTTCGTGAAATGCGCGAAACGGCGATGGAGGGAGATGCGGCGTTTTTGAAAAAGCTGAGCCCCGACGAGGTGATCGGCGATCTGGTGGATGACCGCTTCGTTAAAAAGGCCATCGATTCGGTGGGCGGACCGGGACGTTTTGATCTCATGGATTTTCAAGACCCGTGGCAACGGGAGGAAGTGATCGCGTTTTAATTCCGGATATGCAAATTACCCCGCACCTATTTCAGAAGCGTTTGAAAAAGCCCGGGCCCAACGGGCGCTATGTGATGTTCCGGGTCGGTTACGCTCTGCTGGGCATCGGGCTGTTCATTTTTCTTTGGGTGGCGGGGGGCTATCTCGTGTTTACCCGGCCCGGCTACGAGCAGTTTTCCGGGTTTCTGCCCGTTCCCACCCTGGAGGCATTCCGGGGCCTGCTGTTCGAAGACCAGTTCTGGCAATCCGTCTGGGCCAGCATCCGGCGGGTGATCATCGGCATCACCATCGCCTTTGTCCTCGGGCTTCCCCTGGGTCTGCTCATCGGTTTTTACGAAAAGCTCCAGCTGACGACTTACACCCCCGTCCAGTTTCTGCGAATGATCAGTCCTCTGTCCTGGATGCCCGTGGCCCTGCTGGTGTTCCACAGCTTTGAATCGGCCATTTATTTTCTCATCACCATGGCGACGGTGTGGCCTATCATTCTCAATACGGCCCACGGCGTCTCCCAGGTCAACCCCCACTGGGTCAACATGGCCCGGAACCAGGGGGCCAAGGATTATCAGCTGCTGATGAAAATCGTGGTGCCGGCGTCGATTCCCTACATCCTTACCAGCCTTCGTCTGGCCCTGGGCGTGGCCTGGATCGTGCTGGTGCCGGCCGAATTCCTGGGGATCTCCAGCGGCCTGGGTTACATCATCAACGACGCCCGGGACACCATGGAATATGATCGCCTCGGCGCCATCATCATCGCCATCGGCTTCATAGGATTCATCCTGGACGGGAGCATCGAAATTATTCAGCGGATGTTCAGCTGGAATGTGGCGTGAGAGGGATGCCGATGGACAGGAGTTGATCGAAAGAAATGGCTAAAATTACATCTCGGTTTCGACATTACATCGCCAAGCTGGTGGTTACCCGGCCCGCCATGGTGGACCGGTACGTCTGGCTGCGGATGACCGACCGGGCTGCCGAATTGCTCAATGCCAAATTCGACATCAAGGCGCCGCGCAGATTGCGCATAGCCAAGGACGACTATGAGTGGAAACGCTGGGATTTCTTCGCTGCCGCGAAATATTTCTTCAATTTCAAGGCTGAAACCGTCGCCGCCATCTATAGCCGGTGGTTCAACACGCCGGGGTTCGATCCCAAGTTCAAGCCTTCCGTGTTGTTGAACCTCTGGTTGACGGTGCCCATCTTCGTCTTCGCCCCGGATGGATTGTCAGAGGATCAGAAGAAGGAGAAGATCAAGGAGATGGAGGCGAAAATCGACGAAGTGATCGGCGTCATTGGGGAATCCAACCCGGATTTGACCGCTGATTTGCTCCAGAACATGTCGGTCGATGCGGCTGTTCAGTTTCTGGAAAAGACCAATGCGCCGCCCCTGCTCATGGTGTTGCGGAAAATTCTTCCATTCGAAGTCACCGTTAAGCTTTTCAACGCCTTGCGGCAAAAAAATCATGATCGCTTCACCTACTGGATTCAACGATTTCCCATCGAGGATGTGGCCAAGGCCAAGATGAGACTGCTGGAGATCGATCGAATGGCCATTGAAGAATACCGGCTCAAAAACGAGATCATGAAATACAAGCATGGGGAACTGAGCCGCAGAAAAGAAGAATATCAGATTGAGACCGAACCCTTCAAACAGGACGCTGAGCAGTGGCAGTACAAAAATGATAAAATCAAATTCGAGGAGATGGTCGAGAAACGGGAAAAGCGGAGAGCGGAGAAAGAGGATTCCATCGAAGAGCAGCAACGAGAACGGCAGGCCAATCTGGAGAAGAGCGTAGCGGATCTGGCCAAAACCCTGACGGACGTCATCAACCAGTACCGTCAGGAGGAAGAGAAACCGGCCAGACCGATCCAGTCGGCGGAAGGCAAGGGGGAAAAATGACGGCCGATGCCCCTACATGAAGTCCGATAACCGGACCGGTCCCGATTCCTGGTTTTTCTGGCCGAACAGACGCGCCCCCCACCCCAGCGCCAGGAGGCCCCCGATCAGAGACAGAATCTGGGTCACCGCCAGCCGTTGCCCGGCCAGCCATCCCACAAAAGCAAAGACGCACATGCCGATCACGCCGATGAAAAGAATGGGGAGCGCCACACGGATCAAAAAGGCCATGAACGGAAGACCAATGCGATAATAAAGCATCAGAAGGCCGATAAAGACCACAACCGCGAAGAAAATCCCGCCGAAGACAACCAGAACGTGGAAGGTGATTTCGGTATCGCCGACAGCGATCTCCGCGCTGTAATCCACGGCCCAGCCCGGTCCCGCTGCGATCAGCAGAAACAGCAGCGCCAACCGATATATTTTTCGATGCAATCGGTTCATCGTTCCTATACCGCCCCGCCAAGTTGCAATCCATAGACAATGCATGGAAATATTGAAAATAAGTTTAGGGGGTTTATGTCCGGAGGTCAAGCGGATAATTTGCCATGCGCCGTCGCGGGAAAAAGCCGAAAAAATCTTGACAGGCCGGTTTGCCGGGTGTATTTAGTCCCCCTACTATTTAGGATCACTAAATATTAATCTTATTGAATTTTAGAAAGACGATGGATACATGAACATGACCGACGCCGCCCGTGCGGATGTGGAAGATCAGGCCCGCCGCATCGTCGAGGTGGGAAAGCTGTTGCACGATTATGTCCACCAGAGTTTCAGCCGCCACGCCGCCGGCAACCGAGGCCGGAAAAAACTGGCGTCATTAACCCTGCCCCAGCTTGATGCCGTCAGAGCGGCCGGCCGGTCCGATGAAGTGACCATTACGAAGCTGTCCAGAACGCTGGGGGTGTCGGCGCCTTCAGCCTCGGCCATGGTGGATCGCCTGGTGGAGCGGGGCATCCTCATTCGGGAGCGGAGCCGGCAGGACCGCCGGAAGGTGGTGGTCCGCGTTTCCGAGGATGTGGCGGAGGATATCCAGCGCATTGAGGAGAGCATTCTGGGAGAATTTATCGATATCATTGAAAAAATAGGCCCGGAAGCCGCCGGGAAATGGTGCGAGGTCCTGGACCGGGTCCATTGCATTCTGGCTGAAAAATCGACGACCCGATCCGGATGCGGACAACAAAGAAGGGGGGAAACCCATGGAATCGAATAAAAACGGCCGGCCCCGTGCCCGGGTGCTGTTCCGCGTCGTATTGTGCATGATCGTGCTGGGCATCGGCGCGGCCGGCATGATGGCCCTGGCCGGCTTAAAGGAACCGCCGGCCGAAGCCGAGCATGCGGAACGGCCCATCAAGGTGGAAACGGTGACCGCGATGCCCACGGACGTCGAGGTTTACATCTCCGGCTTCGGAGAGGCCCGTTCCCTGAATGTGGTCGCCATTGCAGCGGAGGTATCCGGACGGGTGGCGGCGGTCCATCCCCGCCTGGAGCCGGGTGAGATCATCGCCGAAGGAGAACTGTTGTTCCGGATCGACGACAGCACTTACCGGGCCGCCGCCGATGAGGCCCGGGCCATGGTGGAGGGGCGGCAGAAGACGATCGCCCGCCTCCAACAGGAATATGAGGCGGACCGCCGGCGTCTCAAGACGCTGAAGCGGAACAAGGACCTTGCGGCCCGCGAATATCGACGGCTCAAAACGCTTTACGAACAGGACGACGTGGGGACCCGGTCCGGCGTGGAAAAAGCGGAACAGGCTGTCAACGCCGCTGTCGATGCGGTCGATCAACTATCCCTGGCCGTGGCGGTCTATCCCACGCGGATCGAGGAGAGCCGGGCGTCCCTTGCTTCTGCCAGGGCCACCCTGGAACGGGCCCAAAACGATCTGGAACGGACCACGGTCCATGCGCCTTTCGACGGCCGGGTCAAGAGCGCCGACATCGAGGCAGGCCAGTATGCCGCTCCGGGTCAGACCGCGGTGGTCCTCGCCGACGATTCCGTGCTGGAAATCCAAGCTCCCCTGGACAGTCGGGATGCCCGGAAATGGCTCCGTTTCAATGAGGGCCAGGCCGGAACCAATGCCGCCTGGTTCACAAACCTCACCCCGGTTCCCTGCACCGTCCGGTGGACCGACGACCCGGAAGGCCACCAATGGTCTGGCCGCCTCCACCGGGTGGTGGCCTTTGATCCCACAACCCGCACCCTGACCGTCGCCGTTCGGGTCTCCGCCGCCGAAGCCCTTTCCGGCGACGGTCTGCCGCTGGTGGAGGGCATGTTCTGCCGGATGGAAATTCCCGGAAATACCCTTCACGACGTTTTTCCCCTGCCGCGATGGGCCGTCTCATTCAAGGACACCGTTTACCTGGCGCAAGGCGATCGGCTGAAAACAACGCCGGTTTCGGTGGCCCGGGTGGAAGGGGAGAAAGCCCTGGTCTCCGGAGGACTGACGCCGGGCGACCAGGTGATCGTCACCCGCCTGGTGGATCCTCTGGAAAATTCGTTGCTTGAAATCGTTGACCCGGCCGCCTCGGAGGGGGATCGATCATGAAAGCCGTTCTGACCGCGTTCGCGCGGAATCGCGTATTTGCCAATATCCTGCTCCTGCTCATTTTCATGGCCAGCTTTCTGGCCATCAAATCCATGGTCAGGGAGACCTTTCCCGAGTTTTCCCTGGACATGATCACCATCACCGTCCCCTATCCGGGCGCCGACCCCGAGGAGGTGGAGGAAGGCATCAGCCGGAAGATCGAAGAGGCTCTCGATGATGTGGAAGGGATCAAGCAGTACACCACCCAGTCCAGCGAAGGGGTTGCCGCGGCCCAGATTGAAGTCAAAGAAACATACGACGTTGCAGACGTCCTGGATAAAGTCCGCACGGAGATCAACGCCATTTCCACCTTTCCGGTGGATGCTGAAAACCCGATCATCTCCGAGATGACGCTCAAGGATTCCGTGGTGCTGATCTCGGTTTCCGGCGATATGTCCGAGCGGGGGCTCAAGGAGTGGGCTCATCGGATGAAAGACGAGATGCAGCAACTTCCGGAAATCTCCCAGGCCGAGGTCTTCGTGGTCCGGGAATACGAGATCGGCGTCGAGGTCTCCGAAACCCGGCTCCGGGAATACGGCCTCACCTTCGATCAGGTGGCCGCCGCCGTTCGGCAGAGCAACCTCAACATGGCCGGCGGCGCCATCCGGTCCGAAGGGGAAGAGATCCGGGTGCGGACCATGGGCCGGAAATACACCGGCAAGGAGATGGCCAAGATTGTGGTGAAGGCTGCGCCGGGCGGGGAACTCATCACGCTGGATCGGCTGGCGGTCATCGACGACGGGTTCGCCGAAGACCCCATCGAAGCCCGCATCAACGGCCGGCCGGCGGCCCTGCTCAATATTCTCAAAACCAAAGAAGAGGACGCCCTGACCATCGCCGGCGCGGTTTCCCGGTTCATTGAACAGAAGCGGCGGGAACTGCCGGCCGGCGCCGATATCGCTGTCATCTATGACGCCACGGAGATGCTCCAGGACCGCATCGACCTGCTGCTCAAAAACGGGATCATCGGGCTGGCCCTGGTCTTCCTGCTTTTGTGGCTGTTTCT
The DNA here is from genome assembly GCA_011390065.1 of Desulfobacteraceae bacterium. GTDB lineage: Bacteria > Desulfobacterota > Desulfobacteria > Desulfobacterales > JAABSP01 > JAABTD01. The sequence goes on from JAABTD010000006.1 coordinate 54,820, forward strand.
GGACATGCGGCTCAGCTTCTGGGCCGGCATGGGCATTCCCATCTCCCTGGGCGGCGGCATGGTGATCCTCTGGATGATGGGCGAGACCATCAACATGATTTCCCTCTTCGGGCTCATCATGGTCCTGGGGATTGTTGTGGATGACGCCATCGTGGTGGGAGAGGCCATCTTTGTGCACCGCCAGCAGGGCGAACCGCCTCTGAAGGCCGCCGTGGAGGGGGTGAGCGAGGTGGGCCTGCCGGTGATCGCAGCGGTGGTCACCTCCATCGTGGCCTTTTTGCCCCTGGCCTACATCGGCGGCGTCATGGGGAAATTCATCGAAATCCTGCCGGTGGTGGTCATCGCCTGTCTGCTCATTTCCCTGGTGGAATGTCTCATTCTTCTGCCGGCCCATCTCAGCGACCTGCCGGACCCCAACCGAAAACGGCCCCGCCGCTGGTCTCCGGCCGCAATCAACACCCTGACCGGCCGGGGGATGGAATGGTTTGTCGAGCAGGTCTACAAACCCTTCCTGAGAAAGGCGGTTCACTGGCGCTACGTCTCCTTTTGCACCGCCATCGCCGTGTTGTTGATCACCATCGGGTTTATGCGGGGCGGGATTCTCAAATTCGAGGTTTTCGGCGAGGTGGACGGGTTCATCGTCACGGCCAATGTGACATTTCCCAACGGCACGCCGCCCGATGTCACCGAGGCGGCGGTGAAGCGCATCGATGCGGCCATGGCGCGTCTTTCCGAGCGGCTGGAAACCGCCTCCGGAAAGCCCCTGGTGATCAACCGCCTCTCCCTGGTGGGCCAGAGTCTGGGCCAGATTCCGGAATCCGGTCCTCATCTGGGCGGGATGCACGCCGTTCTCCTGCCTTCGGAGGAACGGGGCATCCCCTCCCAGGACATCCTGGTGATGTGGGAAAAAGAGGTGGGGCCCATTCCCGGCGTTAAGTCCCTTATTTTCGAGGGCATGGCCACCGGCCCGCCGGGAGCGCCCATCGAGGTCTGGATTCAGGGCCGCGATATGGAACCGATTCTGGCGGCGGCCGATGATCTTCAGGAGCGGCTGCGGGACTTCGAGGGCGTGTATCAGGTGCGAAGCGATTTTTCCCCCGGCAAAAATGAACTCCGGCTTTCCCTGAAACCCGAGGCCCGGACCCTGGGGCTGACGGTAGAGGATCTGGCCCGACAGGTCTATGCCGGCTATTACGGCCAGGAGGCAGTTCGGCTCCAAAGGGGACGGGACGACATCCGGGTCAAGGTCCGCTACACCGAAGCGGAGCGGGGCCGTCTTTCCGACTTCCAGAATATTCGGATCCGCACCCCGGAGGGCTTAGCCGTGCCGCTGCTGTCGGTGGCCGACGCGACCTTCGCGCCGGGATACGCCACCATCACCCGGACCGATGGGATGCGCCGGGTCGCAGTGAGCGCCGCAGTGGATTCCGGCAAGGCCAACGCCAACGAGATCCTCAACCGGCTGGCAAGCGATTATTTCCCCAAACTCAACGACGCCTATCCGGGGATTTACATTTCGTCCCAGGGTGAAAAGAAAAAGATGCGGGAATCGTTTTCCAGCCTGATGGTGGGCGTGCCCATGGCCCTGATCGGCATCTACATCATCATCGCCACGATGTTCCGGTCGTACCTCCAGCCGATGGTGATTCTTTTTACGGTCCCTTTCGGCATCATCGGGGCGATTCTGGGTCACTTGCTGCTGGGGTACAATTTGTCGCTCCTGTCGGTATTCGGCATGGTGGCCCTCACCGGGGTGGTGGTCAACGACGCCATCGTGCTCATCGAGCGGATCAACGAAAACCTCGCCGGCGGCATGGCGTTTGTCGATGCCATTGTCAACGGCGGCGCCCGGCGGTTCCGGGCCATTATTCTCACCACCCTCAGCACCGTTGGGGGGCTGACGCCGCTCATCGCCGAGCAGGATCTCCAGGCCCGGTTCCTGATCCCCATGGCCCTTTCCCTGGCCGCCGGCGTGGCCTTCGCCACCCTGTTGACCCTCGTGTTGGCGCCCAGCCTGCTGGTGATCCTGAACGACTTGCGGCGGTTGACGGCCCGGATTCGCCAGGGTCGCTGGCCGGCGCCGGAAACGGTGGAGCCGGCCCGGTTCCGCCGGGAAAACCTCGGTGAAGGCCCGGCCCGGGAATCCGGAGATGCAGACGCGGTGGTCTATCCCATCGGTGCGTCATCGCCGACCATCTCCAGGATCGGCGCCTGATGATGGCGCGGGACGGGGTTCAATTGCTTTCAACGCTAAACAACTGGATCAGAAAGTCGAGATGATGAGAAAAGAGACCGGATGGACCGGATGGATTGGATGGGCTGGATGGCTGGCCATGGCGGCCCTGATGCTTCCGATGGCTGCCGCGGCCCGGGAAGGGGCTGAGGCCCAGGCCCTCTCGCCAATCCCGGCGCTGGACCTGGCAACGGCCCAGGAAATCGCCCTTTCGGAAAACCCGAACCTGGATGCAGCTTTGGACCGGGTTCGGCAGGCGCGGGCGCGGGTGGATCAGGCCCGATCGGAATACTGGCCCCGGTTGGACGCCGTTACATCGGGATCCCAGGTCTGGTACGGGGAGGCGCCCACTCCGTTTCCGGGCGTCGAAGCTGAAGACCGGCAGGACATCTATACCGCCGGCCTGTCGGCCACCTGGATTCTGTTCGACGGGTTCCAGCGGAAATTCAAGATCCTGGCGGCCCGATACGGGGCAGAGGGCAGCCGGGCCGCCCGGTTGGACACGGCCCGGCTCCTGCTCTCGTCTGTGGCAAACGCCTTCCATAACGCCCAACTGGCAAGGGAAAACATCGCCATCGCCCAGGCCGATGAAAAATTCAACCAGCGGTTGGCGGAAGATGCCCGGGCCCGTCGCCGGGTGGGGACCGGGACCCTGAGCGATGTGCTCAACTTCGAGGTGGGGATCAATTCGGCCCGGGCCAATGTCATCCGCGCCCGGGAAAGTTGGGAAACAGCCCGGTATGGACTGGCGGTTCTCATGGGTGATCCGGACGGCCGGCTCCCGGCGGGCATGGAGCTGGCCCCGTTGCCGCCGGAAACCGAAGCGATGCTGACCCTGCCGGGGCCGGCCGAGGCCATCGATTACGCCCTGGCCCATCGCCCCGACATCCGGACAGGAGAACTGCAACTCGAAAGCGCTGAAGCGGGCATCGGTCAGGCTCGGGCCGGGTATTTTCCCCGCGTCAACCTGTCCGCCGCCTATGAAGGGGAACGGATCGATGACCCCGAATTCGGCTCGGACGACTTCGATGCCAGCGTGGGCCTGAATCTCTCGTACAACCTTTTTCAGGGGGGCTACACCCGTGCCCGGGTTCGGGAGGCGATGGACGGATCGGCTGAAGCCCGGAACCGCCTGGCCGACGTTCGGAATATGACGGTCTCCGAGGTTCGAACGGCCCTGGCTTCCTTTGCCTCGGCCAGAGACCAGCTGCTGCTCCAGCGAGAGAACGCGGAGCTGGTCCGGCGAAATCGGGATCTGGTGGAAAAGGAATATGCGGCCGGACAGACCTCGCTGGTTCGCCTTAACGAGGCCCAGCGGGATCTGATCCAGGCCCAGGGGCGACTGGCGCTGGCCCGGGTTTCCCTCCGGCAGGCGCGGCAGAGCCTGAAAGCGGCCACGGGGGAAATTCTCGCGCCCTTCGAGATTCCTGGGTTTTAAGGGGGTTTAACGGTTTGCCATAAGAACCGCAAGCTGATATAATGATGCCATTAACGTGAAAGGAGACTTTGATTCAAATGATCCTCTTCCGATCCATGCTGCTGCTGGCGGCCCTGGCGCTGTTGTTTTCCGGCTGCGCCGCGGTGGGCAAAAACATCGAATACCAATCCTTCGACCCCGACAAGTTGGAGGGTGTTGCGCCCGGCCGAACCACGGCCGCTCAGGTGACGACGCTTTTCGGCGCCCCTACCCAGGTGGTGGAGCTTTCAGGCGGGAACGCCTATGTCTATGAGCGGTCGGTATCCAAGGCGACCGGGGCGTATTTCGTCCTGATCAGCTTTGTCCGTTACGACCAGCAGTTTGACCGGCTGGTGTTTTTCTTTGATGAAACAAATATGCTGACCCACTACGGGTTCAGCCTCAACGCCGATGACGCCGCCTATGGTCTCCCTTTCTAAACGCGTCATTTTTTCAGCGGCCCTGGCGATGGCGGTTCTGTTCGTCGCCGGCTGCGTCTCTTACCGGCTGACCAAGGTCGAGGTCGGGCGCCCGGCGGAAAGGGACGCGGCAGGACAACTGGAAAGCGGGCAAACGACATTGACCGCGGCGCTTCAGCTCCTGGGGGCTCCCGACCGGATCATCGGCCTGGAGCGGCGGAACCTGTTGGTTTACCGGCGCAGCATCTCCTATGAAAACAGCCTGACCGTCAGCATCCCCCTAACGGATTTCGTGGTCTTCAACAGCACGGAGTTCTCTGCGGCGGGCGGATTGGTCCGGTTTGACATCCTGGCCCTCTTTTTCACTCCCCAGGGGATACTGGAAAAAGCCGTACTGGAAAGCGGTTCCGAAGAACCTTATTTCAGGACCCTGTTCAAACGAGGGTGATCCCGGGTCAATCGATGCCGAGGAGCTTTTTCAGGTCCATCAGTTCCTGGCGCACATAGCGCCAGTTGTTATTCTGGGATTTCTGGCTCGGTTCTCTGTCCATCATGCTCCGGGCCAGATCCTGTCCGCTGTCGATGAGTCGCTCCATGTTCTTGATCACGGTTCGGATTTCTTCCGCCTTGTCCTGATCCATTCATATCTCCGATCGGCTTGCGGGTTTCCCGTTAAAACGGTTTGCCTTTTTATATGTCAATACGTCTCAAAATTCAATCTCAAGAGACGGTGTCGAAAATCGACGGATGTCCGTTGCCTACAGTCCTGTTTTCTTTTTATGGGGCAAGGACCTTATTTACTTTTCCGGCGTGATCGGTCAAAATAGCGGTAAAATGACGGTAAAACCATAAGGAGGTCGCAATGTTGTTTCCCGTGAAAAAGATCCTCTGCACCACCGATTTCAGCGAAGCGTCCCATGCCGGCATCCATGTTGCCAATGAAATGGCCCTGAAAGATTCGGCCGAGGTCGTCCTGGTTCATGTGGCGGCGCCGGTGCCGGTTCTGGGCGCGCCCCATCACGCCACGCCGGTGGCCTTTGACGTACCCGCCTATCAACAGGAATTTGTCGATAAAACCGGAGAGGCCATCGAACACCTGGCCAAAACCCAATTCGATGATGGGGTGAAGGTCAAGACCCGGGTGGAGGTGGGATACGCCGCCGACGAAATCGCCCGGATTGCCGAGGACGAGGGCGTCGACCTGATCGTTATTTCCACCCATGGCCATACGGGGTTTCAACGCTTTCTCCTGGGGTCGGTGACGGAACGGGTCATCCGCTACGCTCCCTGTCCGGTGCTCTCCGTCCGGGCGCCGGCGAAAGCATAAATAAACAGGGAATCGGAAAAACCGATTCGCAGCAATGGATAAGAACCGAAAGCCCCATCGACAGGCGATGGGGCTGCTTTTTTGAGGCCCGGTTTCCGATGCGGAGGCGGGTCAGGACGTCTCCCCGGCCCGACTCGGCGGCGCCATGAACTCCGGCCCCACCGGATCTGTGATCGTTTCGGCCAGGATGGCGTCGATCCGGTTTTTGCCGTTTTCATCCAGAGCCCATCCCGCAACGTCTTCCACCGGCTTCATCTGATCCGGTCGCCGTCCGCCCCAGAGTGCGATCTCCGCCTCCTGATCGAGCACCCATCGAACGGCCATGGCCAGCAGGCTTTTGTCGTATTCCTTTCGGGCCAGTTCCGCCAGTCGGTCCGCCGCCGCCAGATACTGGTCGAATCGAGGCGGATTGAATTTTGGATCGAATTGGCGCAGGTCATCCCCTTTGAATTCCCGATCCTTGGACATGTTGCCTGATAAAAGACCTCTGCAAAGAGCCCCGTAGGTCATCAGGGCGATGCCGTTGTCGTGGCAGTAAGGTTTGACGTCTGTTTCGATTTCCCGTTCAAAGAGATTATACGGGGGCTGACACAGATGGATCGGAGCCGCCTTCCGGAAGGCGGACATCTGTTCGGGGCTGTAGTTGGATACCCCGATGGCCCTGATTTTGCCGTCGGCGACCAGGGTGTTCATGGCTTCGGCGGTCTCTTCGAGAGGAACCAGCGGGTCGGGCCAGTGAACATAATAAATGTCGATATAATCCGTTCCCAGCCGCTGGAGGGAATCGTTGATCTCCTTAAAGATCCGTTTTTTAGTGGAATTCCGGAAGACCTTGCCCTGATCGGTCCATTCCAGGGCGACCTTGGTGGAGATGAACAGGTTCTGACGGCCGCCGTATTCCTTGACCGCCTTGCCGACGATCTCTTCGGAGCGGCCGAATCCGTAAACCGGGGCCGTATCGATGAGGTTGATCCCATTGTCCAGAGCGGTGTGGATGGTCCGGATCGATTCATTCTCGTCGGAGCCGCCCCACATCCAGCCGCCGATGGCCCAGGTTCCCAGGGAGATGCGCGAGACTTCCAGCCCGGTATCTGCAATCGGTGCGTATTCCATGCAATCCTCCTTCTTTGCTCTGCGTCGGTTCGAAAAATCCGGTTTCTATTCGGCCAGTTTCTTTAGGGAAGCCGCGATAAATGCGGGCAGATCGTTGGGATTCCGGCTGGTGACCAGATTGCCGTCCGTCACCACTTCCGCATCCACGAATTCAGCCCCGGCGTTCTTGATGTCCTGGATGATCGATTGGTAGCCGGTGATCCGCCGGCCGTCGAGCACTTGGGCGGTGATGAGAAGTTGCGGCGCGTGGCAGATGGAAAAGACCGGTTTGCCGCTCCGTGTGAAATCCCCTGCAAAGGCGACGGCGTCCGGGTCCACCCGAAGTTTGTCCGGCGAAAAGCCGCCCGGGATGAGCAGGGCGTCGAAATCTTCGACCGATACATCGGAGACGGCCCGGTCGATGGCGACGGGGGTGGCCTCTTTTTTGCCCTTGACGGTGTCGCCTTGTTTCAGTCCCACATGGACCAACGAATGGCCCTCTTTCCGAAAGGCCGCTGCCGGCTGGACGTATTCTGAATCCTCGAACATATCAGTGATGATGACCGCAATGCTTGCCATGAAAAACCTCCTTTTCCTTTTTGGGAATTCATAACAAACTATTATCGTGAGAAATGGCGAGCGAGTAAATGGGGTGAACACCCTATTTTGGAAAAGAATGCGGGCCGGGGCCGCCGGTCAGATCCCCGATTTGAAAAAATCTTCCGGGGTGGCGATGACGCTGGGGCGGGTTCGCTGTCGAATCGGTTGCGGATCCGAAACCGACGGGAGAGATTTACTGATCAGTTGCGTCGGGCGGGCCGGGGCTTCGGGAACCGTCCCCGGCTTGAAACATTCCGTGACGGTATGGGGACCGTGGACCGCGGCCCTCAAACCGGTCCGCTGGTCGATTTCGGCGAAAACGACGCTGGCCGGCGGGGAGAAAGGGGTTTTCGGCTGATCGGCTGCGGCCTTTTTCATAAAGTCGAGCCAGATAGGGCTGGCGGCCCGGGAACCGGTTTCGCCGGAACCCAGGGGGCGTTCCTGATCAAAGCCCACCCAGGCCCCGGAGACGTAATGGGGGGTGTAGCCTAAAAACCAGGCATCCCGAAAATCATTGGTGGTCCCGGTCTTGCCGGCTGTGGGGCGGTCCAGCGCCCGGACCCGATAACCCGTGCCTTCCTGGACCACGCTTTCCAGCAAGCTGGTCATGATATAAGCGGTGGAGGGATCGATGACCTGATCGGGTTCGATTTTCATGTCGTTCAGTTCGTTGCCGTCCCGGTCGAGGATGCGGACGATGAAACGGGGATGGATGAGCCTTCCGCTGTTGGCGAATACCGAATAAGAGGTCACCATGTCCATCAGAGAGACGCCCGACGCCCCTAAAGCCAGAGAAAGGGTGTCGTCCAGGGGCGAGCCGATGCCCAGGCGGTGGGCGTAGTCCACGGCGTATCCGACGCCGATTTCCTGCAACACGCGAATGACGGGGATGTTTCGGGACTTGGCAATGGCTTCTCTAAGCCGGATGGGCCCCTTGAACCGGTGGTCGTAGTTGACGGGGGACCAAGTGGTGTAGCCGTCGTTATAGACAAAGGGCGCGTCCGAAAGGATCGTCAAGGGCGTGTACCCCCTGTCCAGCGCTGCCGCATAAATGATGGGCTTGAAGGCGGAACCGGGCTGCCGCTGGGATTGGATGGCCCGGTTGAACTGGCTCCGGGAAAAATCCCGCCCCCCGATCATGGCTTTGACCTGGCCGGTTTCCGTCTCCACGCAGATCAGCGCCCCCTCCACGACCGGTTGCTGTTCCAGGGACAGATCCCAGATGTCTGCGTCCTCCGCCGTTCCGAGCAACTTCACCCATACCACGTCTCCGATCGACAGCCGGGTTCCGGCCCAGCGCATCCCATCGGAAGACAATCTTCCCGACGCGGCGCCCATGGCCACCCGAAGTCCGGTCCCCTTTTTGTCGACGACCATTCCTTTAACGATCATCCCCGGCGCCGGAAATCCCTCGGGCCGGGACCCCGCCAGCCGGGTCAGTAAATCGTCCCGCTCATCGGGGGAAACGGTCGCTATGGGCCCTCGGAACCCTTGGCGCTTGTCCAGCGCCCTGAGTCCTTTGTCCACCGCAGCCCGGGCCGACGCCTGGAGATCGAGATCCACGGCCGTGTAAATCTGAAGTCCCTGCCGGTAGAGAGCGTCGGCCCCGTATTGCGCTTCGATCTCGCGGCGCACATGTTCGGCATAATACGGGGCTTTTTCCAGATACCAGTTTCTGCGAGGCAGCACCGTCACGGGCGCCACGTCGGCGCGGTTGGCCTCGTATTCCGTGATGTACCCTTCGGCCAGCATCCGTCGGAGCACATACCATCGCCGCTTTCTGGCGCGCTCGGGGGCGTGGGCCGGCGAATAGGTGGAAGGGGCCGGAGGCAGCCCGGCCAGAGTGGCCGTCTCGGCCAGGGTGAGTTCGCCAAGGGTCTTGCCGAAATAACTGTCGGCAGCGGCGGCCACGCCGTAAGCCCCGTAGCCCAGATAGATCTGATTGAGGTATAAAAAAAGGACCTCTTTCTTGGTGAGATTTCGATCGATCCGGTAAGCCAGCAGGGCCTCTTTGAATTTGCGCCGGTAGCTTTTTTCGGTGCTCAGGTAAAAAGATCGTGCGACCTGCTGGGTGATGGTGG
>JAABTD010000222.1 GCA_011390065.1 Desulfobacteraceae bacterium
CGTCTTCGGCCGCATCCACCTGCCGGAGGTTTTCCGCGGTGATGGGGTTGCCGTAGGGAATCCGGGAAGCCAGGCAGGCGTAGGCCGGCTTGTTCCAGGTGGAAAGGCCCAGCCGGCGGGACAGGTTCCGGACGTCTGTTTTGGAAAACCCGGCTTCCCTGAGCGGGCTGCGGACGCCGAGTTCCCGCGCCGCTTGGGTTCCCGGGCGATAGTCGTCGGCGTCATTCGTGTTTTCACCGTCGATGACGGCGCCGTATTTCAGCGCTTCGGCCATTTCCACCAACTGCCCGAACCGGAGTTTTTTGCAGAAATAGCATTTGTCTTTCGGATTTTCGGAAAAAGAGGGATGGTCCAGTTCACGGGTTTCCACCAGTCGGTGGGCCGCGCCCATCTCTTCGGCCAGCCGCACGGCGTCGGCGCGTTCATGGGAGGGCGTGGTTTCGGACAGAGCCGTGACCGCCAGGACTTCGTCTCCCAGTTCGTCCCGGGCCGTTTTCAGCACCAGGGCGCTGTCCACTCCTCCGGAAAAGGCCACCACCACCCGGCCCATTTCCCGGAGCCTCGTTTTCAGGTTTTCGTATTTGCGCGAAACAGCGTCCACTTGGTTCTTCCTGTTTTTTTCAGAAACCCCGCATTGGCAAAGGCGATGCGATAACATTTCAGATGACCCTGCCGGACGCTGCCCCAAAGGACGCCTGCGCCGTAAAACAGTTGCTCCATGATAAAGAAAAAGCCGTAAGAGACCGGGTCGGTCCGGGGCCGCTTCCGAATGTAACTGACGGCTGTGGGGAACAACATAAGCCCCAGAACCAGCGGCGCAAGCCGGGGAATCAGGATGGACGGGGCCGCCAGCCAGATCAGGTGATACCGGATGATGTGATGGGTCAGGTAAAAGGCCAGAAGCAGATGGCTCCTGAGCGTGGCCCGGAGGATGGTCCGGAACCCCAGGGGCGCGGCGGTCATGCGGTCCATGCCTTGTTTGCGCAGGGCCGCTTCGACCAGCAGAACCGCGCCGGCCGCGGGAAGCAGGATCATTGGCGCGACCACGGTCCCCAGCCCCGTGAGCCCCAGGAACAACACCCCCCCGGTCTGCCAGGGAAACCGTTTCGCGGCACGGGCATGGGCCGCGTACAGGGCCGGTTCCGAGACCCCATAGTCGAACCGCCGGAAAAATCCCGGCCAGAACCGGTTCCGATGCTTGTGCTTCACCCGGCCGCGGGGCACATAGAGGATGCGATGCCCGGCGTTCATCATCCGCCAGCACAGATCAACGTCTTCCCCCACCCGAAGCAGGGGGTCCAGGCCGCCCGCTTCAAGATAGGCGGTCCGCCGGACCAGCAGGTTGCAGGTGGGGACGTATAAAACCGATTTGTCGCCGGCCCCGATCAAGGCGCCGTCCCCCATGTTGAGGGGCGATCCCACGGCCTCGAACCGGTCCAGGCGGGTTTGGCTATAGTAAGCGTCCACAAAGCCGCCCACCAGGGCCACCCGGTTGTCCTGAAAACAGGGAACCAGTTCAGACAGCCAGTCGGGATCGGCGATGCAGTCGCTGTCCATAAAGGCGACCAGATCGCCGGTTGCAGCCGCCGCCCCGTGGTTCCGGGCCGCGGATTGGCCCTGGTTGTCGGTCAGCCTCAGCAGCCGGACCGGGTAGGCGGCCGCCACATCGGCCGTGTGGTCTGTGGAGCCGTCATCCACCACGATGATTTCTCGCCGGGACTCCGGATAATTCAGGGCCAGCAGAGAGGCCAGGCATTCCCCGATTTCATGGGCCCGGTTGTAAACCGGCACGATGATGGAGACGGCGGAAGGGAAGGGGGGGTCGATTCCTTCCGCCCATAAGCCGGGCCGCCATTCCAGGAGCCGGGCCTGACACAGCGCATCGAAAAAGGCAAGGACATTCCCGTTGTTTCCGATCTCTGAAACCGGCAGGCCGGACCGGCATTTTGCAAGGAGTCGCCGGGCCGCCGGGTTGACCCGGATAGCCCGCAACGGATCAGGCTGGATGAGTACGCCGGTGTCGTCCGAACCAGGATGCAGGTCGATCCCCGGCCCAAAGAAAAATTTACCGCCTGGCGTCAGGTCCGTCGCCATCGCTATCCGGCGGCCATCGCCGTTTTGGCGACGTGTTTTTCAAATTTTTCCATAGACTTGACCGTGACGCAATTGACCAGGCACCCCGGGTCCGGGACCCCCAGTTTTCGCTGGGTGTGGAACGCGATGGCCGGGCACCCGCCGTGGCACAGATCGAACCGATGGCAGCTTTCGCAGGATTTGATCTCCAGTTCCCGGAAAGAGGCAAATACCGGGGAGTCGCGCCAGATGTCCCCGAAGCGGTCCCGGGGCAGCTTGCCGGCCAGGAAATCGGGGTCCTGGAGAAACGCGCAGGGATAAACCTCGCCCTTGGGGGACACGCAGCAGGTGAGCTTGCAGGCTCCGCACATGTTGAGTCCCAGGGACCGCCGTTCTTCGGTGGTGACCGAAAAAAAGGAATCTCCGGTGGACACCCCCAAATGTTGGCTCAGCCATCCGGAAAAGTCCGCCATCTGATCCTGGGAAACATTGAGGTCGGACCAGGACGCCTTGCCCCTGCCCGACGGCCGGAACCGCGATACCCGCAGCTTGGCGCCCACCGAGGCCGCCAGGTCGTGGAGCTTGTCCAGTTCCGGGAAACTCAGCCGGGTCAGCACGGTGTTGATGCTCACCTCGATGCTGCGGCTGTGGAGATGATCCAGAGCCTTCATGGCGGCCTTGAAGCTGCCCTGGCCCCGGATGGCGTCGTTGGATTCGGGCGCGGCGCCGTCCAGACTCACCTGGATATAGACCAGGCCCTTGTCCAGCCGGCGGGCGATGTCGCGGTCGATGAGGGTGCCGTTGGTGCTGATGCAGGTGACCATGCCTTTTTCGTGGGCGTATTCCATCAGATCCGGAAAATCGGGCCGGGCAAAGGGTTCGCCGCCCCCGATGTTGAACTGGAACACCTTCTGCCCGGCCAGTTGATCGATGACCTGCCGGCACTCCGCCGTGGTCAGTTCTCCGGGCCGCTTCCGGCCGGAATCGGACAGGCAGTGGATGCACGACAGATTGCATTTGAAGGTGACTTCCCACGTTGCGTTCACCGGGGCGGAAAGCCCCATTTCAACATACTGATTGCCCATGGATCAACCCCTTTTCCTCGAGTACGCCCAATACCTGATGAACCCGGTCCGATATCCATTGTTCCGGCCAGGCGTGGCGGCTGCCGAGCGTGTCCACCAAATCCCCGACGGTCCTGCGTCCATCGAAAAAATCCGGATCGATGAGATCCCGGGACGGAACGAAATACAGCCGGGGGCCCTTGTAATTGTAAAACAACAGCCCGAAAACCTCCCGGCGGACCTGGACGCCTGCGTTCAGATTGTAAATGGTGTGTGGTCCCATGCATGTCCTTTATGGGGTCGCCGGCCGCCGGCAGGGGCGAAAGATTTTTCGCCCCTGCATAAACGGCCGGCGACGAATCGCTTAGTAAATGCCGCAGATGCCGTCAACCGCCAGTTCTTCGACGTTGATTTCTTCGAGAATGATGGGCTGTTCGGTCACGACGTCTTCCTTGACTTCGATTTCTTTGTCCCTGATCTCCTGATCCATTCCTTTATCACCTCCTTTGTGAAAAAGACCTCCGAGGTTTTCAAAACCCCGGAGGTCTGGTTGCGGGATTACGGGGCCTGACAGGTCCAGCCCCCGTCTACCGTGATCATGTTGCCGGTGATGCATTTGGCGTCGTCGGTGACGAGCCAGAGGACGGCCTTGCCGATGTCTTCGGGGCTCACCTCGGGTTCCTTTTTGAGATGGCCCGCGAAAAACTGCTCCTTGGCTTCTTCTTCGTCGTCCATGCCGAAAAATTCGGCAATGCCCTTCATCATGTCGGTCCAGACGGTGCCCGGGCACACCACGTTGGCCCGGATCCCGTGGTCGGCCACCTCCATGGCGATGGACTTGTTGAGGCCGATGATGCCGTGCTTGGCGGCGCAGTAATGACCGCCCATGCCGAAACCCCGCTGGCCGCCCACCGAGGAGATGCTCACCACGTTGCCGCTTCCCTGTTTGATCATTTGGGGCAGCACGTGATGACAGCATAAATACATGCCCTTGAGGTGGGTGTCGAGCACCTCGTCCCAGGTCTCTTCTTCCATGTCGGCGATGGCGATCATGGAAGAGTTGCCGGCGTTGTTGACCAGGATGTCGATCTTGCCGAATTCCTTCATGGCCGCATCCACCATGGCCTTGACCTCGGCGTTTTTCCGCACGTCGCATTTGACGCCGATGGCTTTCCGGCCCATGGCCTTGATTTCCCCGACGGCCTTTTCCATGCCCTCGGGGGTCGACATTTTATAGGGAATCGTCTTCATGTCCGCGCAGATGTCGGCGATGACGATGTCCGCGCCTTCTTCAGCCATGCATTTGGCGGCGGCCAACCCGTTGCCCCGCGCCCCGCCGGTGACGATGGCCACTTTTCCCGCAAGTTTCATTGATAATGGCTCCTTTCTCTAAATCGCTTCCTTCAACGTTTCCAGTTCAAACTGCTCTCCCACCTGCTGTAAACTGGCGTTGATTTCCTGAAGATCGTCCTTCAGGGAATCGAGCCCGTATTCCCTCACCTGATAATCGAGCTGCCCGTTCAGGCTGTAAACGAGGTGGAGCAGGTTGAGCAGATGCACGCAGTCGGGGCGGTTGACCAGCCCGTCAGGGCCGCCGATGTATTTTTCCATCAGCCGGTCGGGATTGATTTCTTCGAGCCCCCACCGGAGCGTCTCGGCATCGACTTTCTGGAGCATCACGCCCCGGAGCAGCACCGCGGTGCGCACGCCCATCCGGGTGACGTCCCGGACCATCTCTTTGTCCCGTGGATCCATTTCCATGGCGCGCCCCTTTTCAGGTCATGCGGACCTTCATGGTTTTGACGTGTTTGATGACTTTTTCCAGTTCATCGAAAAACGGCTGGCAGACCTCTTCGGCCTGCTCGGCGGCCTTGCAGGCGTCGAGCTTGGCGTCCAGATCCTGGGCCTTGTCAGCCAGGGACTTCATGTCCTCGGTGCCCTTCTGGGTCTTGAAATAGAGTTTCTTGACCAGCGGCTCCAGGTCGTCGCAGACCTTGTTGAGTTTCTCCTTCACCTCGGGGTAATCCGTCTTTTCGGCCGTGCTTCTGAATTTTTCGATAAGCTCGCGGGCGTAATTGGTGCCCATCTTCTGTTCAGTCAATGTTCATTCCTTTCTTTGCCAGGTTGAAAAATGATGTCGCCCACGCCCTCGCGTGGTTCGGGTTGGGATCGCGGCAGACCGTTAATGACGGTGGTGCAGATGACCGTGGCTGCAATGCGAGCCTTCGCCGTGGCCGTGCTGATGATGGTGGTGATGTCCCCCGCCCGCGCCCGGGCAGACATGATGTTCTTCCGGCGGGGCCTCGGGGACTTCCTTGGGCGGCAGGCCGCTGCTGATGGTTTCGGCGATTCGACCGAAGGCCTGGGCGGTGAGGCTTTCCGGATGAAGATTGACCACGGGCACGCCGGCGTCGGCCGCTTCGGAGAAAAGGGGATCGATGGGGACGGACCCGAGAAAGGGGATTTCCATCATGCGGGCCAGTTGCTTGCCCTTGTCCTTGCCGAAAAGGTAAACCGTATCGCCGCATTTGCAGGTGTAGGAACTCATGTTCTCCACCAGCCCCAGCACCTTGGCCCCCAGGGACAGCGAGGCGTTAATGGCCTTGGAGCAGACCAGGGTGGAGACCTCCTGGGGGGTGGTGACGATGATCACGCCGTCCAGGTCCGGGATCGATTTGAGGATGGCGATGGGTTCGTCGCCGGTGCCCGGCGGCAGATCCACCAGCAGATAATCGAGCCCGCCCCATTTGGCGGCCGACAGCAATTGCCGGATGGTGCGGCTCTTGGTCTGTCCCCGCCACATCACCGGGGTCATCTCACCGGGCCAGAACAGGGCCACGGACAGGGCTTTGATGCCCGAATCGGTGATCACCGGGTCGAGCCAGAATGCGCCGTTCAGGGGCGCTTCTTTTTTGATCCCCAGCATTTTGGGCACACTGGGCCCATGAAGATCGGCATCGAATATGCCCACTTTGTTGCCGGCGTTTTTCAGGGCCGTCGCCAGGTTCACCGTCGCCGCCGTCTTGCCCACGCCGCCCTTGCCGGAAAGAATGGCGATCTTGTACCGGACATGCTTCAGGGCGTCGGCGATGGCCCCGTCCCTGGTCAGTTGTTGTCGTTGTTTTTCGATAAATTCGTTCCGGTTGGGCTCCATTGGATTCTCCTAAGTCTCTTATGAAAGTCGTCGAACATCCCTCGACTGGCTGCCGATGCCCATGGCCTCGGCTGTTTTCAGAACGCCGCGGAAATCGATGCCCGTGGTTGTTCCCACCCCGTCCATCCGCTCCATCATCAGGTCGTAGGTCGCTGCATCCAGGGCCACGGGATCATGGCTTGCCAGAAATCCCAGGTTTTCCACAATCGGCTGGCCGCTGAAGGGGTAATATTCCGGCTGGGGGGTCACATCCCACAGAAAATTGATGAAAAACAGGCGTCCGCCCGCCGCCGCTTTGACGCCGTGGATCGATTCCAGGGCTCTTGGATGAAAGCGGTTGATTTTGTCGCCTTCAGGCCGGGCGCCGTTGAAGATGTATGGATTGAGCCCCTGAAGCAACCGGGTGCGGGCCCGGCCCGTCAGGCATTCGAACCCGCCGTTGAGCAGGGCCCCGTTGATGCCGAACAGGGGATGAAGGGTGACGTGGGACAGCACCCAGAGCGCGTCGCACCGGCAGATGGCCGTGCCCACCTCGACGCCCCCGAGGATCGATTCCGTCGATCCGCAGGGAAACAGATCCCCCTCGTCTCCACTGAACCCGCCGTTGAGAACGAAATGTCCCCCCAGCGTTTCATTGGAATATCCGTGGGCCCCGGCGGTTTCCATGAACGCGTTCCCTTTGGATCGTTTCCAGTAATCCACCAGGCGCTGCCCGTCGCAGATAATGGACAGGTTGCCGGACGCCTCGCTGGCGGACCGGACCACGGCGCGGATAAAGCTTGGCCGCAACCCGTACTCATAACCGTCCTCGGCCGTGTTGATCTTCAGGGCCACCCGCATCCCGTCGGCCATGCCTTCATCGGCCCCCGACGCCTTCAGCAGCCGCTCCAGCTTGTGGGAGATGGAATTTTCAAAGGACATTTCGTTGAGATCCATCCAGGTCACCGGTTGCATGGATAGCCTTCTCCTTAAATGATGGTTGAATGGTTCAGGGGGTTCTCTCCGGAGATCAGGGGACGGCCCGAAAGCCCTCCCCTGAAACGTCAACATCCAGCGCTGTTAGGCCGACTCTCCCTTGAACGGATCATACTTCTTCCATTCGTCGAAGACCCAGTCCTTGTTGTACTCGGTTCGATTAAACGGCATGACCTCAGTGGCCAGATCGTGCCGGTGAAAGGTTTCCCGCAATTTCACCGTCGTGGGCTTGCCGCCTCTGCGCACCTGCCATTTGGCCGCGTTTTCCGGCGTCAGCACGGGTTCGTAGTTGATCAGGTTGAACTCCTGGGTGCCGAGCCCGATCTTTTCAGCCGCCGCCATGGTGATTCTCGGGCTGAACCCGTTGACCATGCGGAACTTATCGTCGCCGGGCTTGCACCCTTTTTCCTCGGCCACGGAGCCGGGGCTGATGGGCATGTTGTCAATGGCCTCCAGGGTCGCCATTTCCACCGCCACCAGGTCCTTGCCGGCAAACAGCCCCACATCGGGGCAAATGGCCAGACCGGCCCATGGGAAGCAGTCGCACTCGGGCACCACGTCAATGGCGTGGTTGATGTAGCCCACCTTCCCCTTTTCAAAGCACTTGAGGGCGCCCAGGGCCGCGTCGGCATGGGCGATCATGGCGTTGGGGAAGTAGTTCTCCTCAAAGGTGATGCCGGTCATCCCCGAAAAGATGCAGGTCACCTGGCAGGAGTAACAGAGGCGGCACTTGGACGGATCCCAGACCTTGCCGTGCTCCGTGACGTGATGAGCGTTGCGCGGACAGGAGTCGTCGCACATCTGATGGAACTTGCAGGCCTTGCCCGGGCACTGGTCGGTAAACTTGGGCCAGCCGATGGCGTCATGGGGATCGCCCCAGTGGGCCAGGTGGGTGATGTACTTGCCCCGCTTGGACTGGCATCCGATGCCCAACTGCTTCAAGGCCCCGCCGTACATGGTGATGGCGTGACCCCGGGCATGGCCCAGCACGATCATGGCGTCGGCTTCGGCAACCGCCCGGCCGATGTAGGTCTCCTTGAGAATCAGCCCCTCGGGGATCTCGATGCGGTAGTCGTCCTCGCCCGAAAACCCGTCCGCAATCAGCACCGGGCAGCCGAAAGTGGCGTCGGTGTAGCCGTGGCGGATGGCGCCTTCCAACTGCCAGTTGGAATAGGCCATGGAGTTGAAAATGTGGTACGACAAGGTGGTGTCGTTGACCACATAAGGATTCCCGCCGCAGGCCTTGACCTCTTCCACGATGGCCGCGATGTACTCCGGCCGCAGGATCGCCGTCCGGTTCCATTCGCCGTAGTGGATCTTGATGGCCACCTCGTCGCCCTTGTCGAAGCACTCATTCAGCTTGGCCTCGTAGAACAGATCCTTGGCCTTGCAGATCATCGACTCGGTCCAGTTGGTGGCGTTGGCCTCCGCGAACCACA
>JAABTD010000424.1 GCA_011390065.1 Desulfobacteraceae bacterium
GACGTTTGTGGACGTGCGTCTGGGGGAAACTCCGGCGGAGATGCGGTCCCTTCTGATGTCCATCGGCCAGCAGATCGGCATCACCGTGGAAAGCCTTCAGAATGTGGCCGAGCTGCTGAAAAACAAGGAACTGCTGCAACTGGTGTTCGACGGCATCCCCGACATCATGGTGCTCATGAACCGGGATTTGAGCATCCGGATGGTCAACCGCGCCTACCTCGACCATCACGGCGTCGATCTGGAAACGGTTCTCGGCCGCCGGTGCGGGGCTCTGGATCACGGGTGCGACTGCCCCCTGATGAGCGGCGAACAACTGTCCAGGGCGCTGGAAACCGGCCGGCAGACCCAGGAAGAGGTTCGGACCGACGACGGGGCCATCTTCCGCGTTTATTACTATCCCATCAGCGAGGCGTCAGGGCGGGTGCAGCGGATCATCCGGTACGCCAAGGACATCACCCTTGAAAAACAGGTGGAACAGCGGATTCAGCAAACCGAGAAACTGGCGGCCATCGGCCAGCTGGCCGCCGGCGTGGCCCATGAGATCAACAACCCCATGGGGATCATCCTCTGTTATGCCGACCTGCTCAAACGGCAGGCCGGCAAAGCCGAAAGGATGCATCAGGACATCGATGTCATCGAAAAGCAGGCCGGGAATTGCCAGCGGATTGTTTCGGACCTTCTCAACTTTTCCCGGGGCAAAAAAGGGGAACAGAGACCCGCCGACATTAACGCCGCCGTCAATGAGGTGGTCCATATGGTCCGTCAGCAGTTCCGGAAACGGGGAACGGTGATCGAAACCGACCTGCGCCCCGATATGCCCATGATCCTGTTTGACATCGATCAGGTAAAACAGGTATTTCTCAACTTATTGATGAATGCCCATCAGGCCATGGACGGCGGGAAAGGGCATATCCGGATCGAGACCCGGATCACGGAGGACAAAAATCATGCGGCGATCCGGATATCGGACGACGGTGCGGGAATCCCGCCCGAGGTGGCGGACCGGATTTTCGATCCGTTTTTCAGCACCAAGAAAACAGGGGAGGGGACCGGGCTGGGACTCTCTGTGAGCTACGGCATCATAGCGGATCATGGCGGCGACATCCGGATGACATCCGCCGTCGGACAGGGGACCGAGTTTACGGTGACCCTGCCCATCGAGCCCGGCCCAGCCTTTCGGGAAGGGAAATGAAAAGCATGGCCCAGGAGCGCTTGTTGATTATCGACGATGAACAGGATATGCTCGACGGACTGAGGCGGATTCTCGGCTACGACCTGCCGGGTCTTGCCGTGGAAACCTGCGCCGATCCGGTGAAAGCCGTCGAATTGGCCAAGCAGGTCGACCCGGATCTGGTTCTGCTGGATGTTCGCATGCCCGGCATGGACGGTTTGGAAGTTCTTTCCGTCCTCAGACGGGACGACCCCCTCCTGACCGTCGTCATGATGACGGCCCACGGCACCATAGAGCTGGCCGTGGAAGCCATGAAAGCGGGGGCCTATGATTTCATCACCAAGCCCTTTGACAACGCCGCGCTGATCCGGACACTGACCAAAGGGCTGGAGCGGAACCGGTTGCTCCGGGAAAATCGGGCCTTACGGGGCCGGGTCCCGGAAAACGATTTTCACGGCATGATCGGTCAAAGCGAGCCCATGCGGCGTCTTTTTCACGGGATCCGGTCGGTGGCGCGGTCCGATTACAGCGTTTTGATACTGGGAGAAAGCGGCACGGGCAAGGAACTCGCCGCAAGGGCCCTGCACGCTGAAAGCCGGCGCCGTCGGCGCGCCATCGTGACCGTCAACTGCCCGGCCATCCCGGAACATTTGCTGGAAAGCGAGCTGTTCGGCCATCGACGGGGGGCCTTCACCGGGGCGGACCGGGACCAGCGGGGTCTTTTCGAGGAAGCCGACGGCGGCACGCTGTTTCTGGATGAAATCGGGGACATCCCGGTGACCATCCAGACCAAGCTGCTCCGGACGCTTCAGAGCGGGGAGATCAAAAAACTCGGGGCTGTCAAACCCACCACCGTGAATGTCCGGATCATCGCGGCGACCAACCAGAATCTGGAAGAAAAGATCCGCGATCGATCCTTCCGGGAAGACCTGTACTATCGGCTCAATGTCGTGACCCTCCGGACGCCGGGTCTGGCCGACGCTGTTTCGGATATCCCGCTTCTGGTTGACGCGTTCGCCAAAACCGCCAGCCGGGAACTGGAACTGCCCCTTCGGCGGTTTTCACGCGAAGCCCTGGAGATGCTGGCCGATCGTCCCTGGCCCGGCAATGTGCGGCAGCTTCAGAACGTGGTGCGGCAGGCCGTCATGTTCTCTTCATCCGAGGTCGTCAGCGCTGCCGACCTCCGGCGGCTCGATGGGCTGCCGGTCATGCCGTCGGGCCCCGACCTCGCCCCGGCGGGCGGCGACATTGCGCCGTACAAAGAAGCCAAAGACCGGCTGATCGAGCGGTTCACAAGGGATTACATCGAAGATCTGCTCAAACAGACCGGCGGCAACGTCACGCGAAGCGCCGAACTGTCCGGGCTCGGCCGCCCC
>JAABTD010000223.1 GCA_011390065.1 Desulfobacteraceae bacterium
GCCGCAGCCAATATCCGCAATCTTCAGCGGTCGTGACCGGTCGAGCCCGGCCAGCTCCAGCGCCCGTTTTGTTTCAGCTTCTCCGCCCGGCCCTTGCCGCATCGCGCGCCGGTGGAGGTCTATGAGCAGTTGGTAATCGTTCACGGCTTTTTCCTTTGCCTCGGTCATGGGTTTGCCGGGTTTCGGGGTTGAGGGATCATTTCCGCGCCGAGGCCGACATCCGGCCGCAGAACATCCTGAGGAAAGAGATTTGGGAACCAATAAGCGGACACCGAGGCGGGAACGGCCAGTTGGAGGGGGCCTTTGGGAGTGGAGGTTTTTGAGGATGCCCCGGTCAGCCACATGGCGCAAACGATGGCGATCACCTCGGCCCGGACCAGCCCCACCTGGGCATTGTTGAACAGGCCCCGGAACCGTTCCTCGCTTTTCTTGAGCGTCCGCTCCGATGTTCGCCGCAGGTGGATGTAATCCCCTAAAAAACAGACCATGGCGATCAGGCCCACGATGATCCCCACCATGGCCCAGATCCACTCCTTGTTGACGGCGTAAAAGGATTTGGGGGCGTTTAGCAGGATGCTGTCGGGCGGCAACCGGCCGATATCGAGTCCGTACCGTTTCATCTGGCGGTAATCGAACATGTAGCGGTTGGGGCTTTCCTTGATCACGGGAAGATGGCCCGCCTCTTCGCCCTGGAGGATTCTCTTCGCCATCCGGGCCGCCATCTCGCCGTGGGCGAAGCCGCTGGCGAGAAGACCTCCCACGGCCCCGTTGCCCAGGATAAAGTCCCAGAAGCCGTAAAGCGGGGCCGCGCAATGCTCCGATACCAAACGGCACCCTTCCTCCAGGGAATAGCGGTAGCCGGCGGGGTCGGTGGTGAAGGTGAGCCAGAGGACAAAACTGTGCTCCGGCAGCCGGCTGACCCGATCCTGGACCGCGGTCATCTCCATGCTGTCGAAAAAGATGAACTCAAGCCGTCCCTTGTAATCGGGGATGATCTCCATCAGCAGGTTTTTGTTGGCCTGGCCGGTGATGGACCCGTCGGTGACGACGAAGACGTATCGGGCGTCCGGCTGAATCCGCAGGGCCACGTCGATGGTGCCCCGGATGCTGAGGGATTCCACCACGCCGGTGAAGTAGGACCGGACGCCCGCCAGCATGTCGTCCTGAAAATAGTTGATGCCGCAGAAGACCACCGGCGTCTCCGGGAACAGCTCCTGGTGATATTTCAGGAGAAAGCGGAAGGCATGGTCGTCGGAGGAGATAATGGCATCAAAGGTTTTGTTCCGGTATTTGTGCTTGTAGAGGGCGTAGAGATTCCTGAAGTAGGCCGGGTCGGAGACCCGCTTGGCGTCCATGTGTTCGTAGTGGATTTCCGGATTCAGGGGTGAATTGTTGAGCACCGATTCGATGCCCCGGGTGATGCTGTCGGTCCATCCGAGCCCCATGTGGTAGGAATGAAGGACGAGGACGGCCGGCCGTTGTTCCGCGGCCGGGCCCCTTCCTCCTGTAAAAAGGAGAATGGCGACAAAGAGAAGCAGGGGGACGAGCCCCGGCCGCTTCCGGCCGCCGGCGGACGGATTCCGGGTCATTTCCCGGGTCCTTCGCCGCAAAGGAGCCCCTGAATCCGTTCGCTCAGGAACATGATCGATTCTATGTCCAGGTGCTGGGTGATGGTCTCGTCGAAAAGGAGCTTGACCGCGGCGTCCATCCCCTCCTCCGCCTCGGCGTCCCAGAACATCACCATGACCGGGACCCGGGGCAGGGGGCGGAGCGAAACGGCGATATCGGCGGACCCCATTTCTTCGGTCCGGTCCACGCCGCCGATGGCCAGGGCCGCCCGACGGAGGGCGTCGCCGCGGCCGGTGAAGCATTCCCGGAGCGGGGCCTCCACATGAGCCCGCATCGACTTCACCTTGGAGACGGTGTTGGGAAACGCCTCCAGCGCCTTCCATTCGCCGGTGGGCGGGACGCTGCCGCCCTGGGCCATGTGGTTGAAGAAGAAGACCTGCTCCCACCGGTTCAGATCCGACCCGTCCTCATGAATGATAGACCCCTCCCGGATCAGGACGGCGCCGGTGAAATAGGGGAGCTTCAGGACCGTCTTCCCGTCCATCTCCACCAGTTCGCCGCCGATCCGGGCTGGCAGATCTTCGATCTTCATGGAAGCGGCCCGCTCCCTGGCCCACTGGAGGGCGTCTTCGGCCATGTCCCGCTTGGTCCATTTGCCGGCGGCGTACTGGGCTTCCAGCTCCTTTTTGGCCTCTGCCAACACCTCCGGCGGGATGTGGGGGCAGTTTTCCAGCGGGTGCTTTTCCGACACCACCATGCCGGCAAAGGCTATACAGGTGGGAAATCCGCATTCGCGGCAGTCTGTTCGGGGGAGAATCTTCTGGTACAGATCGACCACTGACAAGGGCATGGGGAGACCTCCTTTGGATAGAACAGGTTCTACAAGGTCCAGTCGGGTCTGTGCGGTCTCTTATTACCCGATTTTGGCGCGGAAATAAAGCCCCGCGTGCGGAGTGGCGAAGATCTTTTTTTAAAAGGACTTGTTTGTCCATCCGATAGCTGCTTATAATCGGACCCTTACAAGTTCGGGGACGACCCCTGTTGAATTTCTTCAAGCTGGACGAGATGAGCCCCCTGCGGCCGGGTGGTGGAAGCTCCGGTTCCGTCTCCCGGAACGTTTCAATGACGACGGACAAGGGCGACAGCCCAGAAGCCGATTGAAAGGCGAACGAGACGGATGAGCGGCATGGGACAGGATCAGCGGCCACATCTTTCTTTATCCGAAAACGAGGACGCACGCGCACTCGAGGATATTGATGCGTTTCAGCTCCAGGACATCCTCGATCTGGCGCACATCCGGGAGATCAACGAAGCCTTCGCTTATGCCATCGGCCTTGCGTCCACGGTGGTGGACCTCCAGGGAAATCCCATCACCCCGCTGTGCAACCATCCCCGGGTCTGCCAACTGATCCGGCGCACGCCTAAGGGTATGGCCAACTGCGTCCGTTCCGGCAGCATCCTGGGTCGGCGGGGCGGAATCGGGTGGTGTGCGGTGGGTGAGAACTCGCCGCTTTACCATCGAATGCGGCGTTCAAAGACAGCATTTTTCCTGCTGAAATTCGTGCCCATCGGGCTCTTCTGTTTGTCCATCGGTTCCTGCGTGATCGGACTGCCCATTTCCAGACCCTGTGGTTCGATGCCCCTTGTCCACTTGGGCATGTTGGCCGGGCTCGTCCTTTTCGTCTACATTCCCGTCGTTTTTCTTCTGTTTGGAGGAGAAGAAAGCAGAGAAAGAAACAGAACCCGACCGCGGAACTGGTCCTGTTGTTCTCTACCCATAATTCTTTTTCTCATATTTGTCGCCTATCCGTTTCTAATGAATATTGAATATACAGGGAGAAGCGCCAATTCCGCTGCCAACGCTGATTTGAAAAACGCCTTTATCGCCGCTCAAACCTATTTCAAGGATTCCCCAAACGGGGTTATCGATCTTGAAAAATTGAAGCAAAATGGCTTCGTAGCGAACGACGGCGTCCGTTTGGTCGTCCTGTCGGGAAATAAAGATACCCTTTCCATGAAATCCTACCATCAGGACGGCTGTGGCCGCGTCTATTATATCGACAGCGAGGGACGAATTGAATACAGAGAAACGGGGAAAAACGGTTCGAACTGATACCGGCGTCGCCTTTTGATGAGGGAGTATGTCAACCCACCGCCTGGTATCCATAGTACGGCGACGGCAGAGCCGGATAGACGTGGAAGACGTGGGCGTAGACGTCTTCGGCGCGGGCTTTTACGTCGTCTTCGGTGTATCGGTTCACGGGCAGGCCGGTGGCGTCGTCCCATAGGAAATCCCGGATGGCGAGGCGGACGGCGTCCCGGGTGGCTTCCTTGTCGCGCCAATGCTGGGTGCGGAGTTTTTCGGCTTTCAACGTCTGGAGGAGTCCGACCGCCACCGATTTGATCCGTTCGATCTCTTTGGCGGACAGGTCGGACTTTTTCAGCAGATCGAATACGGCCAGGGATTCCTCGTCGAGCCCTTCCCGGGCGGCCCGGCGCACCCCGTCGTCCATTCCGTCCACGAACCGCAGCAGTTCCTCGAAGGTCTTTTCGATGGTGACCCGGTCCTTTTCGCGGTTGTATTCGGCCACGATCTGTTCGTAATGGCGCTGGGAATCGGTTCGCAGCGGGTTTTGGCGCAGCAGGCGCTAGAGCCGGTCCTCGATGGCCTGTTTGAGGTTCTGGACCGTGGTCCGCTTTTTCGGGCTGCGCTCGAATTCCTTCCGGAGCCGCTCGAAGTCGATTTGGCTGATGTCGTAGGGATCGCCTCGATCACTCGCCCGGTCCGGTTCCGTCTCGATGGCCTCGTCCACGATCCGGTGGAGTTGCCGGAGGATATCGGAGATGTCCGCCTTCTCGCGGTCTTTTTGCAGGCTTTTATTGATCACGTTGATGGCGGCGTAATCCTGCCGGCGGGCGTTGACGCCTTCCACCGAGAGGCAGGCCTTGAACTTGGCGAAGACGGCCCGGCACATCACTTCGAAACGCTTCCGGGTCTCGTCGTTTTCGTTGACCGCCTCCTTGGCGGCCAAAATAGCTGTATTGATGGCTGCATTTTTGGCGAAGCCGGCGGTGATGATGTCGTCAATGGTGGCCCCTCGTTCCGCGAGGAAGGCGCGGACAAAGGAGATGGCCTCGTCCAGGTCGGCCAGTAGGTCGGCGTCGGGCCGGTTTCGGTTCCTTCGCCGCCCCGTCCGCCGTCTTCCGTGCCGGCGAAGGTGGCCAGGGCCTTGCGGAGGTTTTTGAGGATGCCGCAGTAGTCCACGATCATCCCGTTGTTCTTTCCTTCGAGGATGCGGTTGGCCCGGGCGATGGCCTGCATGAGGGTGTGGGCTGTGAGGGGCTTGTCCAGGTACAGGGTGGCGAGGCAGGGCACGTCGAAGCCGGTCAGCCACATGGCGCAGACGATGGCGATGCGGAAGGGGTGGGCCTCTGCCTTGAAGGCGTCATCGGCCCGGGTCTCGCGCATCCATTCGATCTGGCGGCGGCGGTATTGTTCGTCCTGATCGTCCGGCGACCATTTCAGCTCCGCCTCCAGTTCGGCGATCCGCTCGTCCCAATATTTTACTATCCGCTTGTACATCCGCACGCAGGTGATTTTGTCGATGCACACCAGCATGGCCTTGCCGGTCTCCCATCCGGTGGAATAATGGGCCACGAAATCCCGGGCCACCCCATCCAGGCGCTTGTCCGCCGTGATGATGTGGTAATCGCGCTTCAGCTTCGCCTCCAGCCGCTGGGCCACGTCGATGTCGCCGGCTTCCAGTTCCTCCAGCTTTTGGGCGATCCGGTCATTGATGTCCCCGATGGCCACGCCGAGTTTGTCGCCCCGGGCGTCGTAGTAGAGCGGCACGGTGGCTTTGTTTTCCACGGCCCGCTGGAAGTCGCAGGTGGAGCCGTAATTGCCGAAGACCCGGCGGGTGATCTCGTCGTCTTTGAACAGTGGCGTGCCGGTGAATCCGATGTAGCTGGCGTTGGACAGGGCGTTTCGCATGTTGAGGGCCAGTATCCCGTATTGGGTGCGGTGGGCCTCGTCGGTGATGACGATGAGGTCGTCCCGCAGGGTGAAAGGATCGTCCGGGGTCACCTCCCGGTGGAATTTCTGGATCAGGGAAAAGATGTGGGACTTGGGCCGGCCCAGGAGTTCTTTGAGATGGTCGCCGCCGGCGGCCCGGCAGGGATCGCGGTCGTTGTCCGCCACGCCGCCGCCGGCGAAGGTCTTGTAGATCTGGGTGTCAAGATCGTCGCGGTCGGTGAGGATCAGGAAGGTGAAGTTGCCGCCCAGCTTCCGGTGGACCTTGCGGGTGAACAGCACCATGGTGTAGCTCTTGCCGGCGCCCCGGGTTTAGCTCGACGAGTTTGGATTTGAGGGGCTGGGTCAGGACCATCTCCCGGTCCGAATTTCGGCCAAGGAGGCTGTCCGGGCCGAAGTTCTCGGTTGTAGGCGTAGGCGGATTGCCAGCCGAGTTGCTGTTCAAGGTATTCGGCGGTGGTTTTCTGGACGAGGGCGTCTTCGGTGTAGGGACCGGAACTCATGTTACATCCTCCCTTGATTGTTGCAAACGGCGTTGGCCTTCCCCAGTGAGGCGGTATTTTTGCAGTCTGCTGTTGGGTTTTTCAGGTATGGTGTACTCGATAAGCTCTTTATCCAACAAATCGTTGATGACTCTGTTGAGTCGCCCGGTAACATTTTTCTGTCCCAGTCTATCGGAGATTCTGGATTTTTGAAGCGGTTCATCTTCAATGGCTGCCAGTACCTGGCTGGTCATAGGTCCTGACTCTGCCCCTGACTCTGCCCCGTTCGCCCTTTTCATATTTTCTGTTGGCGTAGGGCGAGGAAAAATCATAGTCCCGGTGGACCAACGCGTTCACCACCGCCTCGCGCAGCGCCTCTTCCGGCAGTTCCGGCCGTTCTTCCCGCTTCACATGCTTGATGATGTATTCCACATTGATCTTGGAAAGGATGTAGCTTACCACATCGCCGATCATGGAATAAACATCCCGATTGAAGTTCCGGCGATCAAGAATACGAACTTTCTCCGTGCCCATGAACAGAGCGCAGGCCGCGTCGGCGCTGATGGTATATTTCTGGATGTCCTTGGCAAGCAACTAAGCCCCGGCATGGGTCATTTGGCCGTCCTTGAGCAAGTGCAGGTTTATAAGGGCCGTGAGCGGGTCCATGTCTTGGGGAATTTTGGCTCGTTTTCGGAAAAGCGCCCATACCTCGTCCCCCAAATCGTCTTTGAGCGAAAAGCGGGTGCATGGCGTTTCGTCAAAATGGATCAACCCTTCCTTGAAAAAGAACTCTCGAATTTCCCGGCGGGACATTTGCTGAGATGACGCCGCCAGTGGCATTGGCGAACGCGCAGATTTCCCGGCCCAGGTTCGACGTGCCGGAGCGTTTGAATTCGGTGGTAAAACCTTCGCCGAGGGCGATGAGATCTTTCAGAGCGGAGGGGTTCATGCAGTTATTTTACCATTTATGAGGCGGCAGGGGTTTCGCGCTTTACAATTTTGTAGGTATCGGTATCCGGAAACCATTCGACCACCTGCCCATTTTTGTAAATGATCACGCTGTCGCCGCTGCGCCTGGCTCTTTCATGGACTTTTTCCGCGGCGCGCCTCAAGGCGATCAAGGCGTTTTCGATATCATCGTCTGTAGCAGTTTTAACATTTTCAATCTCTGTCATGAGCTACCGCCTTTTTCGATCATAATTGGCGCTTGTTGCGAACTATCATACAGCGCCCACCAATCGACGAGAGGCTTGTATAGCTTCTCAAAATTGGCAAAACCGGCATGGTATCGCCGGTGAATCGTATCATCATCAATCCAATGTCCGCCATCCCTAACGCGCCTTTTGACCCGTAAGATAGCCATTTCAACATCGGGAAGCCACAGAAAGATCAACTTGACGTTAAAACCTGTGGATTGCCATTCCGGAATCATGCGGGCATATCCACGCCCGCTGAGGGTGGTTTCAAATGCAAAGCTGACGCCTTTGGCGACATACTCCTGTATCTGCGACATCATCAATTTCCCTGCCTTGATCGCCATGGCGTGCGGCTGAAACGGGCTCAGGCCGGCGGCGATGGCGTCGGCGTTCACGAAGGCGGGGCAGTTGGCTTCATGCAACAGAAAGTTTCCGGCGAATGTGGTTTTTCCCGCGCCGTTTGGCCCGGCGATCATCAGTATACGCTTATTGCTCATACGGTGATCTCTCCGTTCATCAGGCGGGGGATGGAAGGGATATAACGCCTGAATAGAGCGATTTCGAGCTTTGCAATGCGACATAAAGGACGGAAACGACCTTTTTGTCAAGAAAAATCATCTGAAAGCTTGACACGCTTGACACGCTTGACACGAGGTTGCCGATTCCTTAATATGCCGCGTTCACCTGATAAGTGATGCGGCGTCAAAACCCACCGCCTTCAGGCGCATCGGTTCGGAAAAGCACTCTGGAAACGCAAGGAGATCCACGGATGATTTTAAATTTTATGCTCTGCCTGATCGGATTCGTCATGCTCTATTACGGGGCCGAATGGCTGGTGAAAGGTTCCTCCAGCCTGGCCCGGAGTTTGGGCGTCACGCCCATCGTGATCGGGCTTACAGTGGTGGCTTTCGGCACGTCGGCGCCGGAACTCGTCGTCAGCGTGGTCTCCTCTCTCAAAGACAGGAGCATGATCGCGGTGGGAAACGTCGTGGGAAGCAACATCTGCAATATCGCCCTGGTGCTGGGCATGTCCGCCTCCCTTCAGCCCATTACCTGCCATGGGTCCGCGATCCGGCGGGATATCCCCATCATGCTGGGCGTATCTTTTTATCTTCTGATCCTGTCGTTCAACTCGACGCTGAGCCGCTTCGAAGGCTTTACGCTGTTTGCGGGTCTTATCCTGTACATCATCATGAATTACACCATGGCCCGGAAAGAGACCGGGACGGAATGCGACCCCGGACTTGCCGAAATCGCAGCTGAAGTGAACGAAATCGGCTATGTGGGGTCCCGATCCCGGCAGATCGGATTGATTCTGGTGGGCATTGCGCTGGTGGTGGCCGGGGCAG
>JAABTD010000044.1 GCA_011390065.1 Desulfobacteraceae bacterium
TCGATGACCTCGCCCACCGCGCCGCCGTCGCTGTCCAGGAAAAGAATCCGGATATGGGTCTCGCCGGTGGCCTTGAGCACGTTTTCCTGGACCAGGGAGATGATCACCACCAGGGCCGCGGGCATGAAAAAGAGCACCAGCAGACCGGCCCGGTCCCGGAACAGGAGGAGCAGTTCCTTATAGATGGTTGCCGCCAGCCGCATCGCTACCCTGTCAATCCCTGAGCCGCTTGCCGGTCAGACGGATGAAAACATCGCCCAGGTTCCCACATCCCTCCTGCCGCTCGATGAGGTCCTTCGGTCGCCCCCGGGCGATGATCTGCCCTTCGTCGATGATCGCCGCCCGGGAACAGAGGCGTTCGGCCTCTTCCATGTAATGGGTCGTGTAAATCATGCTCATCCCCTCCCGGCTGAGGTCTGAGAGCCGATCGAGGATCATCTGGCGCGACTGGGCGTCGATGCCCACGGTCGGCTCATCAAGAAAAACCAGTTGCGGGGTGTGGAGAATTCCGGCCACCAGGTTGGCCCGGCGCTTCATGCCGCCGGAAAAGGTGGCCACCCGGTCGTCGGCTTTGCCGGTCAGACCGGCCAGATCAAGACATTCCGACACCCGGTCCTTGAGCCGTTGCCCGGTCAGTCCATAGAGCCGCCCGAAATACAGCAGGTTTTCCCGGGCCGTCAACCCTTCGTACAGGGCGATCTCCTGGGGAACCAGCCCGAATCGCTGTCTCGCCCTTTGCGGATGTTTGAGCGCGTCGATGCCGCAAACAGCGACCCTGCCGCGATCGGGGCGCATCAAGGTGCTCATGATGGAGATGGCCGTGGTCTTCCCGGCGCCGTTGGGTCCCAGCAGGCCGAAAATCTCTCCCCGGGCCACGGACAGATCGACCTCCACCAGCGCGAACCGGTCGGCGCCGCGGTAGGTTTTGGTCAGACCTTCGGCGGACAAGGGCAGGGGACCGTCGCCTTCCCGACCTGGCTCATGCCGCGGTTCCCGGCTCATTCGGCTTTATCCGGTGGACCGTAGGGCGATTGACCTTCTGCGGCCATTGGAAAAGGTTCCCCGTCGCCATTTTCATACCAGAGTTCTTCGGAAAGGATGGCCTGCGACAATCGTATCTCCATATCTTCAACATCGCGCAACTCGCATTCCCAGACGACGACGACCTTCCATCCGAGGCGGCGGAGGGCCGCCTGGTTTTCGGCATCCCGGCGGACCGTCCGATCGAATTTAGGCAGCCAGTACTCCCGGCGGGTCGCCGGGGTCGTGGCCCTCGAACACCCCGGATGGCGGTGCCAGAAACAGCCGTGGACGAAGATCACGGCGTTGTGTTTCGGCAGCACGATGTCGGGGTTGCCGGGAAGATCTTTCCGGTGCAGGCGGAACCGGAAGCCCAACCGGTGCAGCAGGGACCGGACCTTCCGCTCGGGAGACGTGTCCTTGGACCGGACCTTCCGCATGATATCGCTGCGCTCGGTTTTGGAGAACGTATCCATTCAGCGGCCGTCTGTTTCCGACGTTTTCCGGAGAAAGGCCACGCCCCAGGTCCCCGGCCCCATGTGGGCCCCGGAGGTCAGGGACAGCGGCTGCACCAGGATCTCCGCCGCCGGCAATGCTTTTTGCACCCGGGCGGCGACGACGGTTTCGACCCATTGCCGGTTGTCGGCGTATTCCAGCATGATCATGGGGCTGTCTTTCGGACTGAAGGCCTCCCTCAATCGGTCCAGGGCGAAATCAAGCTGACCCTTTCGATCCCGGACCACCCCGGCCTTGCGGACCCCTTCAGGACAGGGACTGATCACCGGTTTCATGCGCAACAGATCCCCGAACAGGGCCCTGGATTTGCCCAGACGGCCCCCGGCGGCCAGGTAGCGGAGGCGGTCCAGGAAAATGAACTCTTCGCCGCGGTGCAGTACGTCCCGTGCAAAGCGGCCTACGGATTCGAAGTCCGGCGCTCCCTCTGCATAACGGGCGGTCTCCAGCACCATCATCCCCAGCCGGCCCGATGCCGCGCCGGTGTCCAGCACCATGAGCCGGTCCTGGGGATCGTTTTCCGCCTTCCACGCCGTCGCCGCGCCGACGTTGCCGGTGTAGGCCGATCCCACGCACAGATACAGCGCCTTTTCGGATCGGCCGATGGCGCTCTCGTAGTGCTGATGCCGTTCGAAATCGGATGCCTGGGCCGTGGCGACCTTCACGCCGTTTTTCATGGCGGCGTAAAGCGTTTCCGGGTCGAGGGCGGTTTCGGGGATGGACCGGTTCTCGATAAGTATCTGGCTGTCCAGGAGGGTGAACCCGTATCGCCGGGCGTCTTCCCGGGTGACCGATCCGGCCGCGTCGGTCATGATGTGGACGGGTGTTTCCGTCCGGGAAAGGAATCGCTCCGTCTGGGGGGCCATTGTCTCTTCGGACCAGCGTTCCACCGTTCCCAGGGTCGCGATCCGCCGGCGGACGCTCTCCCCGCCTCCGGGACGGGCATGGAAGTGGAGTTTGACCCGCTCGCCGTCCGGGGCGATGACCACGCTGTCGGCGCAGTCGGAGAGGCTGTGGGTCACATCGGCGTCGCGCCGGTTCAGCCGGACCACGGCGTCGACGCATTGGCCGGGGTCCTTCGGGGGCCTGAAGCTTGCCGCCACCGTGAGGCAGTCGGCAAACCGTCGGTCGACCGGGGTGAGCCGATCCTCAAAGCCGGACAGCCGGTGGAAAAACGCTTCCAGCCAAATAAACATCCCCAGGGCCCCTGCATCGACGACGCCGGCATCGGACAACTCGGGAAGCATCGCCGTGGTGGACCGGACGGAGGCCTCAAGATGGCCGACGACCCCATCGAAACCGTTTCCCTCCGGTTTGCTATTTTGCGCCAGCGCCTCGGCCAGATCATCGAAGACCGTCAGCATGGTGCCGGGCCGGGGATTCACCACGGCCCGCCGCGCGGCGGCGGCGCCCTGCCGGGCCGCTTCACCCCCTGCCCATAGCCGGCCGTCGCGCTCCAGCCCCGGCAGAAACTCTGAGAAAAACCGGGCCGCGATGTTGCCGGAATTGCCGCAGGCGGCGCTCAGCAGCTGTCGAACCGTCTCTCCGGCATCCCCGTCCACCCGTCGAAGGGGGGCCAGGCTGACGGACAGATTGCGGCCGGTGTCGCCGTCGGGAACGGGAAAGACGTTGATGCGGTCCAGCAGGTCGGCCCAGCCGCTCACCCGTTCCGTGCCGGCCGCCAGTGCATTCCGAAAATCCGGCGTCATCCCGGAAACCCCAGCGCCGCTCTGATGTCGGACGGAATCTCGTAAAGCGTTTCCATCTCCGGCGTTTTCACGGCGATCTGCTCCCCCTGGCCTCTGGTGCAGATAGCGCCGTCTGCAAGGCGGATGATCTGGAAATCGATCACGATCTTGATATAGGCCTCCCGGGCCGTGGCCCGGCAGAGGAAATCTTCATTGTGCCGGAGGGACAGGATGTGCTTGGCGCTGGTTTTGGTCACCGGAAAGATGCAGTGGTTCTCCAGGGAATAGCGGTAGAGATCGACGCCGCCCTGCCTGAACAGGCCGAACCGGGCCATATCGAAATATTTCAGATAATTCCCGTGCCACACCACCTGCATGGGATCCAGATCGTGGAACGGAACCGCCATTCGGAATTCATGGGTTCCGAGCGTGTTCATCGCCAAGCCTCAGCCCCTTTCAGTCGTTGAAAAACCGATCGCCCGTCACAGGGCAAAAGGGTATTTTTATCTCTCATCGCCTTTAAAATCAACCGAAAATGGAAGAAAGCGACATAGGAGTTGACAATTGACGCCATTCTGGCAATATAAGGGTTCTTTGTTG
Source organism: Desulfobacteraceae bacterium (assembly GCA_011390065.1). Taxonomy (GTDB): domain Bacteria; phylum Desulfobacterota; class Desulfobacteria; order Desulfobacterales; family JAABSP01; genus JAABTD01. Next base: position 3,822 of record JAABTD010000044.1, read on the forward strand.
ACAACGCCATGGCCTTGCCGATCCAATCGTTCGGACTCCCTATGTTATCTAAATGTGCGCCATCCCATGAATAAAGCCAACGTTCCCCAGGATATCGGCCCCAAAAACGTCGAAGAAATCGCCTACGCCGTCGACGAACAGGGTCGCTACGTCAAAGTGCCGAGCATCGGGTGGGAACCGAAAAACACCGCCAACGAACAGGCCTGGGAAGTGATCGAGGCGGAGATCGCAGAACAGCTCCGGCTGATCAAGGTCGGAAAACGAAGCCCCCTGGCATACCACATGACCCGGAACCTGATGACCGCCGGCTTGCTGGCCAGTTATATGGGCCTGCCCCGCTGGCGGGTCAAACGCCATCTCAAACCCCGCCCCTTCGGGAAGTTGCCGCCTGAGCTGCTGGCCCGGTACGCCGATCTGTTCGAGATCTCCGTGTCTCAACTCAAAACGGCCCCGGACGCTTCTTGAGCCGGTCCTTAACGAGGAGTCAATTTGAAAGTCCCTTTCCAGCACAGTCAATCAGCCCATTGCGAAACCGGTGTGCTGTCCAACCTGCTATCGCACCACGGCCTGACCATCAGCGAATCCATGGTCTTCGGCATCGGATCGGGGTTGTTTTTCGGCTATTTCCCCTTTATCCGATTGAACGGCCTGCCCCTGACCGCGTTCCGGTCCAGCACCGGGGGCATCATGAAGCGGGCGACCCGACGGTTGGGGGTGGAGATGACCTGGCAGAAGTTCCGCAGCCCGGAAAAAGCCATGGCGGCCCTGGACGAGAAGCTCGACGAAGGAACGCCGGTGGGATGCCGCACCGGGGCCTACTGGCTGAGCTATTTTCCCCGGCGGTACCGATTCCATTTCAACATGCACAATCTGGTGGTCTATGGTAAAGAGGGAGAAGATTATCTGATCAGCGACCCGGTCTTCCCCGAACCCATGATCTGCCCGGCCGACTCCCTGAAAAAAGCCCGGTTCGCCAAGGGCCCGCTGCCCCCCAGAGGGCGGATGTACCAGGTAACCCATGTGCCGGAGGCGCCCGATTTACAGGGGGCCGTGGTCAAGGGCGTCAAAGAGGTCTGCCGGACCATGCTCAAGGCCCCCGGCCCTTTCCTGGGCGTCAGGGGCATCCGATATCTGGCCAAAAAAGTCGGGGCCTACCCCAAAAAGCTGGGAGAGAAAAAAGCGGTCCTCTACCTCGGCCAAGTGATCCGGATGCAGGAAGAAATCGGCACCGGCGGCGCCGGTTTCCGCTTCATCTACGCGGCCTTTCTACAGGAAGCCGCCGAGTTGCTGGGAGAAGCGTCGCTCCATGATCTGTCCCGGCGGATGACCGAGGTGGGCGACCGCTGGCGGGATTTCGCCGTCATGGGGGGGCGGATCTGCAAGGGACGGGCCGAGCCGGGAGGGACGTATGCGGAAATGGCCGGGATTTTGAAGGATTGCGCCGAACGGGAAAAAACATTGCTTCAAGACCTTTTAAACTCAATCGGATAACGGAACACGAATTCACATAACGCGCATGGCCATAAAAGACAAGATCAAAGAAATCATCATCCAGGAACTCGATCTCGCCGATCTGCATCCCCAGGACATCCAGGATGACGACCTGCTGTTCGGCGACAAATTCGGCCTGGATTCCATCGACGCCGTGGAACTGGTGTTTCAGGTCAAGGCCAATTTCGGGGTCGAGATCCGCAACATGAAGGAGGGACGGCCGGCGCTTCAATCGGTCAACGCCCTGGCGGCTTTCATCGAAAAACGTCTGGCGGCATGAGGCCGGTCGACCCCGTCGCCATCAGCGGCATCGGATGCATCTGTTCCGCCGGACACACCCTGAACGCCGCCATGGCGTCCATGTTCCGGGGTGAACGCCGTTTCGGCCCCCCTTCCCGTTTCCGACACCCCCTGACCACGGAATGCCCCGTGTTTGCGGTTGCGGAAGGATTTTTTGTTCCAGAGCGGTTTGAGCAGCCGGCGACGGTCCGCACCGTTCAACTGGCCCTCACCGCTGCGGCGGATGCCCTGGCGGATGCCGGGTTGGACCGGACCGGTCTGGCGGACAAACGGGTCGGCGTCTGCATCGGCACCAACGTGGGCGGATCCATCAGCAACCAGGCGATTCTGGGAGAAGACGAAGAGACGCCCGTTCCCTATCTTACGCCGGATCAGCGCTTCCGGGCCGCCAGTCCTTCCCTTTCCATCGCCCGGGAATTTCATCTGTCCGGCCCCCTCCAGACCATCGCCACCGCCTGCTCCGCCGGCACCGACGCCATCGGACTGGCGGCCCTCTGGATTCAATCGGGGGTCTGCGACCTGGTCGTCGCGGGCGGGATGGACGAACTCTACGAGATCACCTACAACGGCTTCTATTCCCTCATGAACAGCCACGACGGCCCCTGCAGGCCCTTCGACCGCCATCGCAAGGGACTTAACCTGGGAGAGGGGGCGGCCGTCATGATCCTGGAGTCGGCGGACAGCCTCGCCCGGCGGGGGGGACGATCCCGGGCCTTTGTACTGGGCCACGGGTCCACCAGCGACGCCTTCCATCTGACCACGCCTTCGCCCGATGGAAAGGGGCTCCGGATGGCCATCGAAGAGGCGATCCGCACCGCCGCCATCCCGCCCGCCGCCGTGGCGTTCATCAACGCCCACGGCACCGGCACGCCGGACAACGACCGGATCGAAGCCCATCAGTTCAACGCCCTGTTTCCCGGCGCGCCTTTCCTCTCCACCAAGGGCTACACCGGTCACACGCTGGGGGCCGCCGGGGCCGTGGAAGCCGCCTTTACCGTCGCCTGCCTGGAACAGGGACGGATACCGGCCAGCGCAGGGTTCGAGACGCCGGATCCGGACCTGGCCGCGCATCCGGTTTCGGAACCAACGGATATCAGCGGAACGGCGGCCCTTTCCGAAACCCTGGCCTTCGGCGGCAACAACTCAGTGCTGATCCTGGGGCTGAAAGAGATGATCTCGCCATGAGGGCCGCCATCTGGGGCGTGGGAGCGGTGGGCGGGTTCGGGTGCGGCATCGCGGATCTGGCCTCCGCCCTTAAACAGGGCGCCTCCCCTGTGAAAACGGTTCGGATCAACACCATCGAAGCATCTTTCGATGCGCCCGGGCTTCTGGCGGACACGGCTCCCCTTGCGGACCGGGTGGACCGCCGCTTCCTCCGCCGGACCGAACATCTCACCCGGATCGCCCTGCTGGGCTGCCTCCTGGCCTCCGAGGACGGGCGGCGCCACAACGCCCCCGAGGGCAACCGCCGCGGCATCATCCTCGGCACCGGCTATGGATCGACCTGCAACGCCTTCGACTTCAAGGGCCTGGCCGCTGAAAGCGATATCCGTCAGTTCTCGCCCATCAGCTTCTCCAATTCGGTCCACAACGCCGCCATCGCCCATATTGCGACCATTCTCAAGGAAAACGGCCCCGGACTGGCCATCAATCATTTCGACATGTCCGTCCCCCTGGCCCTGATGACCGCCTGCCAGTGGCTGGACGCCGGCCGGGTCGATTCGGTCCTGGTGGGCGGGGCCGACGAATATTCCCGGATCATGGCCTGCCATCGGCGACGGTTGCCGGCGCCGGGAACCCCGACTACCGACCCGATCATCGTCGGCGAAGGCAGCGCCTTTTTCCTCCTGACCCGGCCCACCGACAGACCGCCCCCTTACGGGTACATCGAATCGGCGACCACCCGAGTTATGAACCGACAGCCGCCGGAGCCGGTGGGCGACGCCGTCTATTTTGTCGGGGTCGATGGGTTCAATCCGGCGGCCGACCAACACGCCCGTCGAATCGGCAAAACCGCCGCCGTAGGCGTTTATTCGCCGCTTTATGGTCAGTTGCCGGCGGGAACGGCGTTTGACGTGGCGGTTGCGGCGCTATCGGTGAAAACCGGGATAGTGTATCCGTCCGTCCGGGGAGTTTCGACAGTCGGCGAGATGAAAGCAGCGCAGAATCTGGGAGACCGTCGCATCCATTGCGTGAAGCCTGGGGCGGCTGGGGAGTGGGGAATTGTTTCCCTTGCAGATTCCTTGACATGTGCGACTAATGGGGTAAAATCAGATTGAGCAACACGTTCAAAGGCGCAAAAACTTCTTTGGACAGAGGGGCGCGTCTTGCCATGGTGGGAAGGCGTACGGCAGGGCTCAACAGGAGCTATCGCCGATTTCTCACCCGAAACGCGCTCGTCCAAAACTTCCTCCCCGGCAGACGTCCCCCGAAGTCTACACCACCCCCAACAACATGAAACAATGGGAAAACCGACCGCTCTCCGGAATGAAGCAGAGCAGCTTCTGCCCGGATCGGAGCCGCCCCGAATGGAACAGTTCTTCCAGCATGATGAAGATGGCGGCGCTGCCGGTGTTGCCCTTTTCCGGCAGGTTGGTGAACCACTTCTCCTCGGGGATCTCGAACCCGATGCGCCGCATTTCCTCATAAAATCTGGGACGGAAATAGGCCGACGAATAATGGGGCAGATACCAGTCGATCTCATCAGGGGTCAGGCCGTATTTCGCGACGACCCGGGACAGGGCCCGGCCCATGGTTTCCACAATATGCCGGTCCAGCAGCCGGATGTCCTGCCGGATCGAGAACCGGAAGGGGGCGGATTCCGGAGCGATCCGCTCCACTTCCCGCCAGCCGGTGACCGCGCCGTCGCCGTTTTTCACGCCCCCGGCGAACATGCAGGTCTCCAGGGACCCGGAAAAGGCGATCTGTTCGATCCACTCGATTTTCAACGCCGGACGTCCGTTGGCTTCCGGCCGGGGGGAGAGGAGAACGGCGCCGGCCCCGTCCGAGAGCATCCACCTCAGAAAATCGGCGTCAAAGGCCCGGATGGGCCGGTTCTCCAATTCTCCGTCCTCCATCAGATAAGGAACGAAAAAGGGCGCCCGGGTAAAAGACGAGGCCAGTTCGGACCCCGTGGCCACGGCCGCTTCGGACAGGCCGGCGGCCACGCTCATGAAGGCATATTTCAGGGCGGTCATCCCGGAGATGCAGATGCCGGCCGCGGACATGGCTTCGCATTCCGGTCCGCCCAGTTCCCCCAGAACCATCAGCCCGTGGCCGGGAATCAGGACATCCGGGGTGGCGGTGCCGCAACACAGACAGTCGATCCGGCCCGGGTTGAAGTCGCCGCGGCCCTTGAGCTTCCGGACGGCCGCCGCCGTCATCCCGGCGTTGGTGTGTGTGAGTCGCCCGGTCTCCGGATCGACGGCATAGTATCGGGTGCGGATTTTATTGTTCTTGAGTACGATGCGTCGGGTCTTCGATGGGAGATTGCCGATCTTTCCCAGAACCGCTTCGATGGCGTCGTTGTCAATCGGTTCGTTGGGCAGAAACGCCGCCACATCGGTGATATACACATCCATGGAACAGATTTCCTCTTTTCAGGCGCTTGCGGTCATCAGCCGTGTTTCAGGGACATGAACCGCTTCCACAGGGCTGCGTAGGTTGCGTAAAAATCTTCCTCCGGCATGCGCGTGGGGACCACCGCGTTGAGGAAGGTATAATAATCGAGATCGTGGATCGTGATGCGATCTTTCATCGTTTCGTAAAGGGGGGTCCCCGGAAGAGGGGTTAGAATCGACGGCAGCGGCAGATCGATGGCGTGGGAGACCGCAAACCGCTCCAGGGCTTTGAAATCGGCCGGCCCGTAGTCGGGTGAGACGATGAAATCCCCGATGATGCGGATGCCCAGGTTTTTGAGAATCTCCATGGCCTGAATGTTGGTCGCCAGAATCGTCTTCTTGTTGAACGCCGCCAGCCGCTGGTCGGAGATTTCCTCGAAGCCGATAACGGCCGTTGCCAGGCCCGCCTCTTTCCAGAGTTGAAACAGCTCAGGCCGCCGGACCACGGTGTCGGACCGGACATCGGCCACGAACTTCTTCATCATTCCCGAATCGATGATCCGCCGGCCCAGGGCCTCGGAAGCCGTTGCATCGCCGAAGGTGTTGGCGTCGGTCAGGCGGATCAGGGGAATGTCGCCCAGCAGGCCGATGTCCCGCATGACGGCGTCAACGGAATGGGTCAGGTAGCGGCCGCCGGTGATGTTGGGGACCGCACAGAACGCGCACCGGTGGGTGCAGCCGAAGGCCGTGGCCACAAATCCGATTTTTCCTCCGACGCCGCTCATGACGTATTTGTCCCGGTGTTGCGCCACCAGATCATAGCGGGGCGGCCGGTCGTCAACCAGATCTGCAGGGGTGAACCGTCGAGGAACCAGGCAAAGCGGACCGCCGGGGTCGGTTTTCGCCACTCCGGGGACCCCGTCGGCGACCGTTCCCCTCTCAATGGCGTCGATCAAGTCCCGGAAACTCTGTTTTCCGAGACCGGCCACGACGTAGTCGACCCCCTCCCGGTTGAAGAATGCCGGATCGCAGGACGCATGATGTCCGCCCACCACCACCACCGGGTCGATCCGGTCTTTGATCCGCCGTGCGATGTCGAGGACCGCGTTGGCCTCGCAGGCCACGCCGGTGAGCCCGACCACGTCGGGCCGCATCCCTTCCACATCCTCCCACAGGGAATCCGGGGCCGCCTTCAGGTCCGTAATGGCGACCTGATGGCCCTCCAGATTGCCGGCCAGGGTCTCCAGGGCCAGGGGCTCTCCCCGGAAGATCATTTTGATGTCCCGGATAGCGTATTGTTCTTCTGGAATCGACTTGCCGCTGTTGGGCGGATTGATGAATAATATGTTCATGGCGCTCCCATCGGCGTCGGCATTGCACGGCATTGCAAACGCTCGATTCTGTCAGTGTCGGACAAGCCGGCTATCATACCCGAGACGATTGAAAAGTCAATATCGATGCCGGTTTTTCCTCCTTCTTGACTTTTCAGAGAAAAAAGCTTTTGATAATAAAGAGATGACGATGCTGTCGACCGGCGGTTGCCGGCCTGAAAACAGTGAAAGACACCAGACCGCTTGAGGGAGGATGCTGAAATGAACACCCGTTCCAGTGCGTTGAAACACAACCGGAAAAATGGACTTTTCCCCTGGATTGCGTTTCTGGCGGCCGCAGCGGCGATCGGTTTGTCCCCATCATTGTCCAGAGGCGCAACGCCCTTTGTCCCCATCACCCGCTACGCCGTCGAATCCGTCGACCTCTATCAGCAGCCTTCCTTCGACGCCCGGATCTCCATCGAGCTGGAGAAGGGGACGCCCCTCCTCCTTATCCACCAGCAGGGAGACTGGTTCGCGGCCCGGCTGCCCAACGAACGGCTGGGATGGATCCATCGGAAACATCTGAGCAGCCGGCCCCCCGCCGAACCGGCAGCGCCGCCCCGACCGGAAGAACCGGCCGCCCCGGCGCCCCTCTCCGATGGGCTTTACACGGTGGAAGTCACGGTGGATTCGGGCCGGATCCGATCCGCGCCGAACCTGGAAGGGCCCGTCCAATTGGGCGTCACCCGCGGGGAAAGGGCGGTGGTCATAGAGACGGAGGGCAAATGGCGGCGCATTCGCCTGCCGGACGGCCGGACCGGATGGGGGCATCGGATGCTCTTTTCTGAAATCGACGCAGAAGGCGGGGCCGCGCAGACCTTCCCGATGGAAACCGGGCCGACGGCCGAGGCCGAGACCGGCGCCGAGATCGGGAAGCTCCCTGATGAAAAAACGCTCCAGAGCGTTTCGGCGACCATCGAAGAAGCGGGTGAAGAAAAGGCCGTGTTCCAGCTCAACGGCTTCCACCCGCCCGAGACCTTTGTCATCGAGGAAGGCGCCCCGAAGGTGGTCTGCGATTTCAAGGGCGTCCGGCCCGGCAAGGCCTTGCCGCGGCGCATCGCCGTGGACGGAGACATGATCCGGCGGATCCGCATCGGGGTCCACTCCGACCTCGATCCAAAGGTTCGGGTGGTGGTCGATCTGGCCCGCGACCGGAGCTATTCGGTGGAGCAGGTGTTCATCAAGGGCAAGGGCCAGTACATCCTCATCTTCAAGCCGGCGGAGGCGGCCGACTAATTTTCCGGCCTGAGCACGGCGGCGGTCTCGACCTCTTCCACGTAGAACCATCCCAGAGACGGCATCCGGTAATAGACCACCAGACGGGAATTCCCGCCCTGATCGGTCTCCAGCAACCCCGATGCATTCTGTAAAACAGCGGCCACCACCTCCGGCACCGGGAAGGGTTTCAGCGCCAGGGCCGAGCCGGAGGATTCCCCGGTCATCTCCCTTTCCGATTGCCCCGAGCGGACCACGATCCGCCCCTGGTTGTCCAGCAGAAAACTCTCGACGACCCCCACCGATCCCGGCCGGTTGAGGTGATCCTGGATAATGTCGCTGAACGTCACGTCCATGCCCAGCACGCCGTAAAACCGGTTTTCGCTGTCGTAGAGCGAGGTGGCGCAGGGCAGCACCAGTCCCAGCCCCTGGATGTCCAGATATGGGTTGCCCCATCGAACGTCCTGCCGCCCCTTGCCCAGTTCATACCAGGGTCGCTTCCGGGGATCGTACTCCGGCGAATAGGTGCCTTTGCCGGGATAAGAATACATCACCCCGGCCTCCAGGCCGATGAAGGCCCAGCGGATGGGGACGCCGTGGACCGTCAGCAGCCGATGGGCCTCTGCTTCACTGATGGCCTCCGATCCGGGGCGGCTGTCGATGAGGGTTTGCTTGAAATGGTGACGAAGGGGCGCCAGCCGTTGCATGAGGGGGGCGACCGATGCCGGTTCCACGCCCGGGGCCGGCTTCACTACCGGATATTCGATGCTGACCTGTCTCTGATAGAGGGGGGCATGGGTATGATCGGGTGGATCCTCGCCCGGCGTATTGAACTCGGATATCCAGTAAAACCGCTCGTCGTTCTCGGGCGCATGCTGGATCAGGTAGATGGCGTTGTTGGCCAGGCCCCTGGCCAGGCCTTCCAGCCGCAGGAAATTGTTGTCGATAATATGGGCATGATCGGAAACGGCCGCCTGAAGGCGGGTCAACCGGTTCTCCCGCAAACGGGCCGCCTTGAGGGCGGCCTGTTCCCGGTAAAGGCCCCCGATGGCCAGGCCGGCGGAGAGGAGCAGCACCAGAAGCAGCAGGATCAGGGAGAGCTGCCGGTGCTTGTTCATCCACCGCCAGGCTTTGCGGGGCAGATTGTCGGGAAGTTCCGACACTTCTTCTCCCTGAAGATAAGCCCGCACATCGGCCATGAGGGCGCTGACGCTCCGGTAGCGATCTTCCGGATTGAATTCCGTGGCCCGGTGGACGATGGCCTTGAGTTCAGGATCGATCTTCTTTTCGGGGACCAGATGGTCCAGGGAGTTAAGGTAACCGCCCTTGGCCCATTCCAGCTTTTTCTTGCTGTCTCCGGTGCGGGCGGGGCGGAGCGTCGCCAGTTCGTAAAGGACGGCGCCCAGGGAGAAGATGTCGCTGGCCGGCCCCACGTCGGGTTGGGCCTTGGCCTGTTCCGGGGACATGTAGCTCAGGGTTCCCACCACGCCCTCGGGCTGGTTGGCGATCTCGGTGTCGGATTCGCTGGGATCGCGAGTGAAAATTTTGGTGACCTGGGTCGACTGGGTCGGCTCGAGTTCGTCTTCGCCCTTGAGCATTTTGGCGATGCCCCAGTCCATGACATAGACCTCGCCGTAGTCGCCCACCATGATGTTGGCCGGTTTCAGATCCCGATGGACCACCTGCTTCCGGTGGGCGTAGGCGATGCCTTCGCAGGCCTTGAGGAAATACTCCAGCCGGGCCTTGAGGCGCATGCCGGGGTCCAGTTCCGCTTTGGGGTCCGCCACATAAGCCTGCCGGGCCTTGGCGATGACGTCGAACAGGCTTTTCCCCTTGATGAGCTTCATGACAAAGGAGACGTTCTTCCGTCCGGCGTCCGGCTTCTTGACGGTGTACAACGGCACGATATTGGGATGATCCAGCTGGGCCGTGATCTGGGCTTCCCGAAGGAAATAGCTCAAGGCCGCGGCAGAGCTGACCTCGTCGCGCAGCACCTTGATGGCGACCTTCCGCAGGAGCTGGGTGTCCTTGGCCAGAAGGACTTCGCCCATGCCGCCCTTGCCGATGCTGCCCAGTTCTTCATACCGTTCCTCGATGTCCCCGGAGATGTCGAACACATCCTGGGAAAAATCGACCATGGTCAGGGTGTCTTCACCGGCGTAATCCTCGCCGTCCGGAGCTGCATCGGACGTGACCGCGGGCCGGGCCGGTTCCCCGGGCGGAATCGCGGGCGGCGGTGAGACCTCCCGCGGCGTTTCGCCGGCGGCATCCGCCGGGAGGGTTCGGGGGGGAAAGGCCTTGAACACGTGTTTGCACCGGGAACAGCGGAGTCTGGAGCCTTCGGGCTTGATCAAATGGTCGGGAACATTGAAGGTGACGTGGCACTTCTCGCACTGAATGATCATGACGGCTTTTCCTTTTTGGGAAAGGGGGACGGGGTTGCCGCGCGCTGCGCGCCCTTCGAACGCCCGTATCTTACAGAATCGTCCGCCGGAATTCAACTCAAAAAACGGGGAGGCGTCAAGCCAGGGTCAGGTCCCAGTTCCACAGCCCCGGACGGTTTTTCATCCGCACCCCTTTGGGCAGGGGCTCTTCCAGGTGGACGAAAAGCCGGTATCCGGCGGCCTCCAGCTCGTCTTTTTTCGAACGCAGATCCACAATCCAGTTGGGGTAGACCCAGATGTTCGACCCATGGGCCACGGCCCAGGCCTCCTCCCCTTTAGGGCTCATGAAGGGACGATCCGTCTTCAATTCCCCGGACAGAGTTCGGGAAACGCAGAGGGGCCAGTTTCCCCACAGAACAATGCCCAGGGCCAGAGGGCTCTCCCGGCCCAGCGCCAGACAATCGTCCCGGCCCAGTTCCGGGCTGATGACGGCGCCGGAGAATCCCATGGTTTTCAGGGCCGCCAGGGCCAGCGGGTTGGCAGCGTTGCAGAAGGGACCGGCCCACAGTTCCGCCGATCCGGGATCGGAAAACAGCGCCGTCTGCCAGGGCGCGTTGAGGACGAATCGCCGCGCCCCCTTCTCCAGGGCCGCGCTCGTCGCCGCGCGCCATCGGGCCTCTTCGCCGCCCTTCTCCCCGGGCCAGATCACCGGCGGCAGCCACCACCAGAGGTCGGGATCCGGATGGGTCAAGGCCTCGGCCGGATCCGGCGTCATCCAGAGACCCACGGCGCCGGAAGGCCGTTTTACGGGCCTGCGGCGCGCCACATGAAGGGTCCGGATCCGGCCGGACGCGGGCGCGGGCGGGGGAAGGCGCAGATTGAAATCGGCTGTTTCCGGCAGGGTCGGCGCCTCGGGGATCTCGGCCGACAAGGCTGAAATCATCTTTTCCAGGGCCGGTTCCCGCCGGTCCACCAGAAAAACAGGCGTGCCCTTCTTCGGCCCTTTCCGTCCGCCGGCCTTGAGCTGGAGCCGCCCCCCTCTGGGCGTCGATCGGGTCACTTTCTGAATGCCGTGACCCGGCTGATCTTCATACCCCAGCCGCAGAACATCTCCCGGCAGCAGCGGAATGCGAGGAGACAGAAACCCCTTGCCGGACGGCCCCTTGACATGGCCCACCAGGCATCCGGAGCCGGTCTGGCCATCGGCCGGGATCGGATTGTAGGGCCGCTGGGGCAGAAAGGTGTAATGGGTGGCGGGCCGCCCCAGGGCCATCTCCAGCAACTGGAGGGCCGATCGCTTGGCATTGGCGTCATCCCCTTCGTCCCGGAGCATCTTGTAAGCGGCAGTAGCGTAGTGGACGTAATGGGGTCCCTTTTTCCGACCCTCGATCTTCCATGCCCGGATCTGGGGGATCTCCCTGAGAACCTTGACCAGCACATCGAGGCTCAGGTCCCGGCAGGAAAAAAACCGGCCCCTGGCATCTTCCTGGCGGTAGATCCGGCGGCAGGGCTGGACGCACCGACCCCGCAGGCCGCTTTTTCCACCCATGTAGGAAGACCAGTAGCACCGCCCGGAGACGCCGTAACAGAGGGCCCCGTGGACAAAGACCTCCAACCCCAGACCCGGAGGACAGGCGTCGGCCATGACCCGGATTTCGTCGATATTCAGCTCCCGCGGGATCACCACCCGGTCGGCGCCCAGCGTCTTCCGGGCGATCTCCAGGCCGCCGGGCCCACTGACGTTGGCCAGGGTGGACAGATGACGCTCTCCGGTAAATCCGGCCTCTTCCGCCAGTTGGGAAAGGGCCAGATCCTGGAAGATCAGGGCGTCCGGGCCGACCTGTCGGGCCAGATCCGCAATCAACTGCCCGGCGCTCCGGAGGTCGGCCGGCGTCAGCAGCGTATTGACGGCGATATAGACCGCGGTCCCCCTGTCATGGGCCAGTCCGGTCAGCTCCGCCAGTTCTTCCAGCGTGAAGTTCTTCGCCGCCATTCGGGCCGAGAACTGCTTCAGCCCACAGTATACGGCGTCGGCCCCGGCGGCGACGGCTGCCAGAAACGAGGATCGATCTCCTGCCGGGGCGAGGATTTCCGGCAACTTCCGCTCAATCATGCCGCTCCGACCCCCGCATATTTCCGTTTGATCGCAGCCAGTTCCTTTTGAATCGCCTTGACCCGAACCCGGAGTTCCCTGACCGCGGCGTGGGTGGTGGAGTCGATCTGCTCGGCGTATTCCGTTTCAAATGCCCGGTAAAACCGGTCGAGATAGACATCCAGTTCCTCCTCGGCCAGATCGGGATGGCGCCGCTCGATGATGGGCATGAGCTGATCTTCGAAATACTGTTTCATCTCCTCCACCACCCATTCGCGCATCTGGTTCTGAGGAGGAATGTGGAAAGTCTCGCCGCACAGGTCCTGGAAACCCTCCCCGATCACCGACCGAACACAGCGGTTGGCGATGCGCTTGAGCGAATGCTCTTCGAAATGTCCCGAATATGCGACAATGCTGTCCACCAGCACGTCGTCGATGCGGCTCTCCGTTTTTTTTTTGTCTCCCGACATATCGGTCATCGCCTTCCGGCCAACGGCCTCCGTTCGGTTAGGGGTTTGTGAAAACGGGCATCATACGTCGGAATGCGCCGGGGTGCAAGGGAGAATGGAAAAAGAAACGGGGTGCGTCGCTGTCCGACGGACCCCGTTGATGACAATCGACGCGCTGACTTGCGCGCTACCAGGCCGCCTTCAACTCGCCGATTTTGGGAATCCGGGGCCGCTGGAGCAGGTAGAGGGCGGCATAGATGGCCAGGCCGATGAGATAGGTCCAGTATCTCTGCTCATGGGGAATGCCCATCCAGGCCGCCACTGCGTCGGGCCGCATGAGGCTGATGGTGACGCACAGGAACAGGGGCAGTTCCCAGATCCGGTTTCTGGCCACGAACCACCCCTGGGTGGCCGAGGCAAAGGCGAAATTGCCCACGCAGGCCATGGCGAAGATGAGCAGGGCCTGGGTCCAGGAATAGATCTCGTGCAGAATCAGATCGGCGTTGAAGATGAACATGAAGGGCAGGATCGCCGTCCGGATATCGTACATGAACCCCTGGATGCCCGTGGGGATGGGGGGCGATTTGGCGATGGCCGCCGCCGCATAGGCCGCCAGTCCCACCGGGGGCGTGTCGTCGGCCAGGATGCCGAAGTAGAAGCAGAACAGATGGGCCGACATGAGGGGGACGATGAAATCGTTATACCCGCCGATGGTCACGATGGCCGGCGCGGTCAGGGAGGCCATGACGATGTAGGTGGCGGTGGTGGGCAGCCCCATGCCGATGACCAGGCTGGCCACGGCGGTGATGATCAGCATGAGGTAGATGTTCCCTCCGGAGATGGTGTCGATGATCATGGTGATGAGCCCGCCCAGCCCCAGGGCCACCACCCCCACGATGATGCCGGCGGCGGCCGTGGCCAGGGCTACGGAGACCATGTTCCGGCCGCCCGAGGCCAGGGCCGAGAAGATGTCAACCACGCTGCTTTTGAAAGCCGGCAACAGGGGGTCTTTGGCGATATAGGCTTTGATGGGATTCTGAATGAACATGATGGCCGCCATGACCCATATCGCGTTAAAAGCCGCCATCTCCGGCGAGTGGCGCAGGACGATGAGTTGGTACAGCAGCATGGTCAGGGGGATAAGAAAATGGATGCCCGACAACAGCGTCTTGAAAAACTCGGGGAGTTCGGCGCGTTTCATGCCGGTCAGCCCCAGCTTGGAGGCCTCGATGTGGGTGATGAAAAAAAGCGCTGCGTAGGAGGCGAAGGCCGGCACTGCCGCCGCCTTGATCACATCCACATAAGGGACGTTGACGTATTCGGCGATGATAAAGGCCGCAGCCCCCATGATGGGCGGGGCCAGCTGGCCGTCGGTGGAGGCCGCCACCTCCACGGCCGCCGCCTTGGTGGCGGGATACCCCACCTTCTTCATCAGGGGGATGGTAAAGGTGCCGGTGGTGACGATGTTGGCGATGGACGAGCCCGAAACGAGGCCGGTGAGGCCGGAGCCCATGATGGCCGCCTTGGCCGGCCCGCCCTTGAACCCGCCGAGAAGGCTCAGGGCCAGCTGGATGAAGTACTGGCCAGCGCCCGCCTTGTCGAGCATGGCGCCGAACAGGACGAACAGAAAAACGATGGTGGCCGATACATCCAGGGGGATGCCGTAGATCCCCTCGGTGGACATGGTCATCTGCCCCATGAACCGATCCATGGAGACCCCCTTGAAGGCGATCAGGTCGGGCATGTAAGGGCCGAAAAAGGCATAGATGATAAAGGCGATGGCGATGATGGGCAGGGCCGGACCGATGACCCGTCGGGAGGCCTCCAGCAGCAGCGCCACCAGGATGCCGCCGACCACCAGGTCCCGCAGGATGGGGGCGCCGTAGCGGGTGACCAGTCCCTCGTAGTCGATGGCGATGTAAAGGGCCGCAAAACAGGCGATGATGGCGACGACGTAGTCCAGAAGGGGAATGCGGGTCTTGGTGGAAAACAGCTCGAGACCCGGGCGATATTTTTTCAGCAGCGGGTAGTTGAGAAAAACGATCAGCAGGGCGAACCCGAGGTGGATCGCCCGGATAAAAGTGGAATCGAGAATCAGCCAGCTGGCGATGGAGAGTTGAAATATGGACCAGCAGACCGCGATGGTCGAAATGACGTATTTGGCGGGCCCTTCCGGTTTCCGGGCGATGCCGGCCTCCTCCTCGGCCAGTTTCCGGGCCAGATCCAGCGTTTCGTCGTCGCCGATGGAGCTGCCGTCGCTCTCCGTATCCTTCCTATCCAGTTCGCTCATCTTCATCCCCTCCAGGAAAGGCGTTGCCTGTCCGGAAAAAAAAGACCGGTTTACAATTTGTCCGACGCAAGAGTGCAGATGGAAAGGGCGGCGGCCGAAACCGCCGCCCGAACGGGTGGGCGTTATGGCGCTTGGGTTACTTCAACAGGCCGACCTCTTTGAAATATTTCTCCGCGCCCGGATGAAGCGGCGCGGACAGCCCCTCGAGCATGCCCTCTTTGGTCAGCACGCTGTAGGCGGGGTGGAGCTTTTTGAAATCTTCAAAATTGTCGAAGACCTCCTTGGTAATGGCGTAGACCACGTCGTCCGATACTTTGGCCGACGTGACGAAGGTCGCTTTAACGCCGAAAGTGTCCACATCCTCGTCGTTCATGGCGCCCGGATAAAGATCCACCGGCACATAGGATTTGGCGTAATAGGGTTTTTCCTTGATCATGGCGTCGATGCCGGGGCTGGCGACTTCCACGAACCGGACCTTCCGGCGGCCCGCGGTGGCCTCCTTGAAGGCCCCGCTGGGATGGCCCACGGTGTAGAAGAAGGCGTCGATGCGGCCGTCCTGGAGAAGGCCCGGCGCTTCGGCCGCTTTAACCCCTTCAGCGCTCAGGTCGTTTTCATAATCGAGGCCGGCGGCCGTGAGGGCGTCGATGGAGTTCTGACGCTGCCCGGAACCGGGGTTGCCGATATTGACCCGTTTGCCCTTCAGGTCCGTGATCTTTTTGATCCCCGCATCCACGGCGGCGGCCAGGGTGATCGACTCGGGGTGAATGCTGAAAACCGCCCGCAGGTCCTTCTGGGGACCGGCGTCATCCCATTCGGCCATGCCGTGGATCGCCTGGTACTGGCGATCGGACTGAACGATGCCGAATTCCAGATCACCGGACATGACGGCGTTGACGTTGAAGACCGACCCGCCGGTGGATTCCACCGTGGCCCGGATGCCGTATTCATCGCGCTTCTGGTTGACCATCTTGGCGATGGCGCCGCCCGTGGGATAGTAGACGCCTGTGATGCCGCCGGTGCCGATGGTGACGAAAGTGGTTTTGGCCGCCGCCACGCCGCCGGTCATCATGACCAGACCGAAAATTACCGCCATTCCCAATACCAAAGTCTTCTTCATGCGTACGTCCTCCTCTTTCTGATGTTGGTTCTCACATGTATGGATGCAGCGAAACACCGCATCCGCTCCTATACTGACTGGAGAATCCAGCTTACTCCATATCCCGGACGGGCAACACCCGGTAGGCCCGGTTATGAACCATCCGGTCGGTGTAATGGTAGCCCCGGTTGAAATTGTAGACCCGGGCCGTGATCGATTTCCGCTCCGAGGTCCAGATCCAGCCGCAGGTCAGTTCGATCTCCGGCGCGATCCTCACCCGCTGGCCGCAGTCCGTCTCGTATCCCTTGTACCCCTCGTCCCGGACGTAGAGGCTCGCCAACTCTTCCAGGGTCGGCAGCCGCCAGTCGTCGTAGCCGGCCGGGATGGTGTCGGGAAAGGTGTATTTGACCCATTTCTCCGCCTGATGCCAGTTGATGTCGCCCGGATTGCTTTCCCCGGCCCACATGACGCCCAGTTCATGATCGGCGACCGTGCCGTCCGGATTGACGGTGAACCGCTCTCCGGCCAGCGCGGCGCTGCAAAGAATCGCCAGCCAGACCCCCGCCCACCGGATGATCGACCCCGAACGCTTTCCCATGGCCCCTCCCTTGGTCGCCCCTTTGCGAAGAATTCATTTAATGAATAATTGTTAATTAAAAATCAGCCCCATGTCAAGGACCAAAGCGGCCCTTTTCCTCTTGCCAGCCCGCCCGTAAACCGATAGAAACCCGCCCATGGCAGCCGTCAGCGTCATTATCCCGACTTACAACCGGGCCGATTTTTTGAAAGAAGCCGTCGATTCCGTGCTGGCCCAGGACCATCCGGACTTCGAACTGATCGTGGTGGACGACGGGTCCACCGACGAGACGCCGGAACTGCTGGACCGATACGGCGACGACCTTCGGGTCGTCCGACAGGAAAACGCCGGGGTCAGCGCCGCGAGAAACGCCGGCATCGCCCGGGCCGCCGGCGACCTGATCGCCTTCCTGGATTCCGACGATCTGTGGCTGCCGGGCAAGCTCTCGGCCCAAACAGCCTTTTTCGACGCCCGTCCCGAATCGGTCATCTGCCAGACCGAAGAAGTCTGGGTCCGTCGGGGTCGCCGGGTCAACCCCGGCAATCGCCACCGGAAGCGGGCCGGATGGATTTTCATTCCGTCTCTCTTCCTTTGCCTGGTGAGCCCTTCTGCCGTGATGATGCGCCGGCGCCTGCTGAAGGAAGTGGGCCTTTTCGATGAATCCCTGCCGGCCTGCGAGGATTACGACCTGTGGTTGCGAATCGCCTGCCGGCATCCCATCGACCTCATCGAGACCCCGCTCATCGTCAAGCGGGGGGGACATGCCGACCAGCTCTCCGCTGCACCGGGGCTCGACCGGCACCGGATTCAATCCATCCTGAAGATTTTAGAGGGGGAAGACCTGCCGGCCGATTACCGGGAAGCGGCGATCACGGTTCTGGCGAAAAAATGCCGGATCTACGCCAATGGCTGTTTCAAGCGGGGACGCCGGGACGAGGGCCGGCGCTGCACGGCGCTGGCCGACCGGTACGCCGCCTTGCGGGATGGGGACGGGGATGATAGGCTGTAGGTCAGGATTCCCGACGTTCCGACCGGTAGATGAGATACCGGTTGATGAGGCGGATGGTGATGGAAACGATGACGCCGGCGCTCATGACCACCAGAAGGACGGGAACCCACAGATGGTCCCGGTATTCTTCCACTTCGTTGGCCACGGAGATGCCGGCCATGCCGAAAAGGAAGACCAGGAAGAGAAAGATGAGGGTCAGCAGACAGGCCGCCTCCGAGTCGTACCAGGGCACGATGGTCCGTCTGAACACCGGTGATGATTGATCCAGCCGCATAGGGGGGATACTGTATGAAAAGCGCCGAAAAAATGCAAGCGTTCCCGAACCGCCGGTCAGGGACGGCGGCATGGGGTCTCGTCGTCCTGACGGCGGCCCTCTTTCTTTCGGCCGGCTGCGCCGCCATCGGGGGCGCCGACCGAACCGGAGACCGCGCCATGAAACAGCCCAAAGACCGCATCATCCGGACGGCGCCCCGGGGACCCGAGCCGGTCCTCTTCGGGGAGATGGTGGACGACCTGGCCGAGGCCCGGGTGGTCTACGTGGGAGAACAGCACCGCCGGGTGGCCCACCACCGGATCCAGCTCCGGATCATCAAGGCCCTCCACGAGCGCCATCCCGACCTGAAGGTGGGCATGGAGATGTTCTCCCGCCCCTACCAGCCGGTGCTGGACGACTGGTCCGCCGGCATCCTCGATCAGGATGAGTTCCTCAAGACGAGCCACTGGTACGCCAACTGGAAATTCGACTACGAACTCTATGAATCGATCATGGCCTACATCCGGGAGAACCGAATCCCGCTCATCGCCCTCAACATCCCCTTTCACATCCCGCCCAAAATCGCGGTGGGGGGCATCGACACCCTGCTGCCCGAGGAAGAACAGTACCTGCCCGGAGAAATCAGAACCGACGACCCCGATCACCGGGCCTATCTCGAAGAAATCTACGAGGCGCATCGCACCATGCTCAAGGGCCGGGACGATTTCGAGAACTTCTACATGGCCCAGAACGTCTGGGAGGATGTAATGGCCGAATCGGTGGCCCGAAACCTGGACGACGCCCACATGGTGGTGATCATCGGCAACGGCCATATCCAGCGGCGGTTCGGTGTGCCGGAACGGGCCTATGACCGGACCGGGGCGCCCTACCGCACGGTGGTGACCGATCCGAGAACGGATCTCGAAACGCCGGAAATCGGAGATTATATCTGGCGGACATTCTCACCGGGGGCTGAACCCCCCGGCAATTAAGGGAAGCCCCCTGAAGGGGGCTGGGGACGCCGTAAAAGCAAGTTCCGTGCCTGAAATTTTTGCCTTTTCCGCGATTGACCTTTCCGAAAAAAATCCGCGTTGTTTAGCCTGCTGTTTTTCCTGAGTTTACTACCTTCGGCCTGTCCTCAAAAATACCATATATAGAAATTTTAGTTTGACAGACAACAATATGTAGGGGTATGTTGGGACCAAACAACAGACAAACACACCCGACCGTCATAGATGGTCGATTTTATTTTCCCTTTCAAATTTTGTCCAAAAAAACGGCGCAGCAGCGAAGCGGAGGCGAAGAGCGTGTTCGAAGAGATTAAAAAACGGGACGGAAGAGTGGTGGAGTTCGATGCATCCAAAATCACGGCGGCCATCGCCAGGGCCGGTAAGGCCGGCGGCGAATTCGAGGAACGGGATGCCCGGAAGCTGACCCTGCGGGTCCTGACACTGGCCCATGAACTCCGGCTGGGACCCATCCCGGAGGTGGAGGAGATTCAGGACATCGTGGAGCGGGTGCTGCTGGACACCCCTTACTATAAAACCGCCAAGGCCTACATCCTCTACCGCGAACAGCACGCCCAGATCCGGAACATCGCGGAAAAGGCCACCGACGGCCTCGTGGAGCAGTACATCCGGAAGCTGGACTGGAAAATCAAAGAGAACAGCAACATGTGTTACTCCCTCCAGGGCCTCAACAACTACATCTCTTCGGATGTCACCTCGGAATACTGGCTCAACCAGATCTATCCCCCGGAGATCCGGGACGCCCACAAGAGCGGCGACCTCCACCTCCACGACCTGAGCCTGCTGTCGGTCTACTGCGTGGGCTGGGACCTCAAGGACCTGCTGGTCCAGGGGTTCCGGGGCGTCGAGGGCAAGGTGGAGAGCGCCCCGCCCAAGCACCTCCGGTCGGCCCTGGGCCAAGTGGTCAATTTTTTCTACACCCTCCAGGGCGAAGCGGCCGGGGCCCAGGCCATCTCCAATTTCGACACCATGCTGGCCCCCTTCATCCGGTACGACGGGCTGGACTACCGGGAGGTGAAACAGGCCCTTCAGGAGTTCGTTTTCAACATCAACATCCCGACCCGGGTGGGGTTTCAGACGCCCTTCACCAACATCACCATGGACCTGTACGTCCCGTCCATCCTCAAGGACAGCCCGGTGATCGTCGGCGGAAAGGAGATGGACGCGGTCTACGGCGATTTCCAGGCTGAAATGGATGCCTTAAACCGGGCCTTCGCCGAGATCATGATGGCGGGCGACGCCCGGGGCCGGGTTTTCACCTTCCCGATCCCCACCTACAACATCACGACGGACTTCGACTGGGACAACCCCAACCTGGAACCGGTCTGGCAGATGACCGGGAAATACGGCATCCCCTATTTTTCCAATTTCGTCAATTCGGACATGTCGCCCGAAGACGCCCGATCCATGTGCTGCCGGTTGCGGCTGGACAACCGGGAACTGCTCAAACGCGGCGGCGGCCTGTTCGGCGCCAACCCCCTGACCGGCTCCATCGGCGTGGTGACCATCAACCTGCCCCGCATCGGATTTCTGGCGAACACGGAAAAAGACTTCTTCGACCGGCTCCGGGAGATGCTCGGACTGGCCCGGCAGAGCCTTGCCATCAAGCGGAAGGTCCTGGAGGCGTTTACCGACAAGAACCTCTATCCCTACTCCAAGTTCTACCTCCGGGACATCAAAGACGGGTCCGGCCTCTACTGGAAAAACCATTTCTCCACCTTCGGGATCATCGGCATGAACGAGGCCTGCCTCAATTTTCTGGGAGAAGACATCGCCAGCCTGTCCGGCCAGGATTTCTCCCTGAAGGTGATGGATTTCATCCGGGACGAGATCGCCCGCATGCAAGAGGAGACCGGCGACATATTCAACCTCGAGGCCACCCCGGCCGAGGGCACCTCCTACCGGCTGGCCATGAAGGACAAGGAACGCTACCCCGACCTGGTCTGCGCCAACGAGCCGGATTTCAGAAACGGCGAGGACCCCTATTACACCAACTCCACGCAGTTGCCGGTCAACTACACCGACGACATCTTCGAGACCCTGTCTCTCCAGGACAACCTCCAGGCCAAGTACACCGGCGGCACGGTGCTCCACATCTTCCTGGGCGAGCAGGTGACGGACGTGGAAGCGGTCAAGTCCCTGATCCGGAAGGTCTCCGCCGGCTATCATTTACCCTATTTCACTTTGACCCCGACGTTTTCCGTCTGCCCGGCCCACGGTTACATCAAGGGCAAGCAGGACGAATGCCCGCAGTGCGGCGCCGAGACCGAGGTCTACTCCCGGGTGGTGGGCTATCTGCGGCCCGTCAAACAGTGGAACAACGGGAAACAGGCCGAGTTCGGCAAGCGGAAGACGTTTCGGGTGGCATAGGGAGCTGAATCATGGTGCTCGGCGGCGTCCAGAAAAATTCTCTGATCGATTACCCCGGCAAAATGGCCTGCGTCCTCTTCCTGTCGGGGTGCAATTTCGACTGCCCCTACTGCCACAACCCGCAACTGGCCAGGGGGTGCGCGGACTGTCCGGCGATTTTCAAGGAAAAGGCAAACCTCTTCGATTTCCTGAAAAAGCGCCGCGGATTCCTGGACGGGGTGGTGATCTCCGGCGGCGAGCCCACCCTCCAGAAGGACCTGGCCGACCTGTGCGCGGCCCTCAAGGAGATGGACTACCCCGTCAAGATCGACACCAACGGCAGCCGCCCCGGCGTCCTCCGGCGCCTCATCGACAAGGGGCTGGTGGACTACATCGCCATGGACATCAAGACCGATCCCTTCCGGTACGCCCCCCTTATCGGAAGGGACATCGACCCCCGGCGCATCCTGGAGAGCATCGGGATCATCCGGGGGTCGTCCCTCCCCCACGAATTCCGGACCACCTGCATCCGCCCCCTGGTGGACGATCACATCATCGAAACCATCGCCATGCTCATCCAGGGCGCGGACCTCTACGCCCTGCAGCAGTTCCAGGATGCGTCGGTGCTCCATCCCGAGTTTTTCCAGGGTGGGGGTTGCCGGTTTACGGATGAAGACCTGGAGCGGTTCCGGAAGATCGCGGGGCGGTGGGCGAAACGGTGTATCGTGCGTTAACCGGGAACGCCACCCTCATTAACCGCCTTCATCGTTCGCTATAATCGAACAAAGGCTAAGCCCCTCACCGCAACGACGACTCCAACTCCATAAACCACGCCTCCCCCTCTTTTTTATAATACAGAATGAACTCCGGATTCTTGATTTTCCCGGAATTGAGCACGTTCACCTTGGCCTTCATCTTGACCCGACCCCGGGTTCTTGTGGAATCCAGCGTACTGTCCAGGATGGTGTACTCCATGACGTCCAGGAATTCGGGTTTGATCTTGAAGAGCCGTTCCATCAGCTTGGGAATGTCCACCTCTTCCTGGTCCCCGGGGCTGTGATAGGAGGCGGCCTTGTTGAAATCCTTGAATTTGATGTCTTCCATGAACGCCAGGGAGATCTCCTCGATCCTCGCCAGATCTTTGGAGAAAAAGCCCATCAGGACTGAGCGCCCCC
>JAABTD010000224.1 GCA_011390065.1 Desulfobacteraceae bacterium
CCTTCGCCGCCCCAGGCGAATTTAAAGACCAGGGGATAACCGACGCCCGAAGGTCCGGAGGCCCCAGTGCATCGCGTCCGGAACTCGGCGACCGAGGCGAAGATTTCAGTGGGCGGGTGGGCGGCGTCGGCGTCCCGGAAAAGGCGGATCTGACCCGGCTTTCGGGGGTAGCGGAAGCGGGCGTCATAGTTGGGAAAAACATGGGGGCAGTGCTCCCGGGCCATCCGGAAAAGGGGTTCCCGGCATCCCTGGGGCAGGATCACGGCGTCGGCGGCACGGATGGCGGCCAGATCCTCCCCGTCCGGTTCGCGGCCCGCGCAGATCCGATAATCGTCGCCTTCGAACAGCGGATGAAACGATAAAACCCGCAAAAAACCCCCCTGAATCCCCCCGGTTTCTCAATACCCGAATTTCCGCAACGCCCGCCCATCCCGGCTCCAGTTTTTCTGAACCCTTACAAAGAGCTTCAAAAAAACCTGGGTTCCCACCATCCGCTCGATCTCTTTCCGGGCCGCTTCCCCGATGGTTTTGAGCATGGCGCCCTTCTTCCCGATGATGATGCCTTTCTGGGAGTCGCGCTCCACATGGATGGCGGCGTGAATGCGGATCAGATCCGACCGGCTCTCGTCGAACGCCTCGATGGTGACGGCAACCGAATAGGGGATCTCCTGGCCGGTGAACCGGAAGACCTTTTCCCGGATCATCTCGGCGGCGATGAACCGCTCGGGCATATCGGTGACGGCGTCTTCGGGGAAATAGGGCGGTCCCTGGGGCAGTTCCGCAACCAGGGCGTCCAGGAGCGGCGTCAGGCCGTCGCCGTGACGGGCCGATATGGGAACGATGGCCCTGAAATCGGCTCGATGCCGCCACTCGTCGATGATCTGAAGGATGCGCGGTTTGGGAACGAGGTCGATCTTGTTGACGGCCAGCATCACCGGCGTCCGCAGCTTTTCCAGCGCCGCGACGGCCATCCTTTCCGACGGGGGATCGGGCTGGGCCGCATCGATGAGAAAAAGGACCGCCTC
This sequence comes from Desulfobacteraceae bacterium, assembly GCA_011390065.1. Classification (GTDB taxonomy): domain Bacteria; phylum Desulfobacterota; class Desulfobacteria; order Desulfobacterales; family JAABSP01; genus JAABTD01. Next base: position 1,026 of record JAABTD010000224.1, read on the forward strand.
CACATCTCCCAGGGAGGACAGCGCCGCCTCCACCATGCGGACGTTGAGGATTTTCTCGGTTTGGTGGATGCCCGGCGTGTCGATGAAGATCAACTGGGCGCCGGGACGATGCACCACGCCCAGAATCCGGTTCCGGGTGGTCTGGGCCTTCCGGGACGTGATGGAGATCTTTTCACCCAGCATCCGGTTGAGCAGCGTCGATTTCCCCACGTTGGGCGGGCCCGCAATGGCCACAAAACCCGACCGGAATCCCCCCTCTGCCGGGTGATGGGTTTCGGTCATGGCGCCGCCGCCTCTTCCTCCGCCGGCGGGGTCAGCCCGCACCGATCGGCGATGGCGCCCAGGACGGCCTCCCTGCCCTGGCGGGTTTTGGCGGAAAAGAGGGTCAACAGATCCGGGGGAACCCCCAGATCCCGGGCAATGGCGGCCTGCTGCTGCATTACCTTTGTTTTGGACAGCTTATCGACTTTGGTCAGCACCGGCAGGGCCGGGATATCCCGCCGGTCCAGCCAGGCCAGCAGATCCCGCTCTTCCGTGCCCGGCGTTCGCCGGATATCCAGGATCAGCACCACCCCCTTGAGGGTGGCCCGGGTGGACAGATAGGTCTCGATCATGGGGCCCCAGGTCTTCCGGATCGCCTCGGGGACCCTGGCGTAGCCGTACCCCGGCAGATCCACGAACATCATCACGTCATTGACATCGAAGAAGTTGATCAACTGCGTTCGGCCGGGGGTCGAAGAGGTTTTCACCAACCGCTTCCGGTTCACCAGGGTGTTGATGAGCGACGATTTGCCCACGTTGGAACGGCCGGCAAAAGCGATCTCCGGCAGCGTCGCCTCGGGGTAGTGGCCCGGATCGGGCGCGCTCTTGATAAACCGGGCGGACTTGATGATCATCGTTTCTCCAGGTACCGCTCGAGCCGGTCCATGCCTTCGGCGATGTTCTCCATGGAATTGGCGTAGGAAAAGCGCAGAAACCCCTCGCCGTTGCTGCCGAAATCGATGCCGGGGGTCACCCCCACATGGGCCTTTTCCAGGATATCGAAGGCCAGCGTGTAGGAATCCTCCGACAGGTGTTTGGCGTTGGCGAATACATAGAAGGCCCCCGTGGGCTCCACCTGGATGCCGAAGCCCAGTTCCTTGAGCCGGCGAATCATGAATTTTCGGCGCTGGTTGTAGGTTTCCTTCATCCGCGCCACATCGTCCCCGGCTTCCCTGAGGGCCGCGATGCCGGCCATTTGAACCATGGAATTGGCCGAGATGAAGAAATTCTGCTGAAGCTTCTGGATGGACCGGATGTATTGCTCCGGCGCGATGAGGTACCCCAGCCGCAGGCCGGTCATGGCGTAGAGCTTGGAAAACCCGTTGAAGACGAAGGCCTCGTCTGAAAATTCCAGCATGGAGTGTTCTTTGCCCTCGTAGACCAGGCCGTGGTAGATCTCGTCGGAAATGATGTGGGGCGACAGCCCGGCGATGGCCTGCATCCGTTCAGGGGAGAGGAGCGTGCCGGTGGGGTTGGACGGCGAGTTGACGAAAATCGCCTTGGTCTTGTCGGTGATGTGCTCGGCGATGGACCGGACCCGGAACTGGAACCCGTCCGCTTCGTCGACCGGGACCCGCACCGGCCGTCCGCCCATGAAATAGATGAAATTGGGGTAGCAGGCGTAATGGGGATTGGAGATGATCACCTCGTCGTCTTCTTCCAGCAGAATGGCGAAAGCGGTGAACATGGCCGGGGAGGTGCCGGAGGTGATGACCACCCGCCCGGGATCGACAACCACCCCGTAAGTGTTCTGATAATACTCGCAGATGGCCTCCCGCAGCTCGATCAGCCCCATGCTGTGGGTGTAGTGGGTGTGCCCCTCTTCCAGGGCCCGGCAGGCGGCGGCCTTGACGCAGGCCGGCGTGTCGAAATCCGGTTCGCCCACCTCCAGGTGGACGATATGGATCCCCTGTCGTTCCATCTCATGGGCCCGTTCCAGGACGTCCATGACGATAAACGATGTGATGTCCTTCAACCGGCTGGCAATCATTTTTCCTCCTGATATGTTAAGGGCTTTAAACCCATCACACCACCTTGTTGAGCGGATATTCGATGATTCCTTCGGCCCCGTGCTTCAGGAGCCGCGGGATCAGGTCCCGGACCACGCCCACGTCCACCACGATCTCCACGGAGAACCAGGTCGATTTGTACAGGGAGGCCACCGTGGGCGCATTGAGGCTCGGCAGGATGCCCACCACTTCCTCCAGCTTGTCCTGGGGGACGTTCATCTTGAGACCCACCAGCCGTTCCCCTAAAAGGGCGCCTTTAAGGAGCAGGGCGATCTGCTCGATTTTCTCCCGCTTGAAGGGGTCTTCCCAAGCCTTGTGGTTGGCGATAAGCTGGGTGTTGGTCTGCATCAACTCATGGATGATCCGCAACCCGTGGGCCCGGATGGTCGATTCGGTTTCGGTGACCTCCACCACGGCGTCCGCCAGCCCTGAGACCACCTTGGCTTCCGTGGCGCCCCAGGAGAATTCGACCACGACGTCGATGTTCCGCTCGGCGAAATAGGATTTGGTAAATTCAACCAGTTCGGTGGCGATCTTTTTGCCCTGGAGGTCTTCCAGCCTTTCGATGCCGGAACCGTAGGGAACCGCCAGCACCCATCGGGCCGGCCGGGAGCTGACTTTGGAGTAAACCAGATCGCTGACCACATGGACGTCGGACCGGTTTTCGGCGATCCAGTCCCGTCCGGTGAGACCGGCGTCCAAAGTGCCGCTTTCCACATAGCGGGACATTTCCTGGGCCCGACATATGGCGCAGTCGATGGCCTCGTCGTTGATCTCGGGGAAATAGCTGCGGCCGTTGACGTTGATTTTCCATCCCGACCGCTTGAAAAGCGCGATGGTGGCGTTCTGGAGGCTCCCCTTGGGGATGCCCAGTTTCAGTTTCTGCATCATGTGTGCTTGTAGACCTCCTTGGGATCGAACACCGGCTCGCCGATGATGCGGACCGACCCGTTTTCGATTTTCTTGTAAAAACAGCTCCGGTATCCGGTATGGCAGGCGGCCCCGCCGACCTGTTCCACCTTCAGCAGCACCGTGTCGTCGTCGCAATCGACGCAAATCTCCTTGACCTTCTGAACATGGCCGGAAGTTTTCCCCTTCACCCAGAGGGTGTCCCTGGACCGGCTGTAGTACGTGGCCAGCCCCGTCTCCAGGGTATGCCGCCAGGCCGCCTCGTTCATGAAAGCCAACATCAGCACGTCGCCGGTGTCGCTGTCCTGGACGATGGCGGGAATCAGCCCGCCCATTTTGTCGAATCTGAGTTCCATCGTTGTCAATGCTCCTGGACGTATTCACATCATAAAACCATCATTGGTAGCGGGATCAAGAAAGGATGTCAAATCTTTTTTCAATGCCTTCTTGTATCCCGACCCCTCATTTGTTATGTTAAAAAGTCTATATCCGCTCTTTTTATCAACTTCAGACATGACCGAAACGCAACATGAAAAGACCCAAACCCAATCGCAAGAAACGGATCAGAAAAAATAACGCAAAAGAACCTCGCAGCCTCTTGCCTCATCTGGGGCGCTGGCTGTTCTGGCTGGGGATCTTCCTGGTTTTGCTGTTCCTGGCCGGCGCGGGGGCGGCATACCGCGCCTATCTTCATTTCAGCAGCGATCTGCCCGAGATCGCCGCTCTGAGAGAATATCAGCCGCCGGCGGTCACCGCCGTCTATTCCGACGACAATCGGAAGATCGCCGAATTCTACAGGGAACGGCGCTTCGTGGTTCCCCTGGAAAAAATGCCGGAACAGCTGATCCAGGCCTTTATTGCGGCCGAGGATGCGCGCTTTTATTCCCACCCGGGCGTCGACATCCGGAGCATCCTCCGGGCCTTCATCAAAAACCTGGAGGCGGGTCAGGTGGTCCAGGGGGGCAGCACCATCACCCAGCAGGTGACCAAGTCCTTCCTCCTCACCCCGGAGCGGAGCTACCAGCGGAAATTCAGGGAAGCGATCCTCGCTTATCGCATTGACCAGGCCTTTTCCAAAGACGAGATCCTTTTTCTTTACCTCAATCAGATCTATCTGGGACACGGGGCCTACGGCGTGCAGGCGGCGGCCGAAAATTATTTCGGAAAATCGGTCGCCGACTTGAACCTGGCCGAGTGCGCCATGCTGGCCGGTCTGCCCCAGGCCCCCAGCGATTATTCTCCTTACCGCCATCCGGAAAGCGCAAAAAATCGCCAGATCTACGTTCTGAGACGGATGGTGGAGGAAGGCCACATCACCCGGGCCGAGGCGGACGCGGCCGAAACCGTCGAACTGGACATCAAGGCCCGCCGCAACTATTTCCTGGATACGGTTCCTTTTTATACCGAGCACATCCGCCGCTACGTGGCTGAAAAATTCGGAGAGGACCTCCTTTATGAAGGGGGTCTCGAAATCCACGCAGCGGTCAACATCGAGATGCAGAAAGCGGCCCGGGCCGCCATCGACAAGGGGTTGCGGGAACTTGACCAGCGGCACAGCCGCTACCGGGGTCCCCACGGCCGCATCGCGCCGGAAGGGCCGGAAGGGATTGACGCGCATCTCGCACAACTCGCCGCGGAGCGACGCCGCGAACCACCGGAATCGGGACGGATTCGAGAGGGCGTCGTCGCCGGGATCGACGCTGAGACCGGGGAGGCGACGGTGCGCACCGCCGACATCACCGGCCGGCTGGACGCCGACGCCATCCGGTGGGAAAAAGATGTCGAAAACAAGAGGTTGGAAGTCGGCGATCTCGTTCAGGTGATCCTGAAGGAAAAATATAAAACATCAGAGGATTGGTCGGTCCGCATCACCCAGTCCCCCCAGGCGGAAGGCGCTCTGCTCTGCGTCGAAACCGGCAACGGATTCGTCAAGGCCATGGTGGGGGGGAAGGATTTCCGGGAGAGCCAGTTCAATCGGGCCGTCCAGTCGCGGCGCCAGCCCGGATCGGCTTTTAAACCCATTATCTATGCGGCCGCTTTAGACAAAGGATTCACCCCGGCTTCCATGATCATCGACAATGCCGTGGTCTACTCCGGGGGCGGACATGCCAGAGATTTCTGGAAGCCTCAAAATTACGACCGGAAGTTCTACGGTCCCACTCTCCTGAGAAAAGCCCTGGCCAAGTCCCGGAATCTCTCCACCGTCAAAATCCTCCAGGACATCGGTGTGGAGTACGCCGTTGATTACGCCCGCAGGCTGGGCATCGAATCGGATCTCTATCCGGATCTTTCCCTGGCCCTGGGCGCCTCGGGGGTTTCCCTGCTGGAACTGGTGAAGGCCTATTCCGTCTTCGCAAACCTCGGCGAATGCATCGAACCGATCTTTATCACCAAAATCCTGGACCGGGACGGCAACATCCTGGCGACGGCGGAAACCGAAGGCAGACAGGTCATCGAAAAGAGCACTGCGTACATCATGACCAGCCTCCTGGAAAGCGTGGTCCAGGAGGGGACCGGGGCCCGGGTCCAAGCGCTCAAAAGACCGACGGCGGGCAAAACCGGCACCACCAACAACCTCCATGACGCCTGGTTCATGGGGTTCACCCCGGGCTACGTCACAGGCGCATGGGTGGGCCATGATCAGGAGCGCCCTCTGGGACGAAAAGAGACCGGGGCGCGGGCTGCCAGCCCCATCTGGCTTGACTTCATGCAACAGATCCTGGCGGACAAACCGGTGCGCGAGTTCCAGGCGCCCGGCGGCGTGGTCTTTTCAAAGATCGATGCAGAAACCGGGCTGCTGCCCAGCGACAGCACAGAAAAAGTTATCTTCGAATGCTTCAAGGCCGGCACTGTGCCGCTGGAACATACCAAATCGGCCGATTCGGTGACCGAATCCAGTGATTTTTTTAAATCGGACATCTGAGGAGATGTAAGAAAATGTATTACAGTGAAATCAGAATTTCTCCAATTTACATGTTCTCCAGCAGATGATATCTATTCATTATATGAAAAAAGCGGCCATATGCCGCCCAAAACAGAGGGGAAGGGAGGTGTCAAGAAAGGGACTCCGCCGCGCCAAAGGCGCTGCGCATCACCGAAACCCGCCGACCTTGGCGGAAATTCAATCCAAAGGAGGTCTGTCCATGAAATCCAACCGTTTTGCAATGCTGACCATCATTTGCCTCAGTCTGTGTCTGAGCTTCAGTTTTTCAGGCGACGCCTTCGCCCGGGAACTCATCGTCTTCGGCGGCGGACCGGCCGGCGGCACTTTCCAGGTGGTGGCCAACGCCATCCAGACCTATAAGCCCGTCAAGAACTTTGAAGACTACAATTTCAAGGCCCAGTCCTCGGCCGGATCTGTCGAGAACCTTCGCAAGACCGACGCCGGCAAGATGCATTTCTCCACGGTCTATTCCGGCCACGTCTATCTGGCCCGACACGGCCGGATGAAAAACGACCCCAACAAATACACCGATGTCCTGGCAGTGGCCTATCTCTACGGCGCGCCCGCTCAGCTGGTGGTCCGGGCCGATTCCAAGATCAAGAGCACCAACGATCTCGTGGGCAAAAAGGTCGGCGTGGGCAATGCGGGCTCCGGCGCGTTCGCCAACTGCGAACTGTTTTTCAACCACATGGGCGTATGGGATAAAATCGAACGCAACGCCATGGGCTACAACGATGCCGCCGCCGCCTTCGGAAACAACCAGTTGGACGCCTTCTGGCTGTTCACCGCCTTTCCCAGCGGCGCGGTCATCATGGCGGCCCAGACCAACGACATCGCCCTCGTCGATTTGGCAGCCGATGCGGAAGCGTCCGGATTTTTCAAGGAATATCCCTATTTTTCCCGGCTGACCATCCCCGCGGGCACCTATAAGGGCGTGGACCAGGACGTCCCCTCTTTTCAGGATTCCACCCTGCTGGTGGCCAATACCGACACGCCTGAAGACGCGGTCTACAAGCTGCTTTCGGTCATCTTCACCGAGGAAGGCCTCAAGCACATGGTGAGCCAGAAGAAAACCTTCAAGGAAATGAGCATCGAAAACGGCGTCAAGGGGATCGTCACCCCCTTCCATCCCGGCGCCGCCAAGTTCTGGAAAGAAAAAGGCGTAATGAAATAGGGCCAATGCGTTAATGTAGGGGCGAAAAATTTTTCGCCCCTACGGGCCCCGTCCCGTCATCCTTCCCGCTAACCTCATTCAGGCAGGTTCACCGTGTACGAAAAACTGAAGCCTATTGAAAAAGTCACCTTCGATGTCCTCGCCGTCGCTCTTGTTCTGTTTTATTCCTATTCAGCGGTCATTCAACCGGCATCGACCCAGTACCACCGGGGAATCTACGTCATCATCACCTATGTGCTGATTTTTTTGCTCTACCGGGCCAGGACGCGCATCGGACGCGTTCTCGATTACATCCTGATGCTTCTGTCCATCGTCACGGTGGGCTACTGGATCCTCAACTTCGAGGTGATCAATTACCGGATGGGGATCGAAACGGACGTGGACAAGGCCATGGCCATCGTGGGCGTGCTCATCGGCATCGAACTGGCGCGTCGGGTGGTGGGCAGCGTCTTCGTCATC
>JAABTD010000007.1 GCA_011390065.1 Desulfobacteraceae bacterium
TGAACGTCAGCGCACCCCAGGCAGGCCCCATCGGAAAAAATAAAAAAAGAAAGAGCCGAAACAGCTGCCTGAGAGAAAACATATCATTTTTTGGATACTTATTTTCCTCGGTATGGGGTCAACATTCACACTGCTATCTTCAATTTAGGCCAACCCGAAAGCGCTGTCAAGAAATTTCAGGTCCGAAAACAGCGCATTATTATGTTGACATCATGGAAGAAAATATCTTAGGGGTAGACAACTGGCTGAAGGAGATCGGAAAATGAGGGATATCTACGGGAAGGGTTGAGTGTGCGGCCTCTTTTGCGACGCGTAAACGGGATACTTACTGAGAGGGCGGATCAGGCGGAACGCCATGCTGGGGATCGGACCGCACCTGCCCGACGGCCCCTCTCCCGCCTCGCTATATGGGATGACCCCGACCGATCAGGGCCATTCCATTTTATTTTCTTCTCCGCCATGAGGCGATGGTGGATCATCGCACTGGCGCTTCTCATGTGCCCGGCCATCGGCAGTTCCGTTGACTTGGGAGACTCTGTCCTCAGAGATTACCCGGTCGCCCTGACGTTGCCCAAAAAACGCGTGGAGATCAGTCTGGATTACGCCCGCATCGATGACGCGTTCTTCTCCGACAGGGCCAGACCGGCCGACGCCCATTATCTCAACACCGGCCCGGAGGAGACCAACGGCGCACGCGTTCTCCTGAATTACGGGCTATTCGACCGGACCACATTGCAGACCGGTTTTTTTTACCGGGACCTTGATTTCGGACCGGACGACATGGCGGTGGCGAGCTTCGACATCTCGGTCAAGCAGACCCTGTCCGACCGGATGTTCGGATGGTTCCCGTTTATCGCCATGGACGCCGGACTGCGCACCAATTACACCGACGATCTCGCTTATCATGACAAAATAGATGACAAAACACTGTTTATCCGATTGACAGGCGGTGAAATATTTGGCAATCTGTTTCCCAACGCCTATCTCGAATACGGCTTTACCGACATCGACGCGACGGCTGGCGGCGGTGGAGGCCCGGCGGGATTGAGCCTAGGGCTGGATCGAACGGAGAGTTACCTGGAAGCCGGCCTCTGTTTTCTCTGGAAATTTCCGTATGACGCCCTGATCCGGGCGGAGTACAGCTATCTGCGCATGTTGCGGGACGACGGACTGGGCGGTCCGACGGCCAACCATATCGCCCGGGTGGATTTCAATTACTTCGTAACCCGGCGATTCATCCTGAACACCGGCGGCGTTTATTACCACCGGGAACTCAACGGCGTTATCCCGTTCCTGTTCAACGAAAACACCGAGAGCGGATTTGACCGGAAAGCCTTTGAAGTTTACCTGGGGTTCACCCTTCTTTTTGAAGGCGATTAGCCTCCAATGCGGATTTAGACCGGAAATTATATTGACAACCGATACGTCACCCATTATAAGGACGTAACTGCGCTGCATAAACGGAGGAAGCATCAGCGGAGCGACCCCCCATTATTCGCGGGCGGCGCTGAAAGAAGCAGGCTTTTAATTTTTGGTTAGGATGAGAATAGGCATTATTGGGAATGGTTTTAACAAACAAGAAGGAGGAAAGGTAATGATGAAGAAAGTGAGAGGAATGGGTAGAGGGTTTTTCATTTTATCGGCGCTGCTGCTGATGTTCGCGGCGGTCGGATGCGATGACAGCGATACCACGGAGCGCATTGTCTCGGACACGGATGAAGCGGTTGTTACGCCGGGCGTCAATGTACGAACATTTGATGTGCCGGCTGCTGGCATGAACATCAGCGTTGGCGCCGCCGACGGAAATGCAGACGCGACGGTAAGGGCTTTTATCGACTCTGCTGGCGGGGCAACGGTAACGGTTCAAACAGGCGACTATGACACTGCTTTCATCGATGAGTTTGACGAACTGTTCGATGAAGACGCCGGCGACGGCAACAGATGGCAGGTGGCCGGTTTCGCCAGAATCAGCACGAACAATGCGGTGACCCTCAGCAACATCTTGCTGACCATGCCGGACAGCGCCGTTGTCGGCGGCCGGACGCTTTCTGACTGGGTGACTGCCGGACAAAAACCGACCGTTCGCGTGTATGACGCTCAAACCGACGCATGGACGACCGTTAACCTCAATGATTATACGCTGGTGCAAAATAATGACGGCACCGTTACGATATCATATACCGGACTGCCGATAACCGTCGGCGATGGCGACGCCGTGGCGGTGATGGATCCGATCACCGATGTTGACGTTGATCTGAACGCCTCTAATCCGGACGACAATTGCGACGTCACCGTAACAGCGGATGTCGACGATTCCAACTACGATGTTACCGGCGCAATGTGGTGGGCCGATTGGGCGTTCGATGTTGTAGATGATGACAGCATCAGGCTTGATGGCGTGGTGTCGGTCGATGAAAGAGCCCCGGTACATGTTCGGGCAAATGTTGCCTACGCCAGCGGCGCCGATTCTGGCCTACAGACGGTCGAGAGAGTTTTCGGCATCCGATGCGAAACCGGTTCAGGCGGTGTGACCCAGTAGCCAACCCTTTCAAGATAAGCCCAACAAAAAAAGCCGGCGGTATATCCGCCGGCTTTTTTTTGTTGAGCCGAGAGAAATAAAGCGTTAGTGCATTCGTCTCCCAATCACACCACAGATCGCCTCAACGTTCTCCAAGCCCTCACAATCTGGCCCCAACCACGACGGGCCTTCCGGCCGTGCCGCTTTTCCTGGGAACGGATCGCGCCTGCGTCCATATCAAGCAACATTGATGCCCCGGAACTGTTTTCGAGCCTCCGGGACACCACCATCGACGAGGCGACGGACCCTCCTTTATTGAGGATCGCCGCCACGAATCATCATCATAGCGCGGTCAGTTAATCCCTATCCACGCCCCACCTCTGATACGCCTCCCGCAACCGCATTGCATGAACGCGTATATAGCGTTCATTCAGCCGATCGTCATTGAAGTAAGCCTGGGCGAGATCATGGGTGGTCTTCGGGTTGACCGCCAAGTTGGCGACCACCGGATTCCTCTGACCTTCGTCGGCAACCGTCGTCTGGTGCTCGTACCACCAGGAATCAGATCCGGTCACCTGAAAATACCATGGCTTCATGTCTCTTCTCGGCGTCAGCGGCAATGTGATTCGGATGCCGCCCGCTCTCTCTCCCGTGTCGGTCCCGATGTGCCGATAGAAAAATGAGATGGCCGTATCTCCGAAATACCGCTTCACCTCGGCGGTCACGCCCTGATCCTGATGCCAGTATTGCCCGTATGTCCCCTCCAGAAAAAGATCTAACCGTTCCCAATAAAACCGATAGGTCGCCAGATAGATCTCCCGATCAATCGACAGGTCCTCATCCTGAAAATACCCCAGTTTCAGACCGATCCGATGGCGGCCCTTGCCCGGAGACCAGAAAGTTTCGGAAAAAAGCCCGTAATTATCCTCTGCATACTGCCCCAGGGAAAACTGCGTGGCCACATCGGGCAGCAACTTGAACGCCTGATGGAACATGACGCGATCCAACCGGGCATCCTCCCGCTGTCGGGCGTATGCTTCCCCGTCATCGAATTCTTCCGACCAGAAAATCGGAATATCCCACCGCGCGCTGAAAACGCCTCCGGTCCACATCGGAATCCGCAAATCCGGTCTGAGAGAGACCAGATAATCAAACGTGCTGATTTCTGTTCCTAAAAATGTTTTCATGCCGGGGTACAGCACCAACCGGGGCCTATAGAGGCTTGAATTCTCCCTTTCTCCAACAAACCGCACTTCCGCATCGACTTTCGTATCGTTCGATATGACGACGCTGTTTAAAAATTGATTTTTTCTGCGCACCGGCACCTTCACAGGCGTCAGAAACTCACGGCAGGTTTGCACCGGAACCGACACCGAAATCATTGGTATTCGATTTCGTTTCAGGACGATGGCCAGCGCTCTGAGACTCACGGGCGCCATTCGCGCGGAAACCCCCATGACCAGCCCGAGGCCATCCAAGGCATTATGGTTATAGCGGTTGTTCTCATATTCGACATAAAGCGCATCCTCTCCCAAAATACCGGCCCTCACATTCTCGAAACCGAGATCCACCAGAGCCGCCTTGATGCGCTGAATCGGCTCATCCACCGATTCCGCTAAATCCGGCACATCTGACACCGGTTCTTCCAGATGCTCTGATGATTCCACATCATCCGCCGCTGCCGGCTCGATTTCCGGCGGGGTAAGTCTTTCCGCCGTTCCGGACGGGCCCAATTCCTCAGGAAGCCTTTCCCGCTCATAACGCCCCAAGCCCAGCGGAAACTGGAGGGTCGCCGCCAGGTCGAACGCCCCGGCATCATGGTCAAGAGAGGTCTTGGCGGTCAACCCGAGATTGACGGGAATCGGGAACAGGTCATCCGGCGTAAACACCCGAAACCCGACATTGACCTCTTCCGTATCATACTCTCCCAGCAGATAGAGCCAGTCGAACAGCCGCACCTCGGCGCCGCCGAAAACCCCATCAAGCCGGTCCGGACCAATGCCGAGCCCGAGGCTCAGGCGGAGCGGCCCAATCGTTTCAGACGCCACGCCGTACTTGGTTTCCAGATGGGCAGACCCGCCACCCAGATCCTGGATGCCGAATGCGAGATCGGGGATATAAGGGTTGTCGAAAAACCGGGGCAGCTGCACTTTCGCGTTGGCCGACAAATCTCTCATGCCGTCCGGATGTTCCTCGGTGAACCGACCGCCGATCTCGAAATAGGGCAGCAAACCGATGGAAAACATATAATTCTCAGCGCTGTCCTGCAGGTCTCTCCGATGGGGCTCCATCTGATCGGAGAAAAGGAAATAGAGCCGCCCCTGCTCCGTAACCACCGCATTGGGCGCATTAAACAATCCCGTATATCCCTGAAGCGAAAGACCATTGTGAAACGTCGATGCCGCTCCCTCCGAAAAAGGCGCCGCCAGGCACAACAAGCCGAAAACCAGACATTGAATCGTTTTTTTCATGGAGATATCCTATTCTGAACAGGTTGATTTTGCAGGCGTCCCGACCTTTGATCCATTTGAAAATATCAGATTCAAAACTGTTTGACAAATCCTTCCTTTATCTATAGTTATGATTCCTTTATAGATGAATTCTTTCAGGACTTCCAAGCACTTCATAAAGACACGCTTTCGAGAGGACAATCGTTTACGCAATGACACTCCAGGTTGAAAAAATGATGAAAAACAGGATCGGCATCGCCCTGAAAATAATAGCCGCATCTTTTCTCCTCTGCGCCCTGGCGCGGCCGGCCCTTGCCCAGCAAAGCGGGCTTCCGGCTTCGGCGACTCCTTCGCAGGTTCAGCAGGCCATTCGATCCGGCCGGGTCAGCCAACAGCAGGTTCAGCAGGCCACGGAGGCAATGCGTAGGGGCGACGTCAGCGCCGATCAACTCCAGCAGGCTCAGCAGCAAATGGGTGAAGGTTCCCTTACGCCCCAGGAAATTCAGAAGGGAAAAGAACTGATCGAAAACCAGGAAAGGGACGCGCGCGAAACCGAGCCTTCCGATGAAAGGCCGGACAGAGATGAACAGGATGAGGCCGGAAGCGGCAAAGACAAAACATCACAAAAACCGCGCCTGAGCATCTTCGGCCACAACCTTTTCTCAGAAACGCCGGACGCCTTCGGCCCCATCAAATCCATGCCGGTGTCCAACGATTACATCGTCGGGCCGGGAGACGAGATCCGAATCTATATGTGGGGACGTCTGGACGAATCCCACGCCCTGGAGGTCGATACCGAAGGCGTCATCAATCTTCCCAAGATCGGTCCTCTCACCGTTGCCGGCCTGACCTTCGGCGAACTCAAAGAACAGATCCGGCACAGAGCGGAAGCGATCACCGGCGTCAACGTCAACGTTTCCATGGGCAAACTCAAGACCCTTCAGGTATTCATCCTCGGGGAGGTGAAAAATCCGGGCATCCACACCGTCAGTTCTCTTTCGACGGTGACCAATGCGCTGCTGGCGGCCGGCGGCCCGACCGAAATGGGCTCCTTGCGGCGGGTGCAGCTGAAACGGCGAAAAGAAATCATCGCCGTCATCGACCTTTACGACCTTCTGCTGAAAGGGGATATATCGGCCGATACGACCCTGATGTCCGGCGACGTCATTTTCGTCCCCCAGGCCGGACCATTGGTGGCCATTTCCGGAACCGTAAAGCGTCCGGCGATTTACGAACTTAAAGACATGGTCTCTCTGGAAAACGCCCTGGACATGGCCGGCGGCCTCGCGCCGAGCGCTTACAGCCAACGCATCCAGATTGAACGGTCGGTCGACAACAAAGAGTTGATTGTCCTCGACATATCGGATGATCAGCTGAGGCGGGGACGAACCGTCGATTTGAAAGACGGCGACGTGGTGCGCATCTTTTCCATCCTTCCCACTGCCGTCAATGCCGTGTATCTGTATGGCAACGTCGCACGGCCCGGCCGGTACGCTTACCATACGGGGTTGCGCCTCCGGGACATCCTCCGGGACGTGGAAAGCGTCCTCCCCGACACCTATTTCGACTATGCTTTGATCAAACGGTACCAGTTCGCGGAAGCCCAGGCCGAATTGATCCCTTTCAACCTGGGTCAACTGCTCTTTTCCGGCGACAATCGGCAGAATATCGCCCTGATGCCCGGAGACGAAATCCATGTGTTTAATCAGTCGCAATTCCAGGACCAGGCCTACGCCGACGTCAAGGGCGAAATCCGGGAGCCGGATCGCTACGCCATCGACGATATGACGCTCCGGGACCTGATCTTGAAAGCAGGCGGGCTCACCCCCAGCGCTTACAAGCCGAGGGCGGAACTGATCCGGTACGACAAGGACCGCAACCAGCGCACCATCTATTTCGACGTATCGGCCGTCATGGCGGAAGATCCGGCCCAGAACATCAAGGTCCAGCACCAGGACGAAATCATCATCCATTCCGTCCTGGAAGACCAATGGAAAAAAACCGTCTCCATCATGGGCGAAGTCAACAACCCGGGAGAATACGCGCTGACGGAAGGCATGCATCTCAGGGAACTGATATTCAAGGCCGGAAGTTTTACCAGAGACGCTTACATGAAGATGGGCCATCTTCGCAAGACCGCCCCGGTGACCAAGGACATCACCATCCATTCCTTCAACGTCGCCAAGGCAATGGCGGGAGATCCCAACCATAATCTGTCGCTGTCGGACCTGGACGAGATCATCGTCTACAGCGTATGGGATTATAAGGAAAAATACACCGTCGCCATCAACGGACTGGTGCGGAATCCCGGAGACTATCCCTATGCCGAGAACATGATGGTCAACGACCTGATCCTGCTGGCCGGAAACGTCCGGGATGCGGCCTACATGGAAGAAGCGGAACTGGTCCGGTTTACCATCGAAGACGGCAAAACCGTGGAAACCAACATCATCGCCTTCAACATCCGGCTGGCTCAGCAGGACCACCCTCAGCACAATCTCAAGCTCAAACCCATGGATGTGATCACCATCAAACAGATCCCCGACTGGTGGGAACGGACCCGGCTGGTCACGGTAACGGGCGAGGTCTTTTTTCCGGGAACCTATCAGGTCAAGAAAGACGAATTGCTCAGCAGCGTCATCGAGCGCGCCGGCGGGTTCACGGAACACGCTTATTTGAGAGGGGCCCAATTCACGCGGGAATCGGTGCAGGAAGTCCAGCAACGGCGCATGAACGAAATGCTCCAGGAACTGGAACTCGAAATCGCCAGAATGTCCTCGGAGGAAGTCAAAAAATCGCTTTCAACGGAGGACCTGGCGGCGCAGTCGGAATTTATCAACGCCCAGAAGATGCTGATTCAAAAATTGCAGGAAAGCAGGGCCACAGGGCGGGTGATCGTTTCTCTGGGTCCCCTGTCGTCCTTCCGCGGCAGCAGCACGGATCTGGCGATGGAAGGCGGCGATGCCCTCCACATTCCCAAACAGATGAACACGGTCAACGTCATGGGCGCCGTCTACAATCCAACAGCGATCATATTCGATGACAACAACCCCGAACTGGCCTATTATCTGGACCGTACCGGCGGTCCGACCGAAAATGCGGATGAAGATCTGATCTACGTCATCCGAAGCGACGGAACCGTCGTAAGCAAGACGCGGGAACGCTCCTGGTGGAGACGCTTCGAGAACATTGCGCTTTATCCGGGCGACACGGTTCTGGTGCCGGAAAAAATCGTCCGTTCCAACATCATGCGGGACACCAAGGACATCACCCAGATTCTCTATCAAATCGCCACCACCGCTGGCGTGACCGCGGCCTTGTTTTAATGGTTGAGGTGCGGAAAAGATGACAATGAAACCAATCCAAACCGATGAATCGGCGGCAAAGCTGATTCCCACAAAAGACGCCCCGGGTGTTCCCGCTGCCGAAGACGACGAGATCAATCTTCTCGATCTGTTCCTGGTGCTGCTCCGGCATAAATTTCTGATCATTTTTCTGGTGATTGTCGCCGGTGTGGGCGCAGTTTTTTACAGCCTCAGCCTGGAAAACATCTACCGCTCCGAAGCGACCCTCACCCCCCGGGAGGAGGAAAAAAGCGGTCCTTCCATCCCCTCCCTCGGAGGTCTGGGCGGCATGATGGCCGGCCAGCTCGGCCTCGGCGGCGGCGGCAGCCTGGAGAAACTGCAAGTCGTACTCGGCAGCCGGGAACTGACGCTGAAAATCATCCGTAAATATGAGTTGATGCCGATCATTTTCGAAGATATGTGGGATGCGGAAAAAGGCGATTGGAACGCCGAGGTCGAAGATCCGCCGACTATGCAGGACGGACTGAGAGCCGTTAAGGACGGGATGCTCAAGGTCGGTTCGGATATGGAAAAAGGGACGTTAACCATTGGATTCGAGCATAAAAACCCGGAAACGGCAAAAGAAGCCGTCAATTATTACATAAAGGAACTCAGTGAAACATTGCGGGCGGAGGTGCTCCACGACGCCAATGAAAACAAACGGTTTTTCAGGGAACAGCTGGATCGCACCAGCGACGCGTTGCTGAAAGAAAAAATCTACAACATGCTGGCAAAGGAGATCGAAAAAGAAACCTTTGCAAGGGCTCAGAAATACTACAGCTTCCAGGTCGTCGATCCGCCCATCGTCCCGGATCTGGACAAGAAAGTCGCCCCGAAGCGGTCCATCATCTGCATTCTGTCCGTTTTCGTCGCTTTTTTCTTTGCGGTGTTCCTCTCATTTTTCCTGGAATTTACCCGACGGATCAAGACCGATGATCCTGAGCGGTATCGCCAGATCAAGGACGGCCTGAAGCCCTGGAAACGGATTTAGGCGGTGATCGTTCAGACAGGTCTGGCGCGATTTCTTCAGTCCCGGCCGGAAAACAGACCCTCCGGTCGGTGGGGACTGCTCTGCAACCCCGCATCGGTGGACCCCGCCCTGCGCCACTCGCGCCAGGCGATCAATGAACGGTTTCCAGGACGGCTGACCGCCCTTTTCTCTCCTCAACACGGTTTTTTCGCCGACAAGCAAGACAACATGATCGGCTCCGACCATCTGATGGACCCGATGCTGAAGATCCGCGTCTTCAGCCTCTACGGTGAAACCCGATGGCCGACGGAAGAGATGTTCGACGCTATCGACGCCCTTCTGGTGGACCTCCAGGACGTCGGGACCCGGGTCTATACGTTTATTTATACCCTGTCTTACTGTATGGAAGCCGCGAAACGCTTCGGCAAACAGGTGGTGGTGCTCGACCGCCCCAATCCCATCGGCGGAGAAACGGTGGAAGGCAATTGTTTACGCCCTGAATACGCCTCCTTTGTCGGCCGGTACCCCATTCCCATGCGGCACGGAATGACCATCGGGGAACTGGCGCTTCTCTTCAATCATCATTTCGGCATCGGATGCAATCTCCAGGTGGTTCCCATGCAGGGATGGCGTCGGTCTATGGATTTCGGGGATACCGGTCTTCCCTGGGTGGCGCCTTCGCCGAACCTGCCGACGCCTGCCTCGGCCCTGGTCTATCCCGGCCAGGTGATATGGGAGGGAACCAATGTCTCGGAAGGTCGGGGCGCCACCCAGCCCTTCGAGGTCTTCGGCGCGCCCTTTATCGAGACGCAACGAATACTGGAGGCATTAGGGAGCCGACGGCTTTGTGGGGCCATCCTGCGACCCGTCGCCTTCGAGCCCATGTTCAACAAATGGGCGGGGCGTCTGTGCCACGGATTCCAGATCCATGTCCGGGACCGGCGCCGTTACCGGCCCTATGCCGCCAGCCTGGCGCTCCTCAAGGCGATCTTGGACCTGCATCCCGGGGATTTCCAATGGAAAGCGCCGCCCTATGAATATGAAGTTGACAAGTTGCCCTTCGATCTCATTACAGGAGATCCGAAAATCCGTGAAGCCATCGAAACCGGTCAAGCCGTCAACGCATTGGCGTCAAGCTGGCAAACGGAACTCGATGGGTTTATCGAAATGAGCCGGAAACACCATCTGTACGAATGAGGCCATCGCTCAATCGACGAACAATGGCACGATGCTGAACCGGTCCACATCCACCAGCCCTTTGTCCGTAATCTTCAGCGACGGAATCACCGGCAACGCCAGAAAAGAAAGGGACATAAAAGGATCGGCCAGCCGGCACCCCATGCCGCGGGCGGCGCCGATGACCCGGTCCATCCCCTCGCGCACCCGGTCCATGGGTGCGTCGGAAATCAACCCCGCAATGGGAAGGGGCAAAGTTTCCAGAATCGCCGGATGGTCTGCTTCCCCGCCCACCGCCGCCAGGCCGCCCCCCATGTCCGCCACGGCTTTCAAGGCGGCCTTCATCTCCGCATCCGAAGCCCCGACCACGATGATGTTATGGGCATCATGGGCCACGCTGGATGCAATGGCGCCCCGCTTCAGATTAAACCCCCGGACGAATCCGACGCCAAGGCCGCCCCGTCCGGTATAGCGCTCCACGACGGCGATTTTGAGCAGATCACGGGAAACATCGGCCATCGCCGATCCCCCTGAAACCGCCGCATCGGCCACTGCATGGCGGGTGATAATCTGATCCGGCGTCAATTCGATCACCCGCATCCGGTCGCCTTCGGCCGGGACTGTCAGATCAATGCGTTCCAGAGGAATGGCCATGGGCGACGGCGGCGGATCGATTTTCGGCCTTGCCGGTTCTCGCTTTATCTTGCCGTTTAAACACCTTTGGACGCCCCGAGTGAACACCATTTCGGCCCGCGGCGCCGCCAAGTCTGAAAACACCACCATATCCGCCTGCCGGCCGGGTGAAACGGCGCCAAGGTGATCCAGACCGAAATATCGCGCCGGGTTCAAGGTGGCCATCCGGATAGCAATGAGGGGATCGAGACCCGCGGCAATGGCCCTGCGGATCATGACATCAATGCTGCCTTCATCCATCAAATCATGGGGATGACGATCATCGGTGCACCACATGATGCGATGATGGTTCTGCTCCGTCACAATGGGCAACAGGTCATCCAGGTTCCGGGCGGCGGCGCCTTCACGGATCATGATGTGCATGCCTGCCGCCAGTTTTTCAGCCGCTTCCCGGGCCGTGGTGCATTCATGATCGCTTGCTATCCCCGCCGACAGGTAGGCGTTCAGATCCCGCCCGCTCAGCCCGGGACAATGTCCATCCACCGGTTTGCGGTGATTCCTCGCCGCCTGGATCTTCCGGAGAACATCCGGCGTTCCGGCGAGCACGCCTGGATAATTCATCATCTCGCCCAGCCCCAACACCCTTTTTTCTTTGAAAAACGGCATCAGCGCGTCAGCCGACAAAACAGCCCCGGAAGTCTCCATATCCGTGGCCGGTACGCAAGAGGGGAGCGTAAAACAGATATTCATGGGCTGATCTTCGCTCGCGGCGAGCATGTACCGGATGCCGTCCGCCCCCAGCACATTGGCGATTTCATGGGGATCGGCCACGACGGTGGTCACGCCTCGGGGCAAAACGGCCCGGACAAACTCCGGGATGGCGGTCATGGCGCTTTCGATATGAACATGGGCGTCGATAAATCCCGGGCACAGGTATCTGCCGCCGAGATCCATCGTTTCATGGGCCCGGTAGTCGCCCGATCCGAGGATGCATCCCTCGGCAACGGCGAGGTTTCCGGCCACAATTTGTCCGTTGAAGACGTTGACGATGCGGCCGTTTGTCAGCACCAGATCAGCGGGTGTTTCCCCCCGAGCGCACCGGATGATTCGGACCCTGTCCATGGCGTATTTCCCTGGCGGTTAATCATTTTCGAATATGGCGGCGGCGATTTGGAGGACGGGGTCTCGAATGGCGGGCCAGTCGAGGGTCTGAAGGCGGCGACGCCGCAGCAACCATCGGCCTGCCACCATAACATCCCGCACATCGGCGCCGTCAGCCGCATAGACCAGATGGGAGACGGCGTGGTGCATCGGTTCGAAATGGGGACTGCCGGCATCGAGAATGACAAGGTCCGCCGACTTGCCCTTTTCCAGAGACCCGATGCAGTGGGCCAATCCGAGGACCTCCGCGCCGCCGATGGTCGCCATCTGCAAAACCGTTCGGGCATCCATGCTCGTTGGATCGCACGCTGCGACTTTATGAAGCTTTGCCGCCATGTCCATGGTCCTGAACATGTCAAGGGTATTGCTGCTGGCGCACCCGTCGGTTCCCAGGCTCACGGGAATTCCGGCGCCCCGCAGTTGAGGCGCCGGCGCAACGCCGCTGGCCAGCTTCATGTTGCTCTGGGGGCAGTGGGAGACCGCTGCCCCGCTGCGGCGCAGGATGGCCCTGTCTTCCGGATGCAGCCATACCCCATGCACAACCAGCGTGCGTGCATCGAGGATCCCCAGGCGGTCGAGGTAAGCGACGGGGGATTGGCCCTGCTCGGCCCATAGCCGGCGATACTCTGATTCGGTCTCGGCGGCGTGGATTTGAAACAGCAGATCGCCGGCAGCCGATTTGGCCCGTTTCAGCGTTTTGGCGGAACACGTGTAAGGCGAATGGCAGAAGATGGAAGGGGCAATCAGAGGGGAGCGGCCGCGCCATTTCTCCGTAAAGGCGCGGGCATGGGAGACGTTTGACGATGGATTGTCCACGCCTGGGGCGGGAAAATCGATCACCCCCTGCGCCAGCACCGCCCGGATGCCCGCCGTATGAACCGCTTCCGCCACGCTGTTTTCATGGAAATAGCCGTCGCAACAGGTGGTGGTTCCCGACAGAATCATCTCCGCGCAGGCCAGCAGCGTTCCTTGCACGACCGTTTCAGGGGTGATATGCCGCGCTTCGGCCGGGAAAATATGGTCCTGGAGCCAGGTCATCAGCGGCAGATCATCGGCCAGACCTCTAAATACGGTCATGGGAAGGTGGGTATGGGTGTTGACCAGGCCCGGGAAAACGATGCCGCCGTCTGCATCCACCCCGTCAAACGCGCCTGTCCGGGGCGCATCGGGGGTCGATGCTCCAATATCGACAATGCTGCCGTTGCGGATGGCGATGAATCCATTGTCGATAATATCGAACCCCTGGTTGACGGTAACAATTGTCGCATTGTGTATGAGTGTATCCCGGTTCATATCAGCGTCAAACCATACCCCTTTTCCGCTGTCAAGGCACAAAAAATCCCGCGGCGATGGCTCGCACACGGGATTTTTCTGCGACAATGGTTTTTGTCGTTACTTTTTGTCTTCCTTGACCTCTTCAAAATCGGCATCCACCACATCTTCGTCGCTGCCGGATGCGGCGCCGCCCGAGGTTTGGCCGGCTTCCCCTTCAGCCCCCGGCTGTTGGCTTGATGCTTGCTGGTACATGGCTTCGGCCAGTTTGTGGGAGGACTGCGTCAACTCGTCGCTCAGTCGCTTGATTTCCTCGGCGTCATCGCCTTCCATGGCCTTTTTCAACTTACCCATGGCTTCTTCGACAGTGGACTTGGTGGCGCTGTCCACCTTATCGCCAAGATCCTTGAGCGACTTTTCGGTCTGGTAGATGAGGGAATCCGCCGTATTTCTGGCCTCCACCAGTTCCCGCTTTTTCTTGTCTTCTTCGGCGTGGGCTTCGGCGTCCTTTTCGAGTTGCTCGATCTCCTCTTTGGAGAGTCCGCTGGAGGCCGTGATCCGGATAGATTGCTCCTTGCCCGTGGCCAGGTCCTTGGCCGACACGTTGACGATGCCGTTGGCGTCAATGTCGAAGGTGACCTCGATCTGAGGCACGCCGCGCGGCGCCGCGGGGATGCCCACCAGCTCGAACCGGCCCAGGGTTTTATTCCCCGCCGCCATTTCCCGTTCGCCCTGGAGCACATGGATCGACACCGCCGGCTGATTGTCCGCCGCCGTGGAAAAAACCTGGCTCTTCTTGGTCGGAATGGTGGTGTTTTTTTCGATGAGCTTGGTCATCACGCCGCCCAGGGTTTCGATGCCCAGGGAAAGGGGGGTCACGTCCAGGAGCAGAACATCTTTTACGTCGCCTTTCAGCACGCCCCCCTGGATGGCCGCCCCGATGGCCACGACTTCGTCCGGATTCACGCCCTTGTGCGGATCCTTTTCAAAAATCTTCTTGACCCGATCCTGTACCGCGGGCATCCGGGTCATACCGCCCACCAGAATGACCTCATCGATATCTCCGGCGCTCATCCCGGCATCCTTCATGGCCGTTCTGCAGGGACCTTCCAGATTGTCCAGCAGATCGCTGACCAGAGATTCGAGTTTAGACCGGCTGAGCTTAATGTTCATGTGTTTGGGGCCGCTGGCGTCCGCCGTGATAAAAGGCAGGTTGACATCGGTTTCAACAGAGGAGGAGAGTTCCATTTTGGCTTTCTCCGCCGCCTCTTTCAACCGCTGAAGCGCCATTTTGTCATTTCTGAGATCGATCCCCTGGTCCTTCTTGAACTCGTCCGCCAGGTAATCGATGATGCGCAGGTCGAAGTCTTCGCCGCCCAAATGCGTATCACCGTTGGTGGACTTCACTTCGAACACCCCGTCGCCGATCTCGAGGATGGAAACATCGAAGGTGCCGCCGCCCAAATCAAACACCGCAATCTTCTCTTCGGTCTTTTTATCGAGCCCATAGGCCAGGGAAGCGGCCGTAGGCTCATTGATGATCCGAAGCACATTAAGTCCGGCGATTTTTCCCGCGTCTTTGGTCGCCTGGCGCTGGTTGTCGTCGAAATAGGCCGGAACGGTGATCACCGCGTCCGTCACCGGCTCCCCCAGGTATTCTTCCGCGGAGTGCTTGATGTCGGCCAAGATAAAAGAAGAGATTTCCGCGGGGCTGTGCTGTTTTCCGCGAATGTTGATCCGGATGTCGCCGTTGCTCGCCTCTTCGATCTTAAAGGGGAGGATCTTCACATCCCGCTGCACTTCTTTTGATGAGAATTTCCGTCCAATCAGCCGCTTCACGCCGAAAACCGTGTTTTCGGGATTGGTGATGGACTGACGTTTTGCAATCTGACCCACCAGCCGTTCCCCACTTTCGGATACCGCCACCACAGAGGGGGTGGTCCGTCCGCCTTCGGGATTTGTGATGACCTTCGCCTCGCTGCCCTCCATGACTGCAACGCAGGAGTTGGTCGTTCCCAAGTCTATACCGACTACTTTGCCCATATCTTCTCCTCCTTAAACCATTCATCTTTTTCGGTGTTGGGCGCCGCGCCCTCTCGACCATCATCGGAGAAAACCACCCAACATTATTTGTTTTTATTTATCATCATTCGGCGTCGACGTTTCCGGATCCGTCTTCGCCCCTGGAAACCACCACCATTGCCGGCCTCAAAAGCCGTTCCTGAATCATGTATCCCTTCTGAAACTCTCTGATGACGGTATTGTCCGGAAACGTTTCGGATGCTTCCTGCATGGCGGCTTCATGGACCGATGGATCAAAGGGTTTTCCTTCTGCTTCGATGGGCGTGACCCCAAACTTTTCAAAGACCTTGAGGATTTCCTTCCGGGTCATCTCAATGCCTTCCAGCAACCCATCGTCCGCCTTTCCATTTTCTTTTGCGGAACGAATCGCCAGTTCAAGATTGTCCACCACCGGGAGCAGGGCTTTCACCAGGGTTTCGTTCGCATACTTCCGGTGAGACGCCATTTCACGCGCAGATCGCTTTTTATAGTTTTCGAATTCTGCAGAGACCCGAAGAACCCGATCCCGAGCTTCTCTAAGCTCCTCCTGGGCCGAAGCGAGCTTCTCCTGAATATCATTATCCAGCGCTGAATCGTCGCCGGGCGCATCCGTTTTGGGATCGTCTCCTTCCAGATGGGGCGTCTCATCGCCGTTTTCAACCGGCGCCGGACCGGGCTGCTTTCCCTCAACGTCTGTTCGTTCTTCCTCCTTCGGAGGCGTCTTCTTGCCTTTATCCGTCGTCATGGGTTGCTGTCACCTCTCAATTTTCCTCATTTTTTCGGATAGCTCAGTTCCAACATTGTCAACAAAATAATACGGCGCGGGGTAATGTCAAGGTAAAGAGCAGGATAGAAAGGGGCCGGCATCTCTGGCTTTGCGATAAATCATCAGGGGAGATAAAAGGCATGAAAAGGGAGGTTGTGCACCCCCTATCGAATGCTTTACCCAATCATCCGGAACCAGGAAATGGCCGGGATCGATCCGTGACACAAACGCTATCGCTTATCGCTGCTTCCTTCCGGACCTGACGAGGTTCGCGACTGTCTGTTGCACGGCGGCCGACCAAAACGGCAACCGGTGATCGGGTTGTGATCCTCCAGGGGGGATTCAGCCCCGCATAAAGCGGATTTCGGGTCGAGGGCACCGCTAACTCCCCGCCTAGCACAACCAAATTCAATAATACATCACCACGCTGAATTTTCAAGGATCAATCCAAAAAAATTTCCCAAAAAAATTTCGATTTCACCGCTTTAAGCCGACCAAATATTGACATTCCCCTCTCTTCGCGGATACTCTGTCTCCATGCAGGACCTGCGACTTTTACAACGCGTCAAACAGACCATCATGAGCCACGGCATGCTGACGCCCGGAGACGCGGTGCTATCCTGCGTTTCCGGCGGGCCCGATTCCGTTGCATTGCTCCATCTGTTGTTCGCCATCGCCCCGGAACTGCGACTCCGGCTTGGCGTGATTCATCTCAACCATGGACTTCGGGGCGCTGCTTCCGATTCGGATGCCGATTTTACGCGTTCCATCGCCGACAACCTGCACCTGCCTTTTTTTGAAAGAAAAACGGATGTCTCCGCCTTCGGTAAGAGTCGCAGGCTCTCTCTGGAAGAGGCGGCCCGGCAGATGCGCTATGCCTATTTCACAGAGATCGCAGATGCATATCGGTACGACAAGATCGCTTTGGGACATCATTCCGATGATAACGCGGAACTCATTCTGATGAATCTCATCAGGGGATCCGGTCCCCAGGGCCTCGCCGGCATTCCTCCCGTGCGGGAGCATCGATTCATTCGCCCGCTGATCGACACCACCAGGGATCAGATTAAAAATTTCCTGGACGACAACGGGATCCCGTACGTTATCGATGCCTCCAATCAGGATTTTCGCCATCGCCGGAATCGAATCCGACACCAGTTGATCCCTCTGCTCCAGGATCTTTATAATCCAGACATATCGGGGACGCTTTCTCGCTTCGCCGCCATCATGCGGGATGAAAACGACTGGATTGACCGGTTGTCGGCATCAACCTTCCGGGAATGCCTCTTGACTGAAGAGGACGACCGTCTCATTTTCTCCTCTACCCGGCTGAGAAGGCTGGAGCGTCCTCTGGCCAGGCGCATCCTTCGCAAGGGCATCTTCCGCCTTAAGGGGAACCTAAAGCGAATTCGCTTTTCTCATATTGAAGCCATCCTTGATGTGATCGGGGAGGCGTCGGACGGCCCTTGCGCTGAAAAACAGCTGCATCTGCCCGACCGCATTCAAATTGAAAAAAGCGCCGACCGACTCACCATAAAACGGGTGGATATGCCCCTTCGATACGGGCCCCATCCAGGAACGAACTCAATCGCCTTCAAACATTTGGTTCCACGTCCCGGTGCAGCAACGGAAATCGAAATCCCTGAAATCGGGGCGCGAATGCGTTTTATCCTTCTGACCGAAACGGCTTTGCCGGATGACTTTTCATCCCCTGCGACGGCCTGCTTCGACCTGGATGCGCTTGTGTTCCCCCTCGCAATACGCTCTCCGCGCCCGGGAGATCGCTTCAGGCCATTGGGGATGAAAGGCTCTCAAAAACTCAAGGATTTTTTTATCAACCAAAAAATCCTCAGGGACGAACGGGTTCGATGCCCCCTTCTGGTCTCTGATGGAAAAATCCTGTGGATCGCCGGATATCGCACCTCGGAATTCGCCAAAGTTTCGGAAGCCAGCCAAAAGCTCTTGAAGGTTGAATTTTTCTTGCCTAATTCTCCTTGATGGTTAATATTATATTGTTTAATCAACTTTTGTCAGGAGGTAATCGCCCTTGAACCCGTTTTACAAAAATCTGGCTCTATGGCTGGTCATCACGCTCATGATGATCATGCTCTACAACCTTTTCAATCAACAACATACGACTGAGACCAACGTCAGTTACACCGAATTCCTGTCAATGGTGGAAAACGGCAGTGTTTCGGAAGTGATCATCCAGGATCAGGAACTGCTCGTGACCGATGCCCAGGGCAATCGCTTCAAGCTTTATGCGCCGGAGGATGCGGATCTGGTTCGGACGCTTCGGGACAGGGGCGTGGCCATCCAAGCCAAGCCGCCGGCCGAATCGCCATGGTTCATCTCCGTTCTGGTATCCTGGTTTCCCATGATCGTGCTCATCGGAGTGTGGATTTTTTTCATGCGTCAAATGCAGTCAGGCGGGGGCAAAGCCATGTCTTTCGGCAAAAGCCGGGCGCGATTGCTTTCAGACCAGGCGGAAAAGGTCACTTTCGAAGATGTAGCCGGCGTGGATGAGGCCAAAGAGGAGCTGTCGGAAATCGTTGATTTTTTAAAAGATCCTAAAAAGTTTACCCGTTTGGGTGGTCGCATTCCGAAGGGAGTGCTGCTCATGGGGCCTCCAGGTACCGGCAAAACGCTCCTGGGGCGGGCCATCGCAGGGGAGGCCGGCGTTCCCTTCTTCAGCATCAGCGGCTCCGACTTCGTCGAAATGTTCGTAGGCGTGGGCGCTTCACGGGTCAGAGACCTCTTCGTTCAGGGAAAAAAGAATGCGCCGTGCATCATCTTTGTGGATGAAATCGATGCGGTCGGCCGCCATCGCGGCGCCGGTCTCGGTGGGGGCCACGACGAGCGGGAGCAAACCCTGAATCAGCTCCTGGTGGAAATGGATGGTTTTGAATCCAACGAAGGCGTCATCCTCATCTCGGCCACCAACCGGCCGGACGTCCTCGATCCCGCGCTGATGCGTCCCGGCCGGTTCGACCGTCAGGTGGTGGTGTCGCTGCCGGATATCCGGGGCCGGGAAAAAATCCTCCAGGTTCATATGCGGAAAACCTCCATTGCCTCGGATGTCTCTACAACTGTGCTGGCCAAAGGCACCCCTGGGTTTTCGGGAGCGGATCTGGAAAACCTCGTCAATGAAGCGGCCTTGCTGGCGGCGAAGCGCAACAAAGAACAAATCGACATGGTCGATTTCGAAGACGCCAAAGATAAGGTCTATTTAGGGCTTGAGCGCAAATCCAAGGTGATCTCAGAGGAAGACAAGCGGACCACGGCCTATCATGAAGGCGGACACGCCCTGGTTGCCCGCTTTTTGCCTGAAACAGACGCCGTCAACAAGATCACCATCATTCCCCGCGGCCGCGCTGCCGGCGTCACCTGGTTTCTACCCGAAGAGCGGGATTTTAAATTCAAGGATCAACTGGAAAGCGAACTCTCCGTCGCTTTCGGAGGACGCGTTGCCGAAGAACTCGTGTTCAATCGCATCAGCACCGGCGCCGCCAACGACATCAAACAAGCTACGGAAATGGCGCAGAAAATGATTCGTTCCTGGGGGATGAGCGAAACGCTCGGACCGCTGTCCTACGCCAAAGGTGAGGAGCAGATCTTTCTAGGCAGAGAAATCGCTCACAACCGCGATTATTCCGAAGATACGGCTCGAAAAATCGATGAAGAGATCAGCAATCTCGTCAACAGGTCCTATGCCAAGTCGAAAAATGTTCTGGAAGAGAACATGGATATCCTCCATCGACTGGCCGATCTCCTGCTGGAAAAAGAGACCGTCCTGGGCGAAGAACTCGACGATCTTATTTTCTCCCTGCGGCCCGGCATCCAGTTGCCCTCTACCAGGAAGCATCCTGCGGGGAGAGCAGCGCCCAAGGGCCAGCCGAAGCCCGAAGCCGAAACTTCGCAAACCGAATCAACTACGGAATGAAGCCCTATACCATCTCGTGGAAAAATCATCGGCTGGAACTGGGTCCACAGACCTGCATTATGGGCGTGCTCAATGTTACGCCGGATTCTTTTTCCGATGGCGGCCGATTTTTTGATGCCGATGCGGCGGTGGCCCAAGCCTTGAAAATGGCGGCGGACGGGGCCGGCATCATCGATATCGGTGGAGAATCGACCCGTCCTTTTTCCGACAGCGTCCCTGCGGAGGTCGAAATGGCGCGGATCATACCCGTCATCCGGGAGATCGCACCGCAGATCTCCATACCGATTTCCATTGACACCACCAAATCAGAGGTCGCTGAAAAAGCGCTGAAAAACGGCGCCGCCATCATCAACGACGTCAGCGCCCTCCGGATGGACCCCGAGATGGGCGCTGTGGCCGCCAGACACGGTGTCCCGATCATTGTGATGCACATGAAGGGGACGCCGAAAACCATGCAGGCAGCGCCGGTATACGATGACCTGCTGGGGGAGATCAGGGACTTTTTAGGAGAGGCGATCCAGAGGGCGCTGGACAGCGGGGTGGAGAGGGAAAAGATTATCGTCGATCCCGGCATCGGCTTTGGTAAAACCATGGATCACAACCTGTCCATCCTTGCCAATCTGCATACTTTTGAATCGCTGGACGCGCCTCTTTTAATCGGCACTTCCAGAAAGGCGTTTATCCGGAAACTTCTGAGACGGACAGATGAACCGGAACTATCCACCGATCAGCCGGAAGTCGAAACCGGCACTCAAGCGAGCGTGGCGGCCGCCATACTCGGCGGGGCGCACATCGTCCGCGTACATAACACCGCTAACGCACGTTCAACCGCCCGGATCATCGATACGATTCGTTCCCTTCAAAACGAAAACCCGACATAGGAATTTTACATGCATAATTTCAGGTTAATGCCAACCCGCTGGATTCTGGTGATGCTGATTTTTGTTCTCTTCCCCGCATGTGCCAACAATCAGAAATCGCAAGTGCGACGCCAACAGGCGGAGGCATCCAGGAATCTGGGGGAGGCGTATCTGGCGCAGGGCAATTTTACGCTTGCATTGAGGGAACTCCTGAAATCCGAAAGCCAGAATCCCGATGACCCGTTTGTGCATAACAACCTGGGCCTAGCCTATATGGGCAAGGGAAAACTGGATGCCGCCATCGGCCATTTCCAGAAAGCGCTGGCTATTAATCCAGGCTATGCCCCCGCGCGAAACAACCTGGGTACGGCCTATCTCGCAAAAAAGGACTGGGATGCCGCCATTGCGACATTCAAGGAAGTCGCCGAGGATCTCCTGTACGCAACACCGCACTTTCCGCTGTCGAACCTCGGCTGGGCGTATTACAATAAGGGAAATTATGAACTCGCTGAAAAATATTATCTGGAAGCGCTCGATATAGAGAAAAATTTCCCAATCGCTCAGAGGGGTCTGGCCCGCACTTATATGGCCATGGGCAAATTGTCCGATGCCGTTAATGTCCTTGAAAAAGCGATCGACAATGCCCCCAGAATGGCGGAACTGCATTTGGAACTGGGCATGGCTTATGCTGCGCTGAATCAGAAGGAAAAAGCCCTGGATGCGTTTAACAAGGCGATCGCGTTGAATCCGGAGGGTGAGATTGCGCAGGAGGCGCAGCGCGTGCGGTTGGAGATGTTGAGCAATTAATCAGTTTTCAGCAAATGATTCAGTTGCCCACCTATCTTTCCCTTCTTCACTTAATTCTCGAACAATCAATGTCCATCAAAAGCCGTGCCGCTTGGAATTAAATTCCAAGCGGCACGGCGCATACTTATCTGAATCAGGGCTTTCGGTGATGCACTGCGATGCATGAACATGCTGAAATCGTCCAACCTTGCTGTGCCTGCTCCGTCGTCAGCTCATCAAAAAGACCAAAAATCGCTCCGGATAATCGGGAGTTGAATCGTTATTTGTTGCAATGAACCCGAGCAGCCGGGCGCCGTTATCTCCCCTGTAGGACAATCCGGATCGAATTCAAATACAAGCCCTCCATCCGTATCGGCATTATAGATATATCGAATGACAAATGGGTTTCTGGTCCGTTCGTCTGTAGTGTCCCGCCATGTGCCGGGATAGATCAGGCTGTCAGGATAGATTATGCTGTAGACATTCCTCTGCTGGCTTGTCTCAACGGTGAAAGAAGAACCGCCTATGGGCGGGTTGCCGTATTCATCCTGGACAAACGCTTCAAAAATCAATTCGTTCTCATCTTCGACTGCAACCGGCAAAGGATCGCCTGTTTCCCAAATATTGTCACCCGCCTTGCTGTTAATGGCAACCAGCTCGAAGCTCATGCTGGCAGCGCCGGAAAACAGAACAAATGTCCTCGCCATGATGGTATTGTTCATCCCGCTCCTGCTCGCCGTCCAATCCGGAAGCGATTCATTGGACAGGCCGGAATCAGCTTTATGAAAACTGATGCCTTCCCCGCCTATGAACAGGCTTTTGGTCTCCCCGAACGGGCCTTGGGCCAGGGACATGGCATGTTGCGCGAAAAGCGTTGCGTCATCGGGAGGATCGAATTGCGGGAGCCCTTCACTTGCTTCCAACCACAGTCCTCCCTCTTTCATGAAGCCGGATCTGTCAGATTTCAAATCATGGTAGTACAGATTGCCCACGGGGTGGAACCCCTCCGGCTCGAAATAGGTAGTGGCGTATAATCGATTGTTTGTCTCATCTAAAAGAAGTTGTTTGATATTCAATCCGGGATTGCGGATGGTGGTAAAAGTGAATTTGTCGCCCGGTTCGAAGGGGATGTTCCCTTCGACTATTGTAAATGCAAGGTCTACTGATGCCACTTCATAGCGCTGCCCCTCCATCGCGTGGTCGGGTTGGTCAGGCTGATCCGGGTCAGGAATAACTCCCGTATCACTGCCCGTTATGGTAAAGCCTCCCGCTGTTTGTTCGCATTCACCTTCCGGACATGCGCCTTGTTCGCAATCTCTCCCATCTGAATTTTCAACACATACCGCATATTCTTCATATTCAAGCGTCCAGTTCTCCGACAGCGTTTTTTTCCCGACGGTCACATCGGTTACTCTTCCGGTCCCTTGGTTTCGGATATCGCCTGCCGGAATAGTCGCCATCAGGCCTTCTCCCAAACCTTCTGTATAATATTTCCAGCTTTTGCCGCTATCCGTGGAGACCCAGACGCCTGCATCCTCGGTTCCTGCATACAAAATATCACTGACCCCCCCGTCGGCGCTGGAGTGCAACGCCAAGCTGTTGACGTGATCGCCGGGAAATGAGTTGGGCGCCCCGTCGGTGGAATCAGTTGTTTTGTAAAACCATTGTCGTCCGCCTCCACTGCCGGCGTCTTTTGGATAGCTTTTGTATATGCCGCTGCTTGTCGCCGCATATAAAATCGCATCGGCGCCATGGGTATCGACGATCCTGACGATATCGTTGATATTGCGCCCCTTGCCCAACACTTCGGCTCGTTTAAAAATGACGCCGTCTTCGGAATATAAAATACCGTCGTTTTCAGTGCCAGCCCATACCCATGGGTACTCTCTGTAAGGCACAGCGTCGTCGTCGTAGTCACAAAGAACCGTTGACACCGCCGAACTGATACTGTTCAAATCGCTTAAGGGATAGGATTTCAACCCTATCCACTCTTCCGCACTGCCGCTGTTCCAAGTCAAACCGCCGTCAAGGCTCCGATAGATGTTCCCCTGCCCCAGAAAACCGGTTGCCGCGTAAACGATGTTGGTTTCATCACGGTCAATGGAGATATCATTAACATAGGGGTAAATCCAATTCTGTCCCGGGTGGCTTGACGACCGGCTCCTATTTTCCCAGGTTTTACCCGAATCCAAAGATTTGTAAACCCCTCCGCCATCGGTTCCTGCAAAAAGTATATATCGATCCCTGGCTGCGAAATCGACCGGCGCCAGATCGAGACTGGTGATATGGGTGGTCCTGCCGCCGACTGCTTCAGCGGTAATCGAGACGCCGCCTTCCAGCGGCCGGGGAGTAGGCGTCGAAAACAACGTGCTGTTTGAAAAACCGCCGGCAGTATTTGTATTTTGCTCGCCTTCCTCAATAAGACCGCCGGTATTATAGGTTTTAAATGATATAGCAGTCCCGTCGGGCACCGCATTGCCATAATAATCCCCTGCATTGGCAATCAACAGATTCTCCAAACCGGTGTATGAAAGACCCGAAATATTGTTGTATTGCGCACTGATCCCAAATTCCTCGCCGACCGGAGGGCCTGCCTTTATAACAATCTGACTCACCACGGTGCTGACATTGCTATTATGGAAGTAAGTCGCTTTTACACTGACGGGTCCGGATTCGTAACCACTGCGCAAGACGGTGCCGACCCTCCCCTCGCCTTCGGTAAGGTCGAATATCGGCGTGAGGAGTTCCCCCCCGCCAGGTCCTGTGAGAATCTCAAAATCAATCCGATACCCATCTTGCACGGGATTGCCTGCATTGTCTTTTACTTCAAAAAAGAGTTGGACCGTTTCCTGGCCGCCGGTCCCTCTCACGCTGATTTCAGTCTGATCGGGCGGCGCCACGTTGATGGATGCGGGCGGGGGGTTAATGGTGATGGTTCCGGTTTCCGTCACTTCTACATTGTCTGTTACCCAGGTGGCCGTGATGGTGATCTCCCCTCCTTCATTTGGGGCTATATACCACGCGCTC
Source organism: Desulfobacteraceae bacterium (assembly GCA_011390065.1). Lineage (GTDB taxonomy): Bacteria > Desulfobacterota > Desulfobacteria > Desulfobacterales > JAABSP01 > JAABTD01. The sequence continues at coordinate 24,968 of JAABTD010000007.1, forward strand.
ACCCTGCCGGCATCGTCGCTGAGCCCATCGTTTTGAAGCTCTATCGTTCCGGTCCTGGACATGCCGGCCGAGGATTGGAGGGAAAATGTCACTTCCTCGCCGATCGCGGGGTCTCCGTTGGCCAGTTCAAGAGTGGCGATGATCTCGGCGCAATTCAGGGCCGTGCCATCCTTGCAGCTTTGCTGTCCCGTCCCCAAAACGATGTCGGGCGCTATCAACAGGCTGATGCTGCCTGGGGTATAATCAATATCGATCTCCTGGACAATCCCGCCGATCCTCTCGGTCTGCTCGCCATTCACTTCTTCTGCATATTTGTCGGTACCAACCCGAATCGTCGCCGTGCCGGGCTCGTTGTCGGCCGTCAGCCTCGCTATCGCCTCGCCGCCCACCGTAAACGATTGCGCAATACCGCCGACAAAGCCGCCTCCTCCGGAAACAACGCCGAAATAAACCGGCGTGTCATCAGGCGCGGGATCGCCCCCCACCATCGTCAAAACCGCACTAACGATGGCCTGGCTTTCGCCATCAGCCGGCAGGCTCGAGGGTTCGAGACTGAGTTGAATACCCGCGATCCGGGGGCCTACCAACTGAATTTCTACAGTTGTTTCCACGCCATTGGTTGCAACAATCTTCACTTCGTCCTTGCCGCCATCCGGTACAAGACTGGGCGGTGTATAATTAACCGTTGCCGTGCCGCCCGCATCCGTTACAGCGGTGCCTGAATCAACAGCTCCGAACATCTCTCTGTCTCTGATCGTAAGCGTCGCACCGGGTACGAAATTGTCATATGCATCCCTCACTGTCATGGTGATAGTGCTGCCGACATCTTGTCCTAACGTCAATTTGGAAGGACTCGCGCTTGCTGTGACCATAGCCGGGGCGCCCGGATCAAACCCGACTTCTGCGGCAGCCCACACGCCTCCGGCCGTAATAGTGACGGTAGCGGTCCCTACATTGGTCGGGCTAATGAGTTGGGCCGTTGCCCTGCCGCCGATAGTTGTGGGATCTATCCGGGTTCCCGCATCATTCGTCGTCCCCTGGAACGTTCCGGCTGTGGTCGTAAAAGTCACTTTCGTTCCATCCGAAACCGCCTGCCCTTCAAAATCATTCACCTCAGCCGCAACCAGAACCATCGTCTCACCGTCTGCAACAATGCTGGGAGCGCCCGTACTGGCGGTTATCGAAGCGACCTGAGCGCCGATAAGGGTAATCGTGATTTCAGCATTCTCAGTTTCATTGTTTTGATTCTTAAGCGGATTGCCGTTTTCATCTTTGACCGATACTGCGACATCACCGGTTTGGGTTGAAGTGGTGAAAACCGTGGACGCAAGGCCTCCTGCGGTTGTCGTAACAACTGATTCAGACAGTTGTCCCATGTTCGGCGCAGAAAGCTCGAACAAAACATTGCGCCCTTCCAGCCGGTGACCTGCTGCATCATAGACAATGGCCTCGATGGTGCTTTGCTGCGATCCGTTTGCCGTTAAATTCACCGGATCAGCGTACAATTCGGCGCTGTAGGGAGAACCGGCCGCAAAGTCGACTGCGACAGTGTCCGACAATCCCGCCACGGTTCCGGTAACAGTGGCTGTCTCGACAATCGTACTGCTTTGCAGGACCACCCGTGCGACGCCGTTCTCCGTCTGGGCCCTGATGCCGCTTAAGGCGACATTGCAACCGGCCGTACCGTTCGGCGGGCAGGACAATGACCCTGCCGTGCTTGAAAAAACCACTTCAGTTCCATCAAGGGCTGGATCCTGGTTGACGTCCAGAACAGTCGCTTTAACGGTTGTCGTCGCCTGCCCGTCCGCAGTAATTTCCTCATCAACGGCCGTAAGATCGATGGCGTTTATTTCCACGACCGCCAGCGAAATCGTGAGGATATCGCCCGGTTCAATGTTCAATGTCCGCTCAATAAGCTCTCCATCCGGTCCCACGGCAACGACTTTCAATTGACCGCTGGGAGGAATCGGCACCTCCCCAAAGTAAAACGTACCATCGGACAGCACCCTGACAACCTCATCCCCTACATAAACAAAGCTTCCCGGCGTCGCCGTGCCCCGCACCGTTCCGGTTCTGCTTTCCTCATAAAAAATGCCATATACCCCACCGTCGGAGACGGATACGGCTGTTCCATCCGCAGGCGTGTCGTCGGTCTCACCTGCAACCTCCCATCGGTGCTCATATGGATCGAAATGCAGGATGCGCACATTCGAGAGGGATCCGGGATTCGGAAGAATCAATTCTCCCGCGGCATCCATTTTCAATAAAGGGGGATTGATGAACACCATGGACGCAGGGGCCTGCTTACCCCCTATGATCACATCATTTGCCGCCAGCGTATCCGGCGACGGCAGCGGGACGGGCAACGGTATGGACAAATTGATGTATTCTACGTTCACCGATGCACTCGAGGCATCGGATCTGCCATTGCCGTTAAAAACATCGAAAACGCCATCCGGTTGAGGGGCGACATTCAACCGCGCCCTCTGTCCATCGATCGTGTTTGAGTTGACGGAACCGCCGACTTGTGCATTGATGGAAACCGACGATGCCGCAGCCGTTTGAAGCAGCAAGCTCTGTTCAACAGCATCTCCGGAAGAAAGATCGGCAAGACGAAAAGTCGGAATAAGCCCCGATCGCGTGCCCAGCACCGTGTGCATTTCCTCGGATATGTCCATGGAAAATTGGCCATCGGCATTGGTAACGGTCGTATTCACCCCGTCTTCATTCTGTATGGCATGAATTTTCACCTGGGGCGCACTATTGCCGTTTCCACTATAAACGGTGCCAGTGAAATTAAACGTCGGCGTCGGCGTCGGCGTCTCTCCACCGCCATCACCGTCGTCTCCGCCATCCGTGCCTTTTCCGCCTTTCGACCCACATCCAGCTAAAAGGAATATGCCCAACACCATCACTGTAAACAGATAGACTAATTTTCCGATGCTGTATTTCATTTATCTTCCTTATCTGATGTCTAAGTCATACATAAAGCAGCACACTGGTTTTCAGCTTCCAACCCGGTACAAGGCAGAAGGCAATCCTGCATTAAAGCTGCAACTGACGCTGCTCCAGCTGAACGATCTTGGGGGTAATGAAAATCAGCAGTTCCCGTTTGTCCTGTGCTTGAACTCTCGACTTGAACAACCACCCGAGCAACGGTATTTTTGACAGCCCCGGCAGGCCGTCGTTGGATCTTGTCTGATTTTCTCTGATAATGCCGCCGATGACGAAGGTGTCTCCATCGTTGACCAGCAATTCGGTCGAGGCCTCATTGGTCGACAATGCAGGACCGTCGGGGGTCTGTTGAAAAATATCGTTGTTCTGGATCTGCACTTTCATGGAAATGCGGTTGTCCGGAGTAATATGAGGCGTCACATCCAGTTTCAAATCAACTTGTTTGAACTCGGTCGTTGTTTCTCCATTTTCATCCGTTGTCGCATAAGGATATTCAAATCCTTGGCTGATATTGGCCGCTTTATTGTCTAAGGTTAAAATTCGCGGCGCTGAAATGATTCTACCCTCCTCCTGAGACTCCATGGCCATCAACATCGCATTGAGAAGGAACGGCGTTCCGGCGATCCTCAGAAAATTGAACCCGATGCTGCCGAACTGGTTCACCGGCAGGTTGATGGCGATGTCGGTGCCATACGTGCCCCCCAGGACGTTATACGCTCTTTGCGGACCCGCGCCCGGTTCCGCTTCCGCCCCGGAAGCGACGGTCGCATCACTGATGCCGGTGCTCATTCCCCAGTTGGTGCCGATCTCTCTGGAAAAATTGGTGGTGGCTTCAACGATGCGCGCCTCGATCAGCACCTGGGGCGTCACCCGGTCAAGCTTTTCGACGATTTCCCTTGCCTGCTTGATCGTGCCGGCCGTATCCGTCAGGATCACCATGTTGGTGCGCGTATCCACGCTGAGAGACCCCCGGTCTTTTGTTATGATCTTATCCAGATGCGGTTGAATCTCTGTGGCGGCATCTGAATAGCTGACGGGAATGTACTCCGTGATCAGAGGTTCCAGCGCTTTTTGCTGATCCTGGGCCGACCGCTGGGCCGCAAGGGTTTCCTGTTTTTGCTGTTCTTCCTGCTTGAGGGTGTTCCGGGTTGCGACCCGGATGATGTTGCCCTCCATGGTTTTGCCTAGTTGGTTCATCTTCAGGACAAGGTCGAGCACCTGATCCCATGGCACAGGATGTTCCAGGGTGAGGGTTACCTGCCCTGTTACGTCATTATCAACGGCAAAATTCTTGCCGCTCACCTCTCGTAGAATGCGAAAGACATTCTTGATATCTGTTTCATAGAAATCCAGCGCAATGGGTTCCCCCGTATATCTCGGGCCTGTATCGATCAATCCCGCTTCCGGAGAGAAGTCATCCATAAAATCAGCGCCCGCCGCATCAAAAGACGCAGCCGGCGGCTCTCCGGCGAACCCTTCCATTGCAGCAGTCGGCATATCGAAAGCACCGGGCGCCTCGGCGCCTCTTGCAACGGCCCGTTCTTCATAGGCGGGGGCCGTCGACGGCCGGGTCTGGGACGGCGCCTCATCAAAAGCCGGCGCACGCTCGGATATACCGGGCTGCGGCCGGGCGCCTGGAGACGTTGGCGCTTGATTCCGCGCGTCTGTCAGCATGGGCTGCGGCATCGTTGTTTCGGCAGGGCGTGGTGATATGGAGGAGGCTTCGAAATGGACCATCAAAAGCCCATCTGTCTGTTCGACATAGTATGGCACCGATTCCCGCAATTGGATGTCAACGACGGACACTTCCTCTCCGGACTTTTCGGTCTGCCGGGGAAGGATGCGATCCACGGCGCTCTCGAATCGATCGGTGATGAGCGGTCGCTGACGATAATCCGGGGTTTTGGTATTGAACAACTGCAGTTGCAATGCTCTATTGCCGACGCTTTCGATATTGTGCGCAACCGGCTCCGATGTGCCGATGATCAAAGTGGACTTGCCGGCTTCCTCGCTCAGGAAATCGACGCGATTCACCCACGCCGGTTTTCCGCTCACTTGAACCGACGGACGAGGCGCCGCCGGAGCCGTTCTTTCGGACGGCATTTCAGGTGCTGCCCGCTCAACGGGCGCCATCCCCGGGACGGGTTGTTCAACAGGCCGGACAGGCGGCGGCGCAGGTTGGGCCGGTGCTTCCATGCGCGTATCGGCTATCATGGTCCCTGGAGTTTGTCCTTTTCCAACGTAGACCACCATGCCGTTTTTTTCCGGATACGCTGAAAAATTTGAAAGGTATTCCGGACGGGTCTCAATATATACCCGCACCTTGTTCGGATAGGTTTCGTGTCGGACCTTTTTCACCCACTGGGTATCCACCGGGAACGCGTTTTGCTTCTCATAGGGATTTTCGATGTTGTCAATATCAAAAACAATGGCAGGCGGATTTTGAATGGTGAGGACTTTATAATCGGCGATCTGACCGTCTCCCCTCAGCGTGACCATGGTGCTGTCGGGAAGTTGCGTCGCATAAATCGACTGAAGACGGTTCGCCGTATCTTTGACAGATGATCGGGGCTGAGCCGTTTCCGTCATGGACCGGCTGCTTTGCCGGATCGGGGCTCCGCTTGCATACGCCGCATCCGTTCCCACATGGATCAACAGACCGTTATCGACCGGATACGCCGAAAACGCGGATAGATACTGTTGTTTCGTTTCCAGCACCAGCCGAAGTCGATCCGGGTAACCGAAATACCGGACGGTTTCCACCCAGGGGCTGTCAACCTTCACAATCTTTTCATTCTTGTAAGGACTCTGCAGGTTGAAGATGTCGAAAATGATGCGCGCCGGGCTTTTAATGGTAAATGCCTTATAATTGGTGATGGCGCCGTCTGCTCCCACAAAGACTTTCATGCTGTCGTCCATTTTTGTCGCGTAAACGGAATGCAGCCGTGTTGCAGTTTGGATGGGAGTGGATTCATAGGCGTCGGTTTCCTTTCCATCTGCGGAACGCGTCCCTGATGCGTCACCGGAAAACAGTATGGACACGGCGCCGTCCTCTCGAAGGATCTCATGCGAAAGATCCGAGTTGAGCACGATTTCTATTTTGGTGGTTTTCTGGTCGGCGTCATTTCTGATTTCCGAAGCCTTTACGGAACGAATGACTGCGTTTTCTTCTCCGGTTTGGTGGACGCCCATGGTCTCTTCCAAATCAAGGCCGGTTTCCGGGAAATACAACAGCACCGTCGGCGGAAACGGCTGTTTTGCGGAGGAATAAGTAAGCTCTTGATTTCCCTGGATCAATACACCCGGCGCATCCGGAGTTTGCAAAATTTCCAGTCGTGTGATCACTTTAGAGAAGGCTTGATTGTCGGCGCTTGAATCGGCAATCTGCCCTGGGCCTTTGCTGGAAGCGCATCCCGCAAAAATGGATATCACGAACATCAGCAGAATGCCGGCTACCCCAAAAAAATGACAGTCTTGTTTCTTGACGCTACATTTCATGGTATCCCTCTCCAGGAGGCTTTTGGATTTTAAGTTCTCTTTCACGCACCGTTATTTCGCCGCGGATATCTTCATACTCCTCTTCGACAATGATTCTGTCTTTCAGTATCTCAGCCACCTTGCCGGAATGGATTCCGATATACGTTCCCTTGGAAATAATATACCCTTTTCCGGAAGACTCCTGGACCAATGCGCGATTGCCACTTTCCGCCCGGATGACGCCGACCAGCTTCAGTTGATTCAGGTCCATCTTTTCCAGCGGTGTCCGGGGAATTCGCTTTTCCCTTTTTGGTTTGTCCGCTGTCGAACCGCCTTCGACCGGCTGTTCTTCAGGCGGCGTTTCTTCTTCTTGGGGCGGCTTGAACAACGGCTCGAATGGATCCACTCTGCCGGAAGGATCATAGCCGGTCTTTGTTTTTGTCTCTTCTCTGGCGATGCCCAAAATGGAAGCCAGCGCGCTGTCGCTGACGCCGGCGTCCGTTGTTCGGCTTTCCCCCGTCGACGTCTCGGGCGCTTCCGCCTTTTCCTCCGGCGGCCGATCTGCTTCCTCCTCATCGGCCGGCGTTTCCCGCCCTTCGAACACCGGCAAATCGTCCGGGAGCGATGCGGTTTCCATCGTCGCCTCCTCGGAAACATCGGCATCCACGGCTGCCGCCGTCTGTGGTCGTTGTGCTTCCGCCGGCTTTTTTTCCGGCGCCGGCTTGTTATTGTTCTCCGACATCTCAACCGGCGCTGTTCGCGGCGGTTTTACCGCAGGGGCCGGCTGTTCGGGCGCAATCTTTTTAATATCTATCGGTTTATTGTCTTCCGGCTGGACAGGTATAACGATAACATCGGGGATCTTTTTGGTGACGGAAGCACTTTGAGCGGATTCCTGAGAGGGCGATTGCTCCTTAAGAGCGGCGGGCGATTGGGACTCGACCGGCTGTTCAGAGGCAACTTGTAGAGGCTCTTGAGGTGTTTTTTCCTCTGGTAAAACAACTTTTTTGCGCACTGAGGCCGTTTTTTCGGCGTCGTTCGGGGGATCGCTGCAACTCCATAAAGTGAGGGCGATCAAAACGCAAAAAATGATTTTCCATGCTCTAAAAAAATGCGCTTTCATAGCGACAACTATTATTTCTTTTCAGGGGTGGTTTCTAAAAATTTATATGTAACCGCCGTGCAGGTGATATTAAGCGTGCTTTCTTCTGCCTTGCCGGTTTTGGTCATGCGAATGTCCTTGAGATTGACTATACGATTCAGTTCCGAAATCTTGTATGCAAAATTCACAAAATCATGGTAACTCCCGTTAACCTGGATCGATACGGGAATTTCAGCATAAAATCCCTTGGGTTTTTCCGGCTTTGGCTGGAAGAGTAAAAAATCCAGCTTCGCATCCTGACCCGAGTGGGAGATATTCGTCAACAGAGTGGGGATTTCTTCACTTTCCGGCAGCGCCCGTTTGGCCTCTTCAAACGTTTCTCTGGCTGCAGCCATCTGCGCTTCCACTTCCTTCAACTTCGAGGCTTTGCGCTTGGCGATCATCAACTCCTGTTCCAATTTGCTCAGGTCGCCTTCAAGCTTAGTGATCTCTTTATGCTTCGGCATGAAGAGGAAATACACCGATGGTCCAAGCAGTAAAATCAGCGCCCCCACGCATATAAGAATGCGGTGGAGCCGGCTTAATTTTTCTACTTTCTGAAATAAAGGCTGCAAATCAACTTTCATGATCTACTCGCTTCGTCGGCTTTAGGTGGGGCCGATGCCATGCGCTCTTTCTGGCATGTGACTTGAAACCGTTTCAAATTAATTTCTTCACGGGCTTTGTCCGGCCTGAGGGTCATGTGCTGCAACGTCACCAGTTTGACATTGGAATAAACGTTGAAATCCTCTTCCCCCAGTTCCTTCGTTGCATTTTCTAACTGAGTCATGAAATCGGCCACCGTTTTGTTGTCCAGAGCGATCCCCTCGATCGTCAGATGGGTTTCGACTTTTTCTTCCCTTTTGGCGCTTTTTCCTTTTCCACTCGTGATGACGGTGATGCGTTCCACCGCTTCGAAACGCGCCAGCCACATCCGATCTTTGATGATCATTTCGTTCATGTTGTCCAGCAGCCGGAAGGATGCTCCCCGCCCCGCATTCAACTCTTCGATCACGGTGAGTTTTTGGTTGAGGAGGTCCAGCTGTTTGCGGATCGCTTCCACCTTGGCGACAATTTTCTGAAATCGATCCAGCTCCTTTTTCGTGTAATCGATTTTTGCATTCAGATCGGTGATCGCGCCATTCAGGTGGGAATTGTACCAGGCGACGGCGCCGATGATCAGCGCCAGGTAGACAAGAAAAACAAAGACCTGATTTCTCGCAGACTCTTTTTTCTTTTCAGAGACATAGGGCAGAAGGTTGATCCGTATCATTTATCGCCGACCCTCCTCAACGCCAGCCCCAAACATATGGCCGCCTGGGGGGCGATTCTGTCGAGGTCCAGAGGATCGAAATCCCCTCCCACGCTTATATTTTCGAAAGGATTGATGATTTCAACATGGGAAGACGTTTCTTCAGCCAAAAGATCCCTGAACCGTTTGATGTTGGCGCCGCCGCCGCTTAAAATGATCTTCCGGATCGTCTCTCCCGGATAAGTGGAATAAAAAAAATCCAGAGCACGACGAATTTCCGTACACCAATCCGTCACCACGGCGGTTACGATCTCCATCAGGTCCTTTGCCGCCATTGCGCCCGAATCCCCGCTGTGGTACAAATGCTCGGCCTCTTCCAGTGAGCAGCCGATCTGGGAAACGATCTGCTGATTGATCTGACCGCATCCCAGGGAGACATCCCGGACCAACACCGATAGATCCCCTTTTAATATATTGAGCGTCGTTTTGGCTGCGCCCACGTCGATCAACGCGACGTTGTCGTTTTCCGGCTCATAGTTGACGTCGTAAATGTTCTGCAGAGCGAATGCATCCACATCGATGACCTTGGGCGTTAAATCCGCCAACTGGATGAGGCTTTCATATTCGCTGATGACTTCTTTTTTCGCGGCCACAAGCATGACGTTCATCTGGTTGGGATTGTCTTCCAACTCTCCCAGTATCTGAAAATCCAGGTTGACATCGCTGATATCGAAAGGAATATACTGTTCGGCTTCAAAATGGATCGTCTCCTGCAATTGATCTTGCGGCATGGATTGCACAACGATCGGCTTGACAATAATGGAATACCCTCCGATGGATATGGCGACGTTTTTTTCTTTGACTTTATACATTTTGAAAAGCTGCCGGATGTACCGTGCGATTTCCGTGGGCTCCTTGATGGTCCCGTCTTCAATCAGTTCCGCGGGGATGTCGAGCATTCCGAATTTTTTGAGCCGATATCCTTGCTTTTCATGTTCGATTTCACCAAGTTTCAAGGTCCTTGAACCGATATCCAGACCGACGATGCTTTGCTTTTTCTTACGGAATATCACGATAGGCTCTTTGTGGGATTGACATTGGGTTTGCTCCATGTGCGCTTCCACATGCAACGGCGACTAACGGGTGGCAAGCGAGCGTCGAAATGCGGAAACGGACTGTGATGGCCATTTATAAAATGACGTTTTCTTTTTACCAGCTTATGTGATATAGTGTCAACGGAAATAACGTCTTTTTAGACTTCTGGTTTATCTGCCGCGCCATCGGGTCTGCATCCTAAAAACCGCTGCATGATCTTCCCGGCTCTTTTCTCTCTAAGGCGGTTATTCCACAGGCCGGTCAAAACGGTCAATAGGTTTAAGCAGGTATTGAAAGGTAGAGATATCCTACCCCAAGGCAAGTCTGTTTTCCAGCCGGGAATAGAGTCAATGTTCCCGGCTGGTCTGCTTTTCAGGATAGAGAATAATTGATGGCAGTTCAAATGAGCGAAGAAAAAGTCAAACCATTCAGACTGGTCAAATATTTCACTTACAGCAGCCTTATTGTCATTTTCCTGGGAACGCTGGTCCTCTCGCTGATGAACACCCACTGGGCCAGAGCCATGCAGTTGAAAAAAAGCGAGGAATATGCGCTGTTGCTGGTTGAAAACTTGAATCATCAAGTATTTCTGCAATTTATTATTCCGATAGCCCTGAAATTCGGTAAAATTCAACTTCGCAACAAAGAACAGTTCGAGCGAATGGACAAGGTGGTGCGCAGTACGCTTCACAGCTTCAAAGTGGACATGGTCAATATATATGATATGAATCATATTATTTCTTACAGTTTTGATCAAGAAAAAATCGGCAAAGAAAACCTCGGCGGCGCCAGTTATGACAAGGCCCTTTCCGGAAATCCCACTTCCAAATTAATTCAGCGGGGCAATTTCTGGCAGCTTGTCCTGGGATATCCTCAGAAAAGTAAAATCGTCACCTTTGCTCCTCTGCGCGCCGAAAAACCCCTGTCCACGATCTCCGGGCCGGTGTTGGGGGTCGTTGAAATCATTCAGGACTTATCAAAGGATTATAAAGCCATCGTCCGGTTCCAGATCCGGGTCATCCTCACCTGCACCGCTGTCATGGGCCTTCTTTTTCTGGTGTTGATTTTCGTGGTCAAGCGCGGAGAGAGCATCATTCACCACCGCAATATCGAAAGAATCCGCTTAAAGGAGCAATTAAATCGAGCCCAGCGGCTCTCGGCTTTAGGCGAAATGATCGCCGGAATCTCCCATGAAATTCGAAATCCTCTTGGAATCATAAGGAGTTCCGCAGAACTGCTGAAGAAAAAAATGGCGGCCGTCGACCCCTCAAACGCCTTCCCCAACATTATCGTGGAAGAGGCCACCCGGTTGAATCTCATCATCACCGATTTTCTCGAGTACGCAAAACCCAAAGCCCCTCAGATGACAGTCTGCCGCCTCCAGCGGATTCTCGAAAAGAGCATCGCCTTTTTATCAGGACAATTCCAGCAGACCGGCCATGAAATCGAATCGTCCTACGAAAAAGATCTGCCTGAAATCATGATGGATTTCGATATGATGCATCAGGCGTTTCTCAACATCCTCATCAATGCAATGCAGGCCATGCCGGAAGGAGGCAAAATCCGGATTGATGCTCGTTCCAATGGGGACGCCGCGGTGATCTCCTTCGAGGATGAAGGAAAAGGGATTCCAGAATCGGCTCTGGCTCAGGTCTGGGACCCATTTTTTACCACCAAGGAAACCGGGACGGGTCTGGGTCTGGGAATTGTAAAAAATATCGTTGAAGCGCACGGCGGCAGCGTCGACATCCGGAACGGACCCCAAGGGGGCGCTGTAGTGACCATCCGCCTGCCGTTTATCGTCCCGAAATCCGAAACCTGAAATAATCAGAGCGCAATGGATACCATTCTCATCGTCGATGACGAAAAAAACTATACCGTGATTTTAAGCGCGGTTCTGGAAGAGGAAGGCTATGAAACACTTACGGCCAACAGCGGTCGCGAAGCCCTGGAAATTCTGAAAAACTGCGATGTGGACCTGGTGCTCACAGACATGAAGATGCCCTCTTTGGACGGCATGGAACTGCTGGAGCGGGTCAAGGACAAAGATCCTGATTTGCCGGTGATCATGATGACGGCTTATGGCACGGTCGAAAAGGCCGTGGAAGCGATGCAGAAAGGGGCTTACAACTACATTCTCAAGCCGTTCGACAATGAAAGCCTGATCGTGTATGTAAGCAGGGCCGTGGCCATGTACCGGATGATAAAGGAAAACCGCCGTCTGAAGGATGCTGTCGAGTATCGCTACAGTTTCGGCAATATCATCGGGAAAAGCAAGCCGATGCAGGCGGTTTTCCAGACCATTCGCAAGATCGCGCCCTCCAACGCCACGGTTCTGATCGAAGGGGAAAACGGCACCGGGAAAGAGCTGGTTGCGAAATCGATCCACTTCAACAGCCCGAGGCGGGACAATGCCTTTATCGCGGTCAACTGCGCGGCCCTGTCTGAAAGTCTTCTGGAAAGCGAACTCTTCGGTCACGAAAAAGGGGCTTTCACCGGCGCCGTGGCCATGAAAAAAGGGCGGTTTGAACTTGCAGACAGCGGAACCTTGTTTCTGGACGAAATCGGGGAAATCTCGCCGCAGTTGCAGGTCAAGCTGTTGCGGGTGCTTCAGGAAAAAATTTTCGAACGGGTGGGCGGCGTGAAACCGATTTCCGTGGATATCCGCATCATCGCCGCCACCAACAAGGAGTTGAAAAAGGAGGTGGACGCCGGCCGCTTCCGGGAGGATCTCTTCTACCGACTCAACGTGCTCCACATCGTACTGCCGCCTCTCCGGGATCGCAGTGAGGACATTCGGCTTCTGGCGAATCACTTCATCGACAAATACGCGGGGGAGCGAGAATCGGATGTCAAGGTCACCGGCATTGCACAGGAGGCCGAACGATTGTTCTATGAATACGAGTGGCCCGGCAATGTCCGGGAACTGGAAAATGTGATCGAGCGGGCCGTTATTCTCTGCCCGGGCGATAAAATCCGGGTCGATGATCTTCCCAAAAACTTCAAGAAAAGCGCCGACAGCACACTGCAGATCGAAGGGGTGCCGCCCGATGCAAAACTCAACAAGACGCTGGCCCTGGTAGAAAAGAAAATGATCGAACGGGCATTGCGGCTCAGCGGCAACGTGCAGGCCCATGCCGCACAGTTGCTGGGCATCGGAAAAAGCGGGCTCAATCAGAAGATCAAGAAACACCGGCTTGATGTGGGGCCGAAAAACGCTGCCCCCTAGCCGGCAAGCTGCTCTTTCACCAGATCCGCATAAATGGAATCCGCATAGTCCGAAACGATGGTCTCATAAGCTTTCCGGCTCTTTTCCGCATTGTCCAGGAGATTGTAAATCCGACCCAAATTGAAATAGGCCTCACTTTTCAGGACCGGGCTTTCGCCGGCAACAATACGCTCGAAATAAAGGACTGATTTTTCATGGGCGTTCTGCTGTTCACAGGCATACCCGAGACCACTCAGCACCAGATTTTCCAGGGCAGGGTCGCCCTTGAACGAGGGCAGCGCCGTCTCGTACAGACGCACCGCCCGGTCCGATTCTCCCGCCTCATAGGCGATATGCGCGTACATCACCCGGCCCAGCTTTCCCGCTTCGGTGTTGCCGTAGTCCGCCAGAAGATCCTGGAAGTCGCGGTCGACTTCGTTATAGGCTTTGACCGGATCTGTATCCTCGAGTGCGACTTCGTAACGACTCCATGCCTCGGAAAACAGGGCGGACGCCCTGTTTTCTGATCGGTAGCCGACGTATTGCACCGCCGCAAAGACAATCAGCAATAGCAATATGCCACTGAAAATACCGATAAGCGTCTTTTTATTGGCCATCGCATAGTTGAACATTTTGCTCGAAAAGGTCAAGAACTCATCCGGTTCCTTGAGCAGCTGTTTTCGGGTAACCTTTTTATTTTTCGCCACGAGCACTCCTTTATGAATTATCAATCAATATAGCGTTTTATATCTATGCCTGCATCTTCCCTACCAGATGAGCATTTCATGTATCCATCCTTTATCGCCGTCGGCGTGCTGGATATGGATCCAGTTGCCTTTCCGTTCCAGCACCTTGAAGGGGACCCCGCGTTCCACGGTAAAGACGATATCGGTGTCTGTTCCGGGCCCAGACCGGACGTTGCATTTGTCCTTAACCACAATCACCGAGGGCATCTTTTTGACCAAGTTGTCGTACACCCAGCCCTTGTCCCCTTCAAAATCCTGAAAATAGAACCAGTCGCCCGATTTTCGGATCACTTCAAGGGGATGATGCCGCTCCACTTTCCAAAGGATATCGTAATTGGTGCCGGGACCGGACCGGATATTGGCGGTGGGGACGTCAACAGTGATCCGCTGGGCCGATACCGCGCCAACGCCGACAAAAAGCAGCAGGACTGACAGCAAACAATGTTTTACCATGATCAACCTCCTTCACAATCGAAATTTGCGTCCATGATAGGGGATGGGCGCGCAAATTTCAAGGGTGAGATCGACTATGAAAAATAGAATTCGATTTCAGGCAATTTAACGCAAGTCAACTTGTTGCCGTACACCGCACCGGTATCGATCCCGATTTTGTTGGGCGCCACCAGCGGATGAGTGAACGGGGTATGACCGAAGATCACCCGTTTTCCGAAATCATTCTCGGACTGGACGAAGGGACCGCGGATCCACAACAGGTCGTCGGGTCCCTGCATGTCGAGCGGGATCTTGTCCCTCAGTCCCGCATGGACGAAGATATAATGTTCCGTCTCATGGTAAAGCCCCAGCGAGCTGAAAAACGCCATATGCGCCTGGGGGATGGGAAAGGACGCTTCTCCATGATGCCGCATATAACTTTCCAGGGTCTGACTGCCGCCGTTGACAAGATAGGTGAATTTATCGAAATCGGTCAGGTAAGACGCCAGCATCTCCTCATGGTTCCCTTTGAGAAAAACAACGTTGGGATGCCGCGCTTTCAATCCCATCAGATAGGTCACCACCTCGCAAACCTTCGGTCCCCGATCGATGTAGTCGCCCAGAAACACCAGGGTGTCCTTTTCCAGGTTGATATCAATCCGGTCCATCAGGTCCATCAGCTTGTCATAGCAGCCGTGGACATCTCCTATGGCGTAGATGCGTTCCATTTAACCCGACATGAACACCCGCCGCCGCTGGTCCAGGCGATGGAGGCCCTCTTCCTTTGCCGCGGAAAGCGCCGCCTGGATATCGGCTTTGGATGGATAGCCGGCCAGTTCCGGAAACTCCCGGGCCCGACCACAGGGGCGGTATTGCGGCATGATGTTGACATAGGTATCCCCGGAAATCTCCCGGGCCAGAAACCGCATGATCTCCCGGGTTCCCGCGATCCCGCCGGGCAGCGCCAGATGACGCACCAAGAGTCCCCGGCGGGCCAGTCCATCGTCCCCGATATCGAGATCCCCCACCTGCCGGTGCATCTCGCGAATGGCTTCTTTGACCGCCTGCGGGTAATCCGGCGCATCGCAGGTTTTAGCCGCAAGCGTTTCATTCCAAAACTTGAAATCAGGCATGTAGATATCGACGATGCCGTCCAGCAGCTTCAGGGTATCGACGCTGTCGTAGCCGCCGGAATTATAGACCAAAGGCGCCCGCAGTCCCCCTTGTACAGCCGTCTCAAGCGCCGAAAGGATCTGGGCGACGACATGGGAGGGCGAGACAAAATTGATGTTGTGGCAGCCCATTTCCTGGAGCCGGATCATCATCCGCCCCAACTCTGCATCGGAAACGGCCCGCCCTGCGCCGCCGTGGCTGATATCCCAGTTCTGACAGAAAACGCACATCAGGTTGCAGTGGGTGAAAAAAATGGTCCCCGATCCTCCGGTCCCCACCAGGGGCGCCTCTTCGCCGAAATGGGGATCATAGCTGGCCACCCAAGCCGATCGGCCGGTCTGACAGACGCCGGTCTCTCCGGCCAGGCGATCCACCCCGCATCGCCGGGGGCACAGGGTGCAGGCCTTCAAGGACGCCATGGCCTCTTCGGCTCTCCGCGACAGCTCCCCGCTGCTATAAGCTTCCAGATACGCCGGTTGAAATTCAGCCATTTCCCATCTTTCTCCCCGGTCTTCAGACGCCGTAACCCAGCAACTGTCCCGTCTGGTAAACACAGAAAGACGCCACCCATGCCAAGGTCGTGCTGTAAACGATATTGAAAACCATCCATCCCGAAGACCCGGTTTCCCGTCGAATGGCAGCCACTGTAGCCAGGCAGGGGACGTACAACAGGATGAAAATCATCATGGACAGGGCCGACAACGGCGTCATGCCCGTGGTTTTCAATGTTTCCTTGAGCACCTCGCGGCCCTCGTCCACGGCATGGAGGATGCCCAGGGTGCTCACCACGATCTCCTTGGCCACGAACCCGGTCACGATGGCCACGCTGCCCCGCCAGTCAATCCCCAAGGGTTCAAACACGGGCGCCAGGAATTTCCCGAGTCGTCCCATATACGATTTTTCGGCATGCTCCGCCTGCCGGGCCCGCTGCAGATCCTCGATGCGCTCTTTCCGCTCCCGCAGAATCGGATCTCGTTCTCCGGGCTCTGCGTTCGCCAGCGTTGTCCCATAGGCCGCCTTCAAGGCTTCGATGCGGCCGCTGTAATCCATATCGTAATCGATATTGCGGGGAAACGCCGACAGCCCCCACACCACCATCGAACCCACTAGGATCACGCCGGTCATCTTTTTTAAAAACATCTTGCTGCGGTCCCACATGTGAATCACCAGGCTTTTGAACGTGGGCGCCCGATAGGGCGGCAGTTCCATGACAAAAGGCGCATCGGCGCCCCGCAGCAAAACGGTTCGAAATAACCGGCCTGTGATGATGGAAAGAACGATTCCCGTCATATAGATGCCAAAAATGACCGTGCCGGCCCGGGCCCCGAAAAAAGCCCCCGCCAGGATGATATAGACCGGAAGCTTCGCCGAACAGGACATGAAGGGCGTGATGAGAATCGTGAGAATCCGGTCTTTTTCGCTTTCCAGGGTGCGGGCGGCCATCACCGCCGGCACGTTGCACCCGAACCCCATGAGCATGGGAATGAACGATTTGCCGTGGAGTCCGATCAGGTGCATGATCTTGTCCATGAGAAACGCGGCCCGGGCCATGTATCCGGTATCTTCGAAAATGGCGATGAAGAAAAACAGAATCAGGATATTGGGGAGAAAGACGATCACGGACCCCACGCCGGCGATCACGCCATCCAGCACAAACGCCCTCAGGATGCCCTCCGGCAGGATGGCGCCAAGAAGGCGCGACAGCAGTCCCACCCCGGATTCGATCCATTCCATGGGGTAGGCCCCGACCGTGAACGTCACCTGAAACATCATCCAGATGAAAAAGATAAAGATCGGGAACCCCACAAATCGATTGGTCAGCACCAGATCGATATTGCGGGACATGTCCACCCTTCGCCGGGTGGAGGTGGTCACCACTTCCTTGATGATGCCCGCGATGAAGCCGTACCGCTCGTCGGTCATGACGATCTCCGGATCATCGTCGTACAGCTCCCGGAGGGTGAGACGCTCCTGAGCCACGGCCGTCATCAGATCGGCGGCGCGATCCCCTGTCGCGTCGGCAACGCGGTCCCGGACCACCGAATCGTTTTCCAGCAGCTTGATGGCCGTCCACCGCGGATTGTAGGGACCATCGCCGACAACGTCGGACAACCGCCGGCGGACCCGGTCGATGGCGATTTCGATGTCCTTGGTGTACTTCACTCGGCGGCGCCGGGAGATCTCCGTAGGGGATTCCGCCAGTTCGATGGCCTTTTTCAGAAGATCGTCGATCCCCTCGTTGCGATTGCCCACGGTAAAAACCACCGGCAGGTCCAGGAGTTCCGACAGCTTGTCGGCATCGATCTTGATGCCCCGTTCCCGGGCCAGATCGGCCATGTTGAGTGCGAACAACACCCGGCAGTCCAGTTCCCGCAACTGGGTGGCCAGATAAAGGCTTCGCTCCAGGTTGGACGCGTCGATGATGTCGATGACCACATCCGGCGTCGATTCGAGGATAAAATCACGGGCTACGATCTCTTCGATGGAAAAAGGCGTCAGGCTGTAGGTGCCCGGCAGATCGATAATCCGGAGTTCGTATCCATATTTGTGGATCGTCCCCTCTTTTTTCTCCACCGTGACGCCCGGCCAGTTGCCCACCTTTTGGCGAGTACCGGTAATGTGGTTGAAAATAGTGGTCTTGCCGGAGTTGGGGTTGCCGGCCAGAGCAATGGAAAGACAATTGGGCGCCATGCGAGAAATGCTATCTGACCTGATCCACGGTGATCTGTTCGGCTTCCGCCACCCGGAGAGAGACGTGGTATCCTTTGACGATCAGTTCCATGGGATCCCGAAGCGGGGCGTATTTTTCCACATAGACCTCTGTTCCTTTGACAATGCCCATCTCCAGTATCCGCCGACGCAGAGGGCCGTTGCCGCCCACCCGGACAACCCGAGCGGTCCGGGACTCCTTCACGTCGCTGAGCCGGACCGGTTTTTCCACCGCTTCGTCTGTACAATTCACGGGAGGGGCGTCTCCTGATGCCCTTCAATCGGCTTCACCATGATCTTCTCCGCAAGACCGCGCCCGAGAGCATACCGACTGTAGTCAAGCGCCACCACCACCTGACCCGAATTGATATTGGTAATCACCTCGATTTCATCCCCCACCCGCAACCCCATGGAAAGCAACCGCATCCGGGATTTGGACCCCCCCGTGAATTCCCGTATGACCAGCCGCTCCCCCTGTCGGGCGGCGGCCAGCGGGATCTCCCGGACACGCTCCTTCATGCAATCGGCGCAGATGCCGTAGATTTCCATCCGATGCTGAAGCATATGGAATCCCTGGGCGGCGGCGATCCGCTTCTGGAGGTCCTCCAGCTGGTCGTTGTTGAACTCGACGATTTTCCGACACTTGGTGCAGATCATATGGTCGTGATGCTGTCCAAGATGCCGGTGCTCATAGCGGATCTGTCCATTGTCGAACCGGTTCGCCTGGGCAAAGCCATAGCGGCCCATGAGATCCAGGGTCTCCCGAACAAACTCGGCGCTGAAAACGTATCCGCTGCGCTTCAGCAAATCCGTCAGCTCTGTTTCGGTCACATGATGCTCGGTCTGCAGGAAGGTCTCCAGGATCTTAAACCGATCCTCGAACCGGTCGATCTCCTCCCCCTTGAAAAGTTTCTGGAACTGCTCTTTTTCCTGGCGGTGAATCTGCCTCATTTTCAGGTTAACCGGTCGGACCGGGGATATCGTAGGTGGTGCAGGAACCGCTCTGGCAGGTCCGGCTCTGGGACTTGACGCCGCCGGATGAGCCGCCGCCCGGACCCATGGCGTAATTGGTGGAACTCAGGACCCGCTGGAAATCTTCAGACTTGCATCGGGGGCAGCACAGTTCTGCTTCACCGTCTTTCTGCATGACCAGCAACTCGAACAGTTCTTCGCATTTCGAGCACTTGAATTCATATATGGGCATTGCCATTCTCCTTATTGATATTTACATTACGAGATCCTGATCGTCGCTGAACCCAGAAAAAATCAATCAGCCGGGGATCGAGATCTTTCTCGTCCACAGCCCCGTATTCAGCTTCAATCGATTGAAAAAGATCCGCCATAACAGGCCCCAGCGCATCGGCAATATCGGCGGCCTCCATGCCGCTTTTTTCCGCCAGCCATTGGAGGAAATGGTCCTTCATGGCATTTACAATCCGTCGGTCGCCGCCCGGCGTCCACAGCGCTGTGAAAAACACCTTGAACCGATCCGGCTCAATGGGCGACAATTCCTGGGAGAGACCCAGCCAGCGCCGTGCCCAGAGGGTCAACAAAAGCCGTTTATAAGTGATAAACCGGTTTTTGACAACCGGCAAATCCATTCGACCCAGCAGATCGTCCAGGGCGATAACGGCCTCCAGGGATGTTCGGGCAGATCGAATATCCGCCAAGGACGCAAACTCCCGATAGATCACCCCGCTTTTATAATTGTCGAAATAAAGCGGCCGTTCCAGCAGGAGCCCGCCGATCACGCCCATCCATTCTTCATCCCAGAAACTGATCGGCAGCCTCTTTTTTTCGAACCACGCCGTCTTTTGCCATTGCTGGGCCCGCCACTTCAGGGAAAGGGCTTTTCCGTAACCGACCCGAAAAAGTCGCGACAAGGGGTAGGTTTTAATCAATGCCGCCATGGCGTTAACGGCCTTGCGATCCTCTAACGGCATCAGGGATTCCAGGCCGATGCTGATGTATCCGCAGGCTTTTTTCACAATATCCCTGAGTCCCTCCCGAGTTCGGACAGCGATGTTGTCGGCGGCGATGATCTGATTGCTCAATCCGGCGAATTCGCTCTGGAGCTGCTCCAGCACGTCTTCGCCCCGGATCGCCTGGAGCGCCCGGGTAAACGTCGTATCCGCGCCCATGGCCATCGCCGGAAATATCGACGCCGGCAGATCGGCATCGGCGTCACTTTCTGTGACCATGGTTTTTCTGCCGCCGGCCTTCAGATCGCCGGCCTTGAGCGGCTGATAGACGGAAACGGCTTCCTCGAAGGGAAGAAATCCTTTTTCCGCCAGCCGGACGTTGCGCAGCCGATAGGCCTCCTCTTCGAACTCAGCAGGAATGAAAGTCGAAAATTCCAACATCGTCCGGTGATACGTGCCATAATCGTGTTCGGCGAGTCTTTCCAGAAACCGGCTCAGGAACCCATACCGCAGTTGCTGCTCCTCCCCGTCCTCCAAACCCGGATCTTCACGGATATCAATGTAAAACGTATCATCTATCGTAAAGAGTCCCTCGCCGAAATCAGAGGGGTCCTGGTCGTGCTGGCGGACGAAAACCGCCATATTTCTGAACATATAAAATTCGATCAGTTCCGTCTGATCGGCCAGGAACCATTCCACCAGGCGGGACGGATTGGCCGTCATCAGAAGATCCAACCATCGGGTGAGCGAGCGCATCGACAGGCGATCCCGATCCCAGGCCTCGATATCCAGGATATACGCCCACTGGGGAAACGACGCCAAGGAGAGCAGCTCCAGGGCATCGGCGTGTCCGATTTCCTGAATCAGCAGGTAGAGATCCTGTTCCGAAAAAGATCGAACAAGGGCGCCGGGGCGAGGGGCATTAAGGATGGCGTCCAGGGCCGCCTCTGGTTCCATGGAAAGAATGTCGCGCCGCGACAACGCCCGCCGGGTGTTGGTGGTTAAATCCATTTGCCTGTGATCCTTCATGGGAACATGTATATGCACCCGGCTTCTTTTTGTCAACGCCGGGTTCCGGACGGTTCTTTATGCCACGAGGCAAATTTCAACAGCATCGCCAGACCGGGAATGGCCAGCAGCGTGCAGAGAACGAAAAAGCCCAACCAGCCGAGGGCGTCAGCCATCAAACCGGTGGGCGAGGTAATCACATCCCGGGAAAATCCCATGAAACTGGTGAGCAGCGCATACTGAGTGGCGGTGAACCGTTTATCGGTCAGGCTGGCCATAAAGCCCATATAGGCGGCGGTTCCCATGCCGGCCGAAAGATTTTCGAATGCGATGACTCCCGCCAGGGCGATCACGCTGGGTCCGACCAGGCTCAGCATCGCGAAACCCGCGGTGCTGATCGCCTGAAGCAGACCGAATACCAGCAGAGAGCGATGAGTGTTGAGTCGCAGCATGACCGCTCCCCCCAGGCCGGCCCCGGCGATGGTGGCCCAGAAACCGAAGATCTTGACCACTGACCCGATTTCCGTTTTGGTGAACCCGATATCGAGATAAAACGGCGTGGTCATAGCGGCCGCCATCTGGTCCCCGAGCTTGTAAGCGACCACAAAGGCCAGCACCCACAGGGCGCCCGGTCGCCTGAAGTACTCCACGAACGGGTCGATCACCGCTTCCCGCAAGGTTCGGGGCTGCCCCTGCCCCACCGGAGGTTCCGTGGTCCACAGTGTGGCGACGATGCCCGCTGCCATGCAAGCCGCCATGAAGAAGTAGACTTTTTGAAAGGACATCTGATCGGCCAGGATCAGTCCGCCGCCGGAAGCCAGCAGCATGCCGACGCGGTAGCCGTATACGTAAAGCGAAGATCCCAGGCCCAATTCCGCGTCAGCCAGATCCTCCCGGCGATAGGCGTCCACCACGATGTCCTGACTTGCGGAGAAAAAGTTGACCATCACGGCGGCCAGGGCCACCCAGTAGAGGTTCTGGCGGGGTTCCGCCATCCCGAGTCCGGCGATGGCCAAGGTGAGGCAGATCTGGATGATCAGCAGCCATCCCCGACGGCGCCCCAGAAAAGGGGGCGTATATCGATCGAGAAAAGGAGACCAGAGGAATTTGGTCGAATAAGGCAGCCGGGACAGGGCCATCAAACCGATGAGGGCCAGATCGACCCCGGCCTCTTTCATCCAGGCCTGGAGCACGCTGAGGGTGAGCAGCAGGGGCAGGCCGCAGAAAAACCCCATGACCATGGCCATCAGCATCCGGCGGGTGAAAAGAACCTTGGAAAAGGCCTTTTCGCTGTCGGTTGAATCCTCCGTCACCCGATGTCTCTAATGCGGCGCGCCCGGTCAGAGCGACAGTTCACCCGGCATGTGCTTCGAGATGGTCAGGCGTCACGACCGACCCGTGGACCGCTTCCAGAGCCATCAGTTCTTTTCGCTGCTGCTGCAGGATTTCGAACAATCGGGGCGGCAGGTTTTCCTCCTTGCCATAGGATCCGATCTGCATATCGATGCGGGCGACAATATTGTCGATATAAAGAGAAAACTGTTTAACATAAAGCTCGTAGGGATACTCTTTCTGGATGATCTTCTGGAACAGTTCTTTCAGATCCTCATATTTCGGCAGGTAGCCGATGGGCGCCTTCAGGGCGTCTACTTCACCATGGGCCCGTCTGCCCAGCCACGCCATCCACACCTTAACGTCCCGTTTTTCTCCCAGTAGTTTTTTGGAATCGCCGCCCCGGGCCTCATGGCTCAAGAAATAATTGAGTCCGGCCATCAACGGCTGTTTTTCCCTGGCGATTCTATCGCTGTTGAAGAACCGGAACTGGGCGTCCATATAGTCCCCCAAAGCTCCGGGAATAAAAGGCGCATTGGCCCAGGGCTGGCGTTTGACGCCGACGGCGCCCACCTCGGTGGCCGTGGCCGCCGAGACGATGCAGGCGCCGATGACCACGCCTTCGTCCGGCGTCCGGCCGACCCAGACCGGCGGCATGGTGTTGCTGTCCCTGCCGCTGTAAGTGATGACCCGGGTCTCCACGCCGGCCGGATTTTCCGCCTCCTCGCTGTAGTTCTCCAGGAAGGTCGAAGCGATCGTGCATCGGGCGTTGGGATGGGAAACCGGCAACGGATCGCCCTTTTCATCCGTCATCCCTTTTTCCCAGCGTCCCTGGTGATTATACCCTCTTTCCGGCGTTTTCTCGCCGTTGCCGGTCCACTGAGGCACGCCGTTTTCATCAATGAGCACATTGGACCAGATCACCTCCGCGCCGGGCTTCCGGAGCAACGCCATCAGTTTGGGGTCCCCCTCCCAGTTCACATCCTCCACGATGCCGAAGATGCCGCACTCGGGGTTGACCGATCGCACCGTGCCGTCGTCCGCGATCCACATCTGGGCCAGATCGTCTCCCACGAAATGGGTCCCGGCCATGGCCGAGGTGGTTTTGCCGCATCCGCTGGGCGCAGCGCCCGCAAACCAGGTGATCCGACCGGCCGGTTCTTCGAAACCGGTGATGAACATGTGCTCCGCCAGTTCACGGCCCCGTTGCTCGTACACGGAGTGATCCACCGAAAACCGGTGGTTCCCTTTCTTCAACAACAGCGTATTGCCTGCATAGGTGCAGTTGAAGCTGTAGGTCGTCTGGTGGCTGCGGTCCATAAACACCCGGGCATCCGGCAGATCCTCGGCACGGTTTTTCCCCTCGCTATGAATATTGGTGTAAAAATGGCCCAGATGCTTGACCTCCCGGTCAAAATTGGCATAGGCGTTGCGATAGAGGATTTCGGCGCTGTGGGCCACGTAGGCGGAGCTGGTGATTTCCAGGGCCGGATTGGAAACCGGGGACCCCACGGGGCCGCGCATATAGCACCCCACGATCATGGTCTTGCCCTTCATGATCCCCCCCATCTTGTCCCTCACCTCTTCCAGGGCCATCTCCCGATCCATGCGCTTGGCCAGGGAAGAGACCGTTTCCAACGGATTGGCGATGTAGTAGGTCCGGTCGATGATGCGGCCCTGCTCCTCCTTCAGGTCGTAGTGGATGGTGTGCCCATCCATGGGGAGTTTCTTCTCCTCGCCTTTTTTCAGAGCGAGTTCCCGGATGAACTGCCGATCCTCCTCGGCGCCCGTATTGAGATACACGTCATCAGGATCGCACAGAAGGATGGCATTGGCGATTTTAATGCGCACTTCAGGCGTGGAGATCTGTTGCATCCGCTCCAGATGGTCTGGCGTCATCCTGCTCTGAAACACCCGATTCGCTCCTTCCGGCGAATCGATGTTGCCGATCTCCTTAACAATGTCGTTTCCTATTTGTTTCTGCAACATGGCCGGATCTCCTTCCCTGGTTCCATTACACCGGCAGCGTGAACTGCGGTTCGCCGATCTGAAATTCCCCTTTCAATATCCAGCTCTTGAGAATATGAGCGATCTCTCGGGCCTTCACGACACTGGAAAGAGGGACCGTAGGCGTCATCTCGCCGTTCACCTGGATGAATCCGCTTTTCAGCTCCGCATAACTGACCTGTCCATGGCTTCTGGACACGCCATTGGGATAATCATGTCCGTAATCGACGATCTGTGTAAAAATCTCCTCATCGGACACCGCCGTGTATCGGGCCATCTCTTCGTTGAGGATGGGAATCGGGATGCCCAGTCCCACAGACAGGGAACACCCATACCCTTGAATGGACGCCCCTCTCAGCCAGTCCGGCGACATCCCTTTAAGGTCCCCCATCACGCACAGCGTCCCGGCCGGGGAAACCGGCGTTCCACCGTCGGTCCGCTCGGCGGCCGGTTTGTGCTGGGTGCCGTGCCAGGCGACGTATCCGACGGACCCGCCCAGGAATAACCGCGTCCCGATGCCGATGGTCTTATAATAGGGGTCATTGAAAAGAGGGCTCAACTGGCCCGCCGAGCAGTAGTTGGCGTTGCCGGCTCTGGGTTTGAGGGCGCCCATATAGGTATAGATGGTTTTTTTGGTGAGATTGATGGCGCAATTGTAATTCTGATAGCCGTTGCGGGGGTTGCACAACACCGCATAGGGCAGCGTCGCCAGGTCGATCTTTTTCTCCGCCGACCGATTGGGATAACAGTCGGTGCCGTAGGACTCGGCCTTCAGATGGACTTTTCTTCCGGCCACCAAGTCCTGGATCACATGCCCGCCGCCGTAGTTGAACTCTCCGGGGTACACTTTGTTGAGCGGATCATCCTCGCAGGGCTCCGTCGCACCGATGTAGCAATCGACCGCCGCCAGGCCCGAATAGGCCGGCACGTTGTTTAACCACACTTTTGCGGCCTTCATGGTGGGGGTGAACTGGCCGAAATTGAGAAAAGCGCCCGACGAACACATGGGAGCGAAAGTGCCGGTGGTCACCACATCCACCTGCCGGGCCGCCGCAACCGGCCCCTTGTCCCGGACAATGTCGATCATCTCCTCCGCCGTCGCCACCACCACCTCGCCGGAACGGATCTTTTTATTGATCTCTCCGTAGGTTTTATTGACCTCGCATGTTTTCATGATGCTGACCCCCGCCTGTCGAAATAACCGTCAATTGAGATACTGCAGTTCGGATTCGGCGTCTGCAATCTTGTTGAGCACGTTGTTTTGGATCCACGCCCCGTCCCACCACTCCACCGGGTTGACGAAGGTATCGCGCACCATCATGCCGAAATGGAGGTGATCGCCGCCGGCCATACCGGTGACCCCGGTCCGACCGATGACATCCCCCTTTCGGACCATCTCCCCCTCGGCGACGCTGATGAGGCTAAGATGGGAATAGGTGCTGAACAGTCCGAATCCGTGGTCGATTACCACCGTATCGCCATAGATCCCGATATCGCCCGTAAAGGCCACGCGTCCGTGGTTGGCCGCCGGCGCCTCCGCGCGCTTGAAGGAGGCCAGATCGATTCCCATATGGTCCTGCCGGTCGATCACCGTCTCCTTGTACCGATACTCGCGGTGGTCCGCGAAGCCTGCCTGCCTTGCAGAGCCGGGGAGACGAAGGAAGTCGCCCTCCCAGTGCAGCGCGGGATCGGAGGTTCGGGTATGGCGGGTCAGTTCCACATAACTGGCTCTGCGAAGATGTCGGTTGACCCAGATGAACCGCTCAGGAGGGGATGGATCCACCGAGGCCGGTATCATGGCCTCGAACTCCGGCATCTTCCATTGCAGGAACCGGTCTGAAATGACGATGACATCGTCCTGGAACTTGCCTTTCCGAACATAATGCGGCAAGCCGGTGCGGGCTTCATTGCCGGCGGCGTCCTTTGCAAAAACATGCATTCCTATTCCAGGATCTTTATCGTAACCAAGGGCGATGAAAGACAGGTGCACGGAGGAAGCATCCGAGTCGAACACGGCGCCGGCCGGCTGACCGGGATACCGATGGCCGTCCACGGAAACGCCGTGCTCGGGGCAACTTTCGGAAAGGGTATAGATGACCAGGCCGGCGCCGCCGGAGACCAGGTTGTGGTCTTTGCTCAACACCCGAATATCAGGGGCTCGGGTATCGATCAGCACCGATTTTTCCAGCGTGGCCTCATTGCCGCTGAACCATTGGCGCCAGGAAGCGTCCGTGGCGCTGATTTTCAAAGTGGCCCGGCCGTCGGTAAGGCCGAGTTGGCGGGGGGAAATGGTGGTCTGCAGGGTTTCTTCCGCCACCGCCCCGGATCGCCCGACAAGGGGGGTGGGAAACGCCTTCTCCGCCAGGGTCGCAATCCGGCCGGCTTTCTCCAATCGAATATCGACCCGCGCAAGGCCGCTGCCGCTGTCGGATACGGTTACCGCCAGGGGCTGGTCCGCGCGGATGAAGGCCAAATCATCCGCCAGAGCGATGCGGGGCGGTCCGCCGTCCAGCTTGACAAACAACATCCAGCCGATCAAGCCGACCACCGCCAACAGCACCAGACCGCCAAACACCATAAAACATCCGACAACAGCACTTCCTCTTTTTCTCACTCGTCCTCTAACGCTCCTATCCTTTCGAAATTTTGGGAATCATAGCAACTTAATCCGGCCCGATCAAGGGATGTTTTTCGTTTCTTGACTTTTGGCGTCGGCGGGGGTACATTTTTGTCATGGATCGCCGCATCGACATACTGAACATGACCATCGGAAAAGACGCGCCTTTGTTGCTTATCGCAGGCCCCTGCGTGATCGAAGATGCGTCGACCACCTTTTCCATCGCTGCTCATCTGCGGGACCTTGCCCGGCAGCTCGATATGCCTTTCATCTTCAAAGCCTCCTACGACAAAGCCAATCGCAGTTCCCTGATGTCCTTCAGGGGCCCCGGGCTGGCCGACGGGTTGGCGGTGCTGGACCGCATCAAGAACCAGCTCCGCGTTCCGGTGATTTCGGATGTCCATCGGGTCGAAGAGGTCAAACCGGCGGCGGCCGTGCTGGATGTGCTGCAGATTCCGGCCTTCCTCTGCCGTCAAACCGATTTTCTACTGGCGGCGGCCCAAACCGGAAAACCGATCAATGTCAAAAAAGGACAGTTTCTGGCGCCCTGGGATATGGAAAACGTCGTCGCCAAACTGACTTCAACCGGCAACCGGAACATCTTGATCACCGAGCGCGGCGCCGCCTTCGGGTACAACAACCTGGTTGCGGACATGCGATCCATTCCCCTCATGCAGGAGATCGGCTATCCGGTGATTTTCGACGCCACCCATTCCGTGCAGTTGCCGGGCGGCGCCGGGGACCGGTCCGCGGGGCAACGGGAATTTGCGCCTGTCCTGGCCAGGGCGGCTGTGGCCGCCGGGGCCGACGGGGTGTTTCTGGAGGTTCACCCTGACCCGGATCATGCCCTTTGCGACGGCCCCAATTCCCTCCACCTGGAAACCCTTGCCGACCTGCTCCCCCGGCTCCTGTCCATCCGGCGGGCCATCTCCTGACCATGCCCCTTTCCCTCGCCGACCGATTGCGCGCCATACGCCTGCTTCTTCTCGACGTAGACGGCGTGTTGACCGACGGCGCCATCGTCTATTCCGATAACGGCTCAGAAACCAAAGCCTTCAACGTCAAAGACGGGCTGGGCATTCGAATGCTCCAGCGGACGGGCATCACCGTAGGGATCGTTACCGGCCGGCGCTCGGAATCCCTGTATTGCCGGTGCCGGAATCTGGACATTGATCTGGTCTTTGACGGCGTAGCCGACAAAGGGGCTGCGCTGCCCTCCATTCTCCAGAAAACCGGGCTGACCGCCGAAGCGGTGGGCTTTATGGGAGACGATCTGCCCGATCTCCCTCTCATGCGCAAGGTCGGCACGGCCTTGGCGGTGGCCGACGCCGCTCCCGAAGTGATCTCGGCCGCCCACCTGGTGACGAGCCGCGCGGGCGGGAAAGGAGCGGTCCGGGAAGCCGGGGAAGCCATTCTCAGGGCCCGGGGCGATTGGGAGGCGATCCTGAGCGGTTATCGGTCATGAGGTCGTCCCGACGACGCCGGATCCGACCGTTGAAATGGATACTGACGGCGGTAATCGTTCTGTCTCTTTCCATCGTGATCGCGCTTTTCGTCCGTTATCAGAGCCGTCATGACGCCGCGGACACCGCCCCCGCTGAAAGTTCGGAAGAGGCGACCATCTCAGTGGACCGCGTGGAGCACATCGCCACCCGTCACGGTCGGGTCGAATGGCGGTTGAGCGCCGACGCAGTCCGGTATCTCAACGCGCAGAAAAAAGCGGTTTTCGAGGAGGTGGCGATCACATTCTTCACCCGGCGCGACGAGGAGATCCGACTGGTCGCCCGGAAGGGGGAACTCGACACCGAGACCCAGGACATCCGGATATCCGGCGACGTACGGGTCACCGGCAGCGGCTATCGACTGGAGACCCCGGAACTCCGATATGACCATAACCGGAAGATTTTTATCGCCGACGAGGGCGTCCGGGTGGAGAGCGACGGACAGCGTCTGTCCGCCGACGCCATGACATTCTACATGGAAAACAACAAGGCAGATTTGAGGGGCAACGTAGAGGGGGTGATTCGTGAATCGATCGATTTCTAGCCAAAAGACAGCCGGCAGAAAAATGTTGAAGTTCGCGCTGGTGAGCCTGACGATGTTCCTGGTCCTGAGCCGTCCCGTCTCCGGCGCCGAGGAGGCCGCGCCGTCGGATCGGATTCAGGTGCGCGCCGACCGCCTGGTGGCCGATCAAGGAGGACAGTATGCAGAATTCACCGGCAACGTCCGGGCCAGCCAGGGCAATACGGTGATCACCTGTGATCACCTGCGGATTCATTATGCGGCCGACATCGCCAAGGGATCTGAACAAAGCGGCGATCCCATCGAAAAAATCGTGGCCGAAGGCCATGTCACCATCCGATTTGACGACAAAGTCGCCCAGACCGACCAAGCCACCTATACAACCCAAGACCGGGTCTTGGTGCTGTCGGGAGAGGGCTCCAGCGTCACCAGCGGAAAGGACGCGATCAGCGGCTCTAAAATCATCGTAGACCGGATCAGCGAACGGATCCGCGTGGAAAGCGGCGAAAAGCCGGTGGAGGCTGTTTTCTACCCGGCAGGCAAAGGACTCGATTGACGTGGCCGTCCTCTCCGTCAAGGGACTGATGAAAGTCTACCACGGTCGAAAGGTGGTCGACTCTGTGAGCTTGACCCTTGAAAGCGGATCGGTGGTGGGATTGCTGGGCCCCAACGGCGCCGGAAAAACCACAACCTTCTATATGACCGTCGGTCTGATCCGGCCCGACGGCGGGCAGGTTTTCCTTGACGATGTTGATATTACCGATTACCCTATGTACCTTAGAGCGCGCTGCGGCGTGGGTTATCTTCCACAGGAGACGTCCATTTTCAGGAAATTGACGGTGGAGCAGAACGTACTGGCGGTGCTTGAAATTTTTCCCATGTCCCGGACGGAACGAAAGAATCGGGCCACGGCGCTCCTGCAGGAATTGGGGATCCACCATCTTTCAGAACAGCGGGCCAGCGTACTGTCGGGAGGGGAGCGAAGACGACTTGAAATTACCCGCGCCCTGGCGACGAATCCGTCTTTTGTGCTGCTGGACGAGCCTTTTGCAGGAGTCGATCCTCTGGCCGTCATTGATATCAAGGCCATCATCGAGCACCTGAAACACCGATCCATCGGGGTGATGATATCGGATCACAATGTCCGGGAAACCCTGGCGGCTTGCGACCGGGCGTATATCCTCAGCGATGGCCGGGTCATCGAGTCGGGCGCTCCCAGGGACATCGCCGCCAGCGACATCGCAAGAAAATCGTATTTAGGAGAGAGTTTCCGTTTATAATCATGGCTTTTGAACTCAGACAACAGGTCAAGCTGACCCAACAGTTGGTGATGACGCCGCAGCTCCAGCAGGCCATCAAGCTGTTGCAGCTTTCCCGTCTGGAATTGCTGGACGCCATTCGCCAGGAACTGGAGGAAAACCCGGCCCTGGAAGAGGTCCAGGAAAGCGGCGTGGAAGATCGGCCCCTGGCGGAAGAACCAGAACCCGTCCAGCCGGAAGCGCCGGAGAAAGAGGTCACCATCGAAGAGCGCCTCACCGAGGACATCGACTGGAGCAATTTCATCGATGAATACAATACTCCCGGCAAGGTCAACTTCGAAAGCGAAGGCAAGGAATCCCCTCAGTACGAAGCGTTTATTGCGCCCAAAGAATCTCTCAGCGACCACCTGTTGTGGCAACTCCTCATGACCGCGCCAACGCCTGAAGAGGAGCAGATCGCCAGCCTCATCATCGGCAATCTCACCCGGAACGGGTATATTGATCTGTCCATCGAGGAGTTGGCCGAGGTAAGCGGGGCCCCGGCAGAGAAAGTATCGTCGGTGCTGGCCATTCTCCAGACCTTCGATCCGCCCGGCATCTGTGCGTCGGATCTCATGGAATCTCTGCTGATTCAGACGGACCGGCTGGACATCGACGATCCCCTGGTGGACGAAATCATCCGGCATCACTTCCATCATCTGGAGAACAACAATTTCAGGGCCATCGCCCGGGCGCTCAAACGGGACATCAAAGAAATCGTAGCCGCCGTCGAGATCATCAAGAGGCTGGACCCCTGCCCCGGCCGGCAATTTTCCGAGGAACCGCCCCAGTACATCACCCCTGATATCTTTGTTTACAGAATTGAGGATGATTTTGTCATCGTCCTCAACGACGACGGCATGCCCCGACTGCGTCTCAGCGCCTACTACCGGGAAGCTGTCGGCAGCGACGCGCAAATGACCACCGGGGCCAAGCAGTACATCCAGGAAAAAATCCGCTCCGCTTCATGGCTCATCAAAAGCATTCAACAACGGCAGAAAACCCTCTACCGGGTCATGGAGAGCATTCTCAAATTTCAACGGGATTTCTTCGACAAAGGCATCGATTACCTGAAGCCGCTGGTTCTCAGAGACGTCGCCCAGGATATCGATATGCATGAGTCGACCATCAGCCGGGTGACCACCAACAAATACGCCTATACCCCCCAGGGCATTTTCGAGCTGAAATATTTCTTCAACAGCTCCATCAGCCGATCCGACGGCGAGTCCATGGCCTCCGCCAGCGTCATGCAACGGATCCGGCAGATTATCGAAAACGAAGATTCAAAAGCGCCGCTGAGCGACGACAAAATATCGGAAACGCTCAAAGCATCGAACATCAACATCGCCCGGAGAACGGTGGCCAAATACCGGGAGATGATGCGGCTACTTCCGTCCAGCAAACGCAGACAATATTGAGGAGGTGTTCCATGCAAACATCGGTATCCTTCAAAAATCTGGACCCGTCGGACAATCTCAAGGCCTACGTGGGCGACAAACTGAATCGATTCGATAAATACCTCGACAATCCGGCCGATGCCAGCGTGGTCCTGTCTGTTGAAAAATTCCGCCATATCGCCGAAATCAACATCGTTGGCGATCGATTGAAAATAAAGGGCAAAGAAGAAACCGACGACATGTACTCGGCCATCGACATGGTCCTGGACAAAATCGAAAAACAGATAAAAAAAAACAAGCAGAAGAAACGGGACAGAAGATCCGCCGATTCCAAAACGATGGTTATGGAGAGCATGGCGGAGGCGGCCGCCATCGCCCCCGCCCCTTCTCAGGAGGACGGCCCCAGAGAAGTCAAAATAAAAAATATTGAATACAAGCCAATGGACGTGGAAGAGGCCGTCCTTCAGATGAACTTGAGCGATGACAATTTCCTGGTGTTCACCAACGCCAAGACGGATCGGATTAACGTCTTGTATCATCGGAACGACGGGCATTACGGCCTGATTCAGCCCCTGGGCTGAACGGCGTTCCAAACGGACGCCCGGAAAGGACGGCGACGCGACTTTTGATAAGTGACAACCGATGAA
Organism: Desulfobacteraceae bacterium; assembly: GCA_011390065.1. Classification (GTDB taxonomy): domain Bacteria; phylum Desulfobacterota; class Desulfobacteria; order Desulfobacterales; family JAABSP01; genus JAABTD01. The sequence goes on from JAABTD010000007.1 coordinate 57,406, forward strand.
GATTCTCGACGTATTGGAGGAGGAAGCCGTCCTGGTTAACCTGAAAGCCAGGGATAAAAAGGGGGCCATCGAGGAACTGGTCGCCCCCGTTGCACGGATTTCCGGCATTGAAGACGATATCCTGGTCCGCGTATTGCTGGACCGGGAACGCTTGGGCAGCACCGGGATCGGCAACGGAATCGGCATCCCCCACGGAAAGTTGAAAGACCTGGACCGACTGCTTCTCGGGTTCGGCCTGAGCCGAAAAGGCATCGATTTCGAATCCATGGACGGGCGGCCGACCCATCTTTTCTTTCTTCTGGTGACGCCTGAAAACTCGACCGGGCTGCATCTGAAGTTGTTGGCCAATATTTCGAAAATTTTGAAAAACGAGGCGTTTAAGAAGCGGCTGTTTGCCGCAACTCAACCCTCTGACATCATTGATGCCATAAAGGAACACGAAGACGCGTTTTGATGCCGCCGTCTCTTGGGGGCGCGGTGCAGGCGCCGACAGATCGATGAAGCATTTAAAGATTTTCATCATCACCGGGGTGTCCGGCTCGGGGAAGAGCACTGCGATTGCGGCCTTTGAGGATGCGGGATTTTACTGCGTCGACAACATGCCCGTAGCCCTGCTTCCCAAGTTTCTGGAGTTGCCGCTCGACCGCGATGTCGCGATAAATGGTCTGGCCTTTGTCATGGATCTCCGGGAGCGGGGATTCCTTCATCGATATCAAGACATCCTGGAAGATCTCGAACAAAATGGGGGCTGCAATTTCGAGATTCTCTTTCTGGAAGCCGACGAGGCAGTGCTGCTCCAGCGTTACAGCCAGACGCGGCGGCATCATCCTTTATCTAGGAACAAAGGGCTTCTGGAAGGCATCCGGGATGAGAAACGGCAACTGGAAGGGTTGAAGCAATCGGCCGACGCGGTGATCGATACAACAAATTACAATGTTCATGAACTCAAGGCCCACGTCCTCGACATTGTACAGAAGCACAAGAAGCTGTCGGAAATGCGAATACATGTCCTCTCCTTCGGCTTCAAATACGGGGTGCCCCTGGATGCCAATCTGATCATTGATGTCCGGTTTATTGACAACCCCTATTTCGTCCCTCACCTGAAGCCCCTGGACGGAACGCATCAGGCGATTAGAGATTATGTTCTGAATCAGTCGGATACCCGGGTTTTCCTGGAAAAGTATCTTTCTTTGCTGGAGTTCCTGGTTCCACGCTATGAAAAAGAGGGAAAAGCCTACTTGACGATCGCCGCTGGATGCACAGGCGGCCGACATCGGTCGGTGGTCATCGCGCACATGTTGCACGAGCATCTCAAAAAATCAGGAAAACGCGTGGATATCGCGCATCGGGACATCGCGCAGGTCAGCGACTGAACCCGGGAAAAGATCTTTTATGTTACGGCGCCGGATACAGGTATGATTGGCATTGTTATAGTGACGCACAGTCGGCTGGGGGAGGCCCTTATCGAAGCGGCCGAGTTCATATTGGGGTCCCGACCCGAAGGAACGGTGGCGGTATCCATCAACCTGCAGGAACAAGTCGATTCTCTTCGGGACAGGATCTCGGAAGCCATAAAAAAAGTCCGGAATCCGCAAGGGGTCCTGGTGTTGACGGATATGTTCGGCGGCACCCCCTCCAATCTCGCCTACTCTTTCCTGGAAGAGGGACGGGTGGAGGTTATATCGGGGGTGAACCTTCCCATACTGATCAAAGCGGTCAACGCCCGGGAGGAGATGGAGCTGGTCAAACTTGCCGAGTGCATCGAAACCTACGGTAAAAGAAGCATCTCGCTGGCCAGCAGCATTCTGAAAGGCAACAAGCGAGGGTGAAAGGCATTGCGGTGGAACCTCCATCCAATGAGAGAAGCCGACATCGACGCCGTTCTGACCATCGAAACGGCCTCCTTTCAGCGACCCTGGAACCGGGAGTCATTTCTGGATGAGTTGGCCAACCGGAACGCCGCCGCCTTCATCCTGAAACGTCATGAGGCGTTCGAATCCTCTGCGGCGACCGCCTATATCTGCTTTCGGTTGCTTTACGATGAAATGCATCTCATGAAGATTGCCGTCGCCCCCGACTGGCGTAACAGCGGGCTCGCCGGCCGGGTATTGAGCCATGGTCTGGGACAGGCCGCGGCCCAAGGCGCCGCCGTCGCCCTTCTGGAAGTCCGGCCAACGAATCAATCGGCCCTTGGGCTCTATCGCCGGTTCGGATTTCGTCAGATCGGCCGGAGAAAACAGTATTATTCCGAGACCGGGGAGGACGCCCTGGTCCTAATGCGACACCTAATAAAGGAGGAATCATGACCACCAAAATCGGAATCAACGGATTCGGAAGGATCGGCCGCCTGGTATTCAGAGCGGCGCTCCGCCACGGAGATGTGGAAGTGGTCGCCGTCAATGATCTGATGGATCCCGCGACCATGGCCTACCTTCTCAGCCATGATTCGGTCCATGGAACCCTGGACATTGCCGTCTCCGCCAAAGACAACGCTCTGGAAGTGGGCGGCAAGACCATTCACGTCAGCTCTGTCAAAGATCCGGCCCAGATCGACTGGAAAGGATCGGGCGTCGACATCGTCGCCGAATGCACCGGTCTGTTCCGGGATGCGGAAAGCGCAGGGAAGCACTTGTCCGCGGGCGCCCGGAAAGTGATCATCTCCGCCCCGGCCAAAAGCCCCGACATTACCATCGTCATGGGGGTCAACCACAACCAGTACGATCCCCGGAACCATCATATTCTCTCCAATGCCTCCTGCACCACCAATTGCCTGGCGCCGGTGGCAAAAGTTCTTTTGGAAAACTTCGGCATTCAGTCCGGCCTGATGACCACCATCCATTCCTACACCGGCGACCAACGCCTTCTGGACTTCCCCCACAAAGACCTGAGACGGGCCCGGGCTGCGGCGCTTTCCATGATCCCCACCACCACCGGCGCCGCCAAGGCCGTCGCCCTGGTGCTTCCGGAACTGGAGGGAAAACTGAACGGTCTGGCCGTCCGCGTGCCCACCCCGAACGTTTCCCTGGTGGATGTGGTGGTGACGGTGGAAAAATCTGGCGTCACGGTCTCAGATATCAATGAAGCCATGAAGGCGGAAGCCGAAGGCCCTCTCAAAGGAATTCTGGGATACAGCGAAGAACCGCTGGTCTCCATCGATTTCAATGGCTGTCCGCTTTCCTCCATTGTCGATGCGCCCAACACCTACGTCGTGGGGGACCTGGTGAAAGTGCTGTCCTGGTACGACAATGAAATGGGCTATTCGAGCCGGATGGTGGATCTGGCCGCCCTGATCGGATCCCAACTGTAGGCGAAAGGAGGCAAGCATGGCCGCTCGAAAACCCCTGATTGCCGGAAACTGGAAGATGCACAAAACAGTCGCCGAAGCGGTGGACGCCATCCGAAATCTGGCGGAACGCATCCCGGGTGAATCCAAGGTGGAGATCATGGTCGCGCCGCCTTTTACGGCGCTGGCCCCGGCGGCGGAAGCGCTGAAACATACCGCTATCGCCCTGGGGGCCCAAAACATCTTCTGGGAGGACGAAGGCCCCTATACCGGTGAAATCAGCGGCCCCATGCTGACATCGGCCGGGTGCAGCCATGTGATCATCGGCCACTCGGAACGCCGGCAGTATTTCGGAGAGACCGATGAAACGGTCAACAAGCGCCTGCGGGCCGCCTTCCGCCATGGGTTGATCCCTGTGTTCTGCGTCGGCGAGACCGAGGGGGAACGGGAAGCGGAAAAAACATTTTCAGTTCTTGACAAACAGGTCGCCAATGGGCTAAAAGACTTTGTTGCGGATGACCTGAAACAGCTGGTTCTGGCCTACGAGCCGGTATGGGCCATCGGTACCGGCAAGACAGCCACCAGCGAGCAGGCTCAGGAGGTCCATGCGTTTTTGCGATCCCTGATTGAAAAAAAGCTTGGGCGGGGCCTTGCCGAATCCCTCAGAATCCTGTATGGAGGCAGCGTAAAGCCGGGCAATGCAGCCGAACTGATGGGGATGCCCGATCTGGACGGGGCGCTGGTGGGCGGCGCCAGCCTGGACGCCAAAACATTTTCCGAGATCGTTCTGTATGACCGGTCCGCTTAAATCAACTTAATGCTCGATGGAGCTGAAGCCATATTGTTATGACACTGATACTGATTGTTGTTCACATTATCGTCTGCATCGCTTTGATCATGATCGTCCTGCTGCAAACCGGCAAAGGGGCGGACATCGGCGCGGCCTTCGGCGGCGGTTCCAGCCAGACCCTTTTCGGCAGCACCGGCGCATCGACCTTTCTGAGCAAGGCAACCACCTTTGCGGCAGTCCTCTTCATGATGACCTCCCTGGCGCTGGGCTACATTTCAGGACATAAAGGGGGAGGCTCCATCATGATGGAACAACCGCCAGTTCGTACAACCGAAGAAACCCCGGCCTCCGAAGATCAACCAGCCCCGATGACGGACACCACGGAGCAGGAGGCAACCGACTAAACATGCCATCAGACATATGCCGAAGTGGTGGAACTTGGTAGACACGCTATCTTGAGGGGGTAGTGGGCCACGCCCGTGCCGGTTCAAGTCCGGCCTTCGGCACCATAAATTGAATAGACAGGCAATAACCGACACTTACACTTGAAGCTGATTTTTGGGGACACATAGGGGACAGATTCAAGCCCTATGCCCCAAAAAAGAAAAGCCCGCATCGGATGACGCAATCCGACAAGGGCGTTGACACACAGATCGCAAGCGCTTAAAATATTGCTTGTCTAATCGGTTGTGCTTTCCGGCCCTTTCGGAAAGCGCTTTCTAAGCCCGCTGGATGGTCAGATCCAGCGGGCTTTTTATGTCAAAGAACGACCAGCCGCTAAGGCTCTGTGCTTTTGGTATCCTTCCCGGCCCTTTTTCTTTCGTGTCTCTCCACGCTCTCCGTTGCCCACTTCACAAACAGCGCCGTTACCGATGTATCCAAATCAAGGGCCATCTGCTTGACCCTCTTGTGGAGTCCTACAGGGAAGTTCAAATTCAGTCTGTGTGCGCCGTCTGGGGCTTTCTTCGATACCATTCAATGTCTCCTTACGATCAAGTCTAAACCCTTTATCTCTGTATAGTCAAGCCTTTTTTCGCATTAAAGGCCCCCAAGGGCTTTTTACCGTTGCTCCACCTTCCCCGCCTTTCCGTCCTCCCCGCTCAGATTTAGCAGGTTGACCTCTAACTTGTCGCCGGTGGGGATGTAGTCGGCATACCATTCAATCGTAATACTAAGGTCATGGTGTCCGGCTTGTTCCATCACGTAAAGAGGTTTTGCCCCTGAACTAAAAAGCAAGCTGACATAGGTATGCCTGATGTCGTTGAAACGGATTTTCCGAAGGTCCGCCTTTTTTAAGCGCTTTTTGAACCTGTCGCGGGCGGTATTTTGGGACATGTATTTTCCGTCTTTATGGAAGATGACGGCGACGGGTCCCCCCAGGCCGCCTTCCAGCGCTTCCCGTTTGCGCCGAGTCAGCAGATCCCGAAGGACCGGTAAGAGGTCGTCGGAGATATCGACCCATCGGTTCTTTCCGTTCTTGGGCGGCCCTATTCCGTCTTTGCGCCGGCGGAAAGACTTGGAGACCTCCAGCCGCTTTTTATGCCAGTCTATATCGGACCATTCCAGCGCCAGCAGTTCGCCAATCCGCAGGCCCGTTGAAAAGGCGGTCATATAGAAGGGGTATTCATCCGGGAAATATTGACGGCAGGTCGAAAGGACCTGATAGACCTCCTTATGGTCGAAGGGGAACATTTTCGGCTTTTTGGACCGCTCCAGGTTCAACCGCTTCAATATCCCGTTGCAGGGGTTGTCCTTGACCATCTCATCTTCGATTCCGTAGTTGAAAACGCCGCTGATAACATCCTTGACCACGCCGATATGACTTTTTGAAAAGCCCCGGTTTTTGAGACCCATCAGCAGGTCCCTTACATGGCCCCTGGTGATCGCCGTCAACTCCAGATCTCCGACAACGGGGTTGATGTAGTCCCTCAGAAGCTGCCCGTATCGTTCATAGGTGGGGGGTTTGTCCTTGACCTTAATCAAATCTTCAAGCCAGATCGCCGAGTAAATCTTGAAGGGCTTTTCCGCCGGCTTGGGGTCGGCTTTCCGCCACAACCCTTCCGGGTCCCGTATCAACTCGGCTTCAAACAGCCGCTTTGCCTCTTCGGCCGCCTTCCGGTTGCCCACCTTCCGCTTGATCCGCCGTCCCTTGTGCTTGACATCGACATACCAGACCCCAGACCCCTTGTCCTTTTCCCAGATCGTAACGCCCACCAGGCCCCCTTCCTTATCCCTCGATC
>JAABTD010000045.1 GCA_011390065.1 Desulfobacteraceae bacterium
CGGATAGAAGATCCCATCATCCCGGCCCATGTATACACCGAGGTGACCCGCAACTATGGCGCCACCGCCCAGGAAAAGGTCAACGGACTCCTCAGCTCCCTGGGGTTCGCCATCATGACGGTGGTGATCCTGCTGGCGGTGACCCTGGGATGGCGGGAGGCCCTGGTGGTGGCCCTGGCCGTGCCCATCTCCTTCTCCCTGGCCCTCTTCGTCAACTTCCTGTTCGGATATACCATCAACCGGGTGACGCTCTTCGCCCTGATCCTCTCCCTGGGGCTGGTGGTGGACGACCCCATCACCAACGTGGACAACATCCAGCGCCACATCTTCATGGGCAAACGCAAGCCCGTCAACGCCACGCTCTTCGCGGTGAACGAGGTGTTGCCGCCGGTGATCATGTCGACGCTGGCCATCATCGTCTCCTTCACGCCGCTTTTTTTCATCACCGGCATGATGGGGCCCTACATGGCGCCCATGGCGGCCAACGTGCCCATTACCGTGATCTTCTCGACGTTTTGCGCCATAACCATCGTCCCCTGGTTCACCCACACCCTGCTCAAAAAAATCGATGTGAAACCGTCCGACATCGAAACCGATAAAAAGGCCCCCGAAGGCTGGATCAACCGGACCTACCGCGGCGCGGTCACCCCCTTTCTCAAGTCCAGGGGCTGGCGGTACGGGCTGGTGGCGGCGATCCTGGTGCTGCTGGCCGTCCCCCTGCTGCTGGTGGTCTTCCGGCTGGTCCCTCTGAAAATGCTCCCCTTCGACAACAAGAACGAGTTCCAGATCGTCGTGGACATGCCCGAAGGGACCACTTTGGAGACCACCGACGCCGTCGTCCGGGATTTCGAGGCCTATCTGCGGACCGTCTCCGAGGCGACGAACTACGTCTCCTTCGTGGGGACGCACTCGCCCATCGACTTCAACGGCATGGTCCGCCACTATTATCTGCGGGAGGGGCCGCACCTGGCCGACATCCGGATCAACCTGGCGGACAAGGCCCGCCGGGAGATGCAGAGCCACCCCATCGCGTTGCGGCTGCGAAACGACCTGGAAAAGATCGCCCGGGAAAACGGGGCCAAGATCCAGCTCGTGGAGGCGCCCCCGGGCCCGCCGGTGCTCTCCACCATCGTGGCCGAAATCTATGGCGACCCCGACCGGGACTACGGCCAGCTTATCGCCGCCGGAAAACAGATCCAGGAAATCATGCGGAAAGAGCCCTTCGTGGTGGACATCGACGACATGGCCCAGGCGGAACACGACCGGTTCGATTTCGTGGTCGACAAGGAGAAGGCGGCCCTCCACGGCGTTTCCACCCAGGCGATCATCCAAACCCTCCGGATCGCCCTGAGCGGCGCGACGCCGGCCACGGTCCACATGGACGACGAGCGGCAGCCGCTGCTGGTCCGGATCATTCTGCCCCGGGTCCGGCGGTCCTCGGCCACGGACCTGTCCCAGATCCCCATGAAGACGGCGACGGGCCAGATGGTCCCACTGGCGGAACTGGCGCGGATCAGGAAGGTCCCGGTGGAACAGACCATCTACCACAAAAACCTGGACCGGGTGGTCTACGTGCTGGCCGAAATGGCCGGCCGGGCGCCGGCCGAAGCTGTCCTGGACATGCAGGACCGGCTGAAAACGAACCCGTTGCCGCCGGGGATCCGGGCCGAATGGGCCGGCGAAGGGGAATGGAAGATCACCCTCCGGGTCTTCCGGGACATGGGCATCGCCTTTGCCGCGGCCATGCTGGGGATCTACGTGCTGCTGATCGTCCAGACCAACTCCTTTTTCATGCCGATCCTCATCATGATGGCCATCCCCCTGACCCTCATCGGGGCCATGCCGGGGTACTTCCTGCTCAACCTCGTCGCCAACGTCGACGTGGGCGGGTTCCAGACGCCGGTCTTTTTTACCGCCACCAGCATGATCGGCATGATCGCCCTGGGCGGCATCGTGATCCGAAACTCCCTGGTGCTCATCGAGTTCATCCATGACGCCCTGGAAGAAGGCCAGTCTTTCCGGGAAGCGATCCTCCAGAGCGGGGCCATCCGGATGCGGCCGATCCTCCTGACCGCCGCCACCACGGCCCTGGGGGCGTGGCCCATCACCCTGGACCCCATTTTCTCGGGGCTGGCCTGGACCCTGATTTTCGGATTGTTCGCCTCGACCCTCTTTACGCTATTGGTGATCCCGGTGACCTATTATGCGTTGTATCGAAAAAATTATCAGGAGGAAGAGACCGCCGAGGCATAACCCATCACAACCGTTTCAACCCCACACAAAGGAGGTGTTCCATGTTCAGGACCATCGCCATCATTACGGCGTCTATCATGATCGCGCTCTCCTTTCCCGGCGCAACCGCCTTGGCCGAAGAGGACGCCCTGTTCGAGCGCTGCAAGGATGCCCCGCGGGCGCCGTGGTGCTACGAGGAAGAGGTCGTGGCGCAACGACAGCCGGACCGCTGCGAACACATCACGAAGCACTGGGGCAAGGCAGCATTGGGCGTCGAAGGGTACTGCTTCTACGAGATCGCCGTCCAAACCCGGGACTGCTCGCTGTGCAAACGGATTAAAAAAGGGGATATCCGGAAGACCTGCAAGCTCGACGCCTGCAAGTGATCCCCCGCATCAACGGTTTTCCCGCTTCTTGACATTTTCCCCTGTCCGTTCCATCATATCGGGATGGTTCGGGATGGCGCCGAACGCCTGCCTCCGCCGCGCCCAGGCGCCATCCATCGCAACCGAATTCACCACAACCCATCAATTACATTGACATGAAAAACCCGATACTTCCGAAGTCGTTTTGTTTCCGGCGTCTCTTTCGTGTATGCGCCATGGTCGTTTTGTCGGCGACCGCGTGGTCCATCCCCGCATCGATTGCGGCCAAACCGGTCGTCATTTCCGTCATCGCCAACGAGCAGACCCACGAACTGGCCAAACCCGTCGTCCGCGAGGCCTACCGCCGGATCGGCTACACCGTTCAATTCGAGCCTTTGCCCGCCAGACGGGCCCTGGAATGGGCCAACGACGGCGTCACCGACGGCGACCTGGCGCGCATCGAAGGGATCCAGAGAAAATTCCCGAATCTGATTCGAATTTCAATTCCGGTGATACACTTTAGCGGCGTGGCGTTTGCCACAGACTCATTCCCCGCCATATCGGAGTGGAAGGATTTGGCCGGTCTGAGCATCGGCATCGTCCGGGGCATCCTTTACGCAGAGATCGGCACGGAAGGGATGGACCCCATTCCCGCCAACGATATGACCCACCTCTTCAAACTTTTGAAGCTGGGGCGCATCGACGTGGCCGTCGCCGTTCTGGACGCCGGGCGGATCGAAATCCACCGGAATTACCCGGATGCCGGCATCCATCCAACCGGCGAGCCGCTCCACGTCGCGCCGCTTTATCACTACATTCACGTTAAAAACGGACATCTGCTCCAAAAACTGGAAGCCGTCCTTCGGGAAATGGAAGCCAATGGCGAGATCGAAGCCCTCCTGGAGAAGGCGCTGAAAGAGGCGTTCGAAAAATGAAAAGCCGGATCGCTTACCGGCTGGTGGTGCTCATCGTCCTGTTCAGTTCGTTCATCACCCTCATCGCCACCGCCATTCAGATCTACGCCGATTACCGGAACGATCTGGGAAAAATCGACAATTACCTGAGCCTCATCGAGGAAAGCTACCTCCAGAGCCTCGGCAACAGCGTCTGGACCTACGACGAAAAACAGATCCGGCTTCAGCTCAACGGTCTGTCGCGGCTGCCGGACATGGAATACCTGCGGATCGAATCGGACGTCGGGGGCGTCTGGTCCGTGGGCGCCATACGATCCAGAAACCGGGTAGAGAAGACCTTCCCTCTGATCCACCACCGCAGCACCGGCAAGGCGACCATCGGTACCCTTGAACTGGCCTTCAGTCTCGACAACCTCTACGGCCGACTCATCCGCAAAACCGCCGCCATCCTGGCCAGCAACGCCGTCAAGGCCTTCCTGGTTTCCGGGTTCATCCTGCTGATCTTTCAACTCCTGGTGACCCGCCATCTCACGTCCCTGGCCCGGTGGCTCAACCGGCGCGACGCCGCCAAGGCCGGGGAGACGTTCCAGTTGGACCGCAAAGCGGGCGCCGGCGGCAAGCAGGACGAACTCGACGAGGTGGTCGACGCCATCAACCGGATGCAGGTCAACCTGAAAACCCACCTCGACGAGCTGCGGGACAGCCACGCCCTGCTCAACGCCGTCATCGAGGGGACGACGGACCCCATTTTTCTCAAAGATCTGGAGGGCCGATACTTGATGGCCAACGGCGCAGCCCTGATGGCCATGGGGAAAACCAGGAAAGAGACGATCGGACGGACGGACGCCGAAATCTTCCCGCCGGAATCGGCGGCGATCATCGAAGCCATCGACGCGGACGTCATGGCATCGGGAGAAGCCCGGCTGGCGGACGAAGAACTCCTGACGGCTTATGGTCGCACCTGGTGGCTGGCCAACAAAAGCCCGTATCGGGACGGCCATGGAAAGGTCATCGGCCTCATCGGGATTTCCCGGGACATCACCAACATCAAAAAAGCCGAAACGGAGAAGGAGCGGCTGGAAGCCCGGCTTCGCCAGTCCCAGAGACTGGAATCCATCGGCACCCTGGCGGGAGGAATCGCCCATGACTTCAACAACATTCTGGCCGCCATCATCGGATACGCCGACATGGCCCAGTGCGAAATCCCCAGGGAGAACCCGGCTTACCGGATGATCGGTCAGGTGCTGAAAGCGAGCAACCGGGCCAAAGAACTGGTGCAGCACATCCTGGCCTTCAGCCGGAAGACGGACCGGGAACTGGGCCCGGTTGCCATGGGCGCCATCGTCAAAGAGGCGCTTCAGCTGCTCCGGGCGTCCATCCCCACCACCATCGACATCCGTCAGCATATCGATCCCGACACCGGCGCGATCCTGGCGGACCCGACCCAGATCCACCAGATCGTGATCAACCTGTGCACCAATGCGGCCCAGGCCATGGAGGAGACCGGCGGCCGCATCGAGGTGGCCGTGAAAAACGTCGATCTCGATCCGGACGCGGCGGCCGTCGAACCAGGGCTGAAATCCGGCCGCTACGTGAAGCTTTCCGTCGGCGACACCGGCCCCGGCATCGATCCGGCCCATATCCACAAGATTTTCGACCCCTATTTCACCACCAAAGACGTGGGCAAAGGATCGGGAATGGGTCTGGCCGTGGTCCACGGCATCGTCCAGAGCCACGGCGGCATGATCCAGGTCCGCTGCGATTCCCGCCTGGAGAGCGGCGCGAGCTTCGATCTCTATTTCCCCCGCATCCAGGGGAAAGCCGCCGCCTCCCCGAACCCATCCGGACGCCTTCCCACCGGTGAGGAGCACATCCTGCTGGTGGACGACGAACCGATGTTGCTGGACATCGGCACGGAGATGCTCCACCGGCTCGGCTACGCCGTCACGACCGAAACCGGGGGCGTCGAGGCGCTGGCGACGTTTAAAGCCGACCCGGATCGGTTCGACCTCGTGATGACCGATCAGACCATGCCGAACCTGACCGGATCGGAACTGGCCAGGGCCATCCTCGCCATCCGCGCCGACCTGCCCATCATCCTCTGCACCGGCTTCAGCAACCTCATCGACGAGACCGAGGCCAAAAAGCTCGGCATCCGGGCCATGGTCATGAAACCGCTGGTCAAACAGGACGTGGCGGATCTGATCCGGACTGTTCTTGACGACGCCCAGGAGCACACACCCGCTTAACCGCCTGAATCACATTAAATTCGATTTATTTTTTCAAGGTCGCTCCAATTTTTTATTTTGGTTTTGAGGATATGTGATGGTATAGTGTAGACAGTTTTACCGGTTCGAGCGCAAGCGAAACCCGTTGCCCCATTTGCTCAGACACCGACGCTATCTGCTTTTTTCTCTCTTCTCCGGTTAAGCCGGGCCGCGCCGAAGCGGCGCCCCCATCGATGCCGCCGACCAATCTGACCCATGATTCGCCAGAACGGCTGTGCTTCGCCCATGCCGGGCTTAAAGCAGAGCGCAACCCATAACCAAAGGAGGCCAATCATGAAACGACAGTTGATCAACTATGAGACGCTGCTCAAGGTGACGCGGGCCATTTCCCATTCCAAAGACCCCGAGGAGGTCGCCCTCATCACGGTGGAGAGCATCAAATCGGCGCTGGGAGCCAAAGGGTGTGCATTGTTCCTGATCAACCGGAAAACCAATGAACTGGAACTGGCGGCGTCGTTTGGATTGAGCGAGGAATACATCAGCAAGGGGCCGGTCAGCGCGATGCGCTCCATCGCCCAGTCGCTGGAGGAAGGTCCGGTGGCCATCTACGATGTCATGGATGATCCGCGAATCCAGTATCCGGAAGAAGCCAAAAAGGAGGGGATCGCCTCCATCCTGTCGGCGCCCATCGTGGTGGGGGGGCATTTGATTGGGGCCATGCGGGTCTACACCGCCGAGCACTGGGAGTTCACCCTGGAGGACGTCAATTTCGTCCAGGCCATCGCGCAAATCGCCGGAATGGCCATCAACATGGCCCGACATACCAAAGGATTGAAGAGCAGCATCGATGTGCTTAAAACCATGCGGGAAGTCCAGGCGAAACGGACGACCCGAAGAACCCCCTACGAGGGCGTTCCCGTCAGCGTTGCGTCTCCTGCCGCCGGATAGGCGGCTCAGGTCTGAGGAGGGGTCCTTTGCAGGAAAAGAAAAAATGGAAATGGCCGGGATCGAGCCGTTCTGAAGAAAGATCGACTCGATCCCTCTTCAATATTTTGATAAGGACTCGTCGCCGGGGAAATCGTTGATCCGGTTCCGGATCTCATAGAGCTGGCTCAGATGCCTCCGCACCTCGGCCAGGAGCGTCTCCGATTCGGCGGTCCCCGCCGACCCGCCCTTTTCCCTCAAGTCCGTCACCAGTCGGGAGACGCCGTCCAACGGCAACGTCAAATCCCGGCCAAGGCTTTGAATGCGCTGCTCTGTGGCCCGAATCGTCCTTTTGAGGTCTCGATATCGTTTTGAATTTTCCAGGGCAATGGCGACGTAATGGGAAAGGGCGCCCAGGGCCGCCTGATCCTCGTCGTCGAACTCGCTGCCTTTTTTGTTGAGAGCCTCCAGGACGCCGATGCACGCCCCATGCCCGTTGACCAGAGGGACGCCCAGCGTGTTTCTGGTGACGAAACCGGTCGTTTCGTCCGCCTCCGGATCGAACCGGGGATCGCCATAGGCATCATTGACGATCAGCGGGCTTTTATGCCTGAACACCCATCCCGGTACGCCGGAATGCGCCGACAACCGGATCTCTCGTTTTCTTCCACCGGCGACGGGCGACCTCAACTGGTCGCGCCGGGCATCGTAGAGAAAAACGCGGCTCCGCTCTATTTCCATCACCTGATCGGTCTGCTCCCGGATCACTTGCAACAATCGCTCCGGGTCCATTTCAGAGGCGATGACCTGCCCCACGCGGAACAGCCGTTGGTAGCGGCAGAGCTGGTCCCATAGCACCTGGTCCGTCTTCCGCCTGCCGATCCTTCTTGGTTGAATGTAATCCCGATCCAAAACGCTCATTCTCCGGTGCGGTTTAAGCGGCCGACAGCCCTACCCGTTTTGCTGTCGCAGGACGGTCACGCTCTCTCCGCCGATGCCCCAGTTGTCGGTGTCCACTTCTTCGATCACCACCACCGTGGTTTGGGGATTTTTGCCGAGGACGTCCGCCAGCAGCCGGGTCGCGCCTTCGATCAACTCGGCCTTCTGCTCTTTGGTGGCGCCTTCCCTCGTGATTTTGATATTGACGTAAGGCATCGCCGGCTCCCTTCTTTGGGTCGTTGTCATTCACCTCACCATATCGCCGACGCCATATCCTGTCAAATGAAAGCGCAGCGGGCATTCGAAACGCCCTTTTTACTTGATCTGAAACGCCATCCGTGCAAATTTTCGGGTCAAAACGGCTTTGGAGACTTCACAGAAAGATCTTTTTCGGAGACGATGACGGAATTCTGACATGAAAATCTACACAGGCAGCGGCGACAAAGGAAAAACCAGTCTGTTCAGCGGCGAACGGATTCCCAAAAACCACCTCCGGGTGGAGGCCTGCGGCGACGTGGACGAACTCGTATCGATTCTGGGCGGCGTGGCGGCCCTCCTTCCGGAAAGCCGCGGGTCCCTCGGAACGGAAGTCCGGTCGATTCAGTCCTGCCTTATGCAGGTGGGAACCTGGCTTTCCTCCGCAGACGCATCGGCGACGGCCGGCATGATCGGCCGCGTCGGAGACGAAGAGATTCGGCGCCTGGAGGCAGCCATCGATCGAATGCAGACGGAACTGCCGGAACTGCGCGCCTTCATCCTGCCCGGGGGACACCTTTCATCGGTCTGGGCCCATCTGGCCAGAACCGTCTGCCGCAGAGCGGAACGCCGGGTCGTCCAGCTGCGTGAAACCGAGACCGGCGAAAAAACAGCCCTGCTTCACTCGGAAATCGGCTACCTGAACCGGCTCTCGGATTACCTTTTCGTCCTGGCCCGCTATTGCAATTGCATCAACGGCGTGAAGGAGACGCCATGGACCCGATAAGCGGTTTCGACGCTTTTGCCCGCGCGGGAGCATTTTATGGACGGTTAAAAAGACATGAGACCTTTTTCACATGAGACCTTTTTTTCAATGGGAAGACCGCTACGCCATCGGCGTTCGCATCATCGACCAACAGCACATGGAACTGGTGTCGCTGCTCAACAAACTCTACGAAGCGATGCATGCGGGAGAAGGAAGGGAAGCGCTCGGCGAGGTGTTGTCCGGGCTTATCCGGTACACCGGGTTTCATTTCGCCGCAGAGGAGCGGCTGATGCGAACCCATGGGTATCCGGATTACTTAAGCCACAAGGCAAAACACGAAAAAATGGCCGCCAAAGTCCTGTCGCTCCAGGCGGAATACGAAGCGGAGACCGTTTTCAGCCCCATCCAGATCAGCAATTTTCTTAAAAACTGGCTGGCCCGGCACATCCTTGGGACGGACAAGGCCTTTGGAGACTATCTGGCAAAGAAGGGGATCAAATAAAAAACCGGCCCGCGGGCGGTGAAGCGCCGCGGGCCGGAAAATCTGGCAGGAAAGACGGATTAAGCGGATTCCAGTTTCATCCGGTCCGCCATATCCATGAGCACCCGTTCACGGGCCTTGTCGATCCCAAGGGCCTTGCGCTTCTTATCGATGTGCTTAATCATCATATCGGCCATCTCGTAAGGATCGACGGCGAATCCCCACTTCCCGAGGCCCCACTGCTCCAACCCATCGAAGAGCAGGTCATGGAACCGGGTCCCTTCGGTCATGGGGAAGGTGACGCCAAAAACCGTGAACACGCCCGAGCCGACGAAATACTGGCCGATGCTGATGGCCTTCTCGCTCATCCACTCGGGCGCCGCGCCAGCCACCGGTAGATCGGCCATGCTGGTTCCCAGTCCGCCCGTGCGGACCATCTCGGCGGCCGCCACCAGAATCCGGCTGTTGTCCACGCAGGAACCCAGGCCCAGCACCGGCGGCATGCCGACGGTCTCGCAGACCTCGCTCAGTCCAGGGCCCGCCAGGTGCGCGGCCTCGGGGGTCAACAGTCCCGCCTTGGCCAGGGAGATCTGGGAACAACCGGTCTGGAGGACCAGCACGTCGTTCTTGATCAGCTCTTTGACCAGTTCCACATGGACCCAATCATGCTTGACCCGGGGGTTGGTGCAACCCACGACGCCGGCCACGCCGCGGATTCGGCCGTTGATGATGTTGTCGTTGAGCGGCGTGTAAGAGCCGCGGAAGGTGCCGCCCAGCATGTAGTTGATGTACTCGTAGGAGAACCCGTGGATGCCCACGTTGCGGATGTTCGGAATCTCCACCGCGGCCTTGCGGTTTTTGAACCGGCTAATGGCTTTGATCACCACCTCGTCGGTGCATTCCTTGGGCGCATCGTCTTTGAACTGGATGTGGGTCGCCCCTTCGATGTGCGCGCGGGTATTGGTGGTGATGATGGGGGTGCCGTAGCATTCGCCAACCTTCACCAGGGACTGCTTGATGCACTGGACGTCGACGCACATGACGTCCACGGCGCCCGTCACCAGGATCGCCTCCGTGGACATGAAGTTGCCGGCGTGGGGCACGCCGTGGCGGGACATCATCTCCGCCCCGGAACAGCACATGCCCGCCAGGTTGATCCCTTTGGCGCCGGCGTCCTTGGCCGCCTGGATGAGGCTCGGTTCATTGACCGATTCCAGCATCGACTCGAACATGTTGGGTTCGTGGCCGTGGACGATGATGTTGACCTGATCCTCCTTGAGGACGCCCATGTTGACGTCGACGCTCACCGGCGTGGGGGTGCCGTAGAGGATGTCGGAAATCTCGGTGGCCACCATGGAGCCGCCCCAGCCGTCGGCCAGCGCGGTACGGGTAAACTGCTTGGTGAGGTTTTCGTAGTGCTGATCGACGCCCATGTGGGTGCGGTGCATCAGTTCCATGATCTCCCGCATGGCGCCCCGGGGAACCATGTCGTGCTTCCGCCAGGTCTCCAGGGTTTTTTCCGGAACGCGCTTCATGAACGGGATCTCTCCGTTCACCTGGGTGTAAGTGCGTTCCAGCTCCTGGTAGACGTCGGTGGCGATCTCTTCCGGGGTGCGGTCTTCGGTTTCGATCTCCAGCTCCTTGGCCACCAGCTCCAGCTTGTGGACGTCCTTCACCTTGTAATCGGTGATGTGGCCCTCTACGACCTCCCGGAACAGATCCAGCATGCCCATGCCGTGGTCGGTGTGGGCGGCGCAGCCGGAGGCTATCATTCGCGAGAAATTGCGCGCCATGATCGTGTCGATGGTGGCGCCGCAGACGCCAACCTTGCCGTAGGGATCACGGGCGTTGAGCCGGCAGGGTCCCATGGAGCAGTGTTTGCAGCAAGCCGAATCGGCGCCGATGGGACAGGCCTTCATGTTGGCGGCCCGGTCGAACGCGGTTTCGACCCCGTCTGTTCTGGCCTTTTCCAGCATGCGCGCCGTTGCGTCGCAAATGGTGATGTCTCTGACCGGAACGGGTCCGTCGGATTTTTTGGCTTTCGCCGCGATCGTCTGTTTTTTCTCGTCTGCCATGTTTCCTCCTGATGTTTTTAACGGTTGTTGGTCTCCCCAATACACAGGGTATCATCCAAATGTAAATCCGCCAATGGTCATTCCATAAAATGACAGCGCTCTGCGCTGGCTACGGAGTTCGGGAGACGCTTATCGGTATTAGGAATCATTCTTGATAAATAATCTACCCGGTCATTATCCTCATTGTCAAGAAAAAAAACAAAGGGCGGGTTTTCGGGCGTCATCGTTTTTCGATCTTGTACAATCTCCTGCAATTGTGTTAGCCTGGAATCATTTTGATCAACTCAGACAGGGCTTTTTTCTCCCCCATCCAGGAGGTGACCCATGAAGCGATTTGTCAGACGCCTATGCTGGACAGTCCTTGCCACCCTGCTCTTTGCAGGTTTGAGCGCAGCTGTTGAACCGCCGGCAGTCGGCGGTCAGCTTCCGGCATTCACCCTGCCCGTTCCTGACAATCCAGAGCATCGAAACTATCTCGGGCTCACAGGCGAGCGCAAGGATTTCGCCGTTCCCGAGGTCGCGGACCCGGTGGCCATCATCGAAATCCTTTCCATGTACTGCCCCCATTGCCAGCGGGAAGCGCCCACCGTCAACCGGCTTTACGAGCTGATTCAGAGCAGCCCGGATCTGAAGGGAAAAATCAAGCTGGTCGGCATCGCCGTCGGCAACACCCCATTCGAGGTGGATCACTTCCGCGAAACTTACAACATTCCCTTCCCTCTCTTTCCCGATCCCGACTTTGCCATCCACACCCTTGTGGGCGAAGTCCGCACCCCTTTTTTCATGGTCGTCCAGAAGGAACAGGAGGGCGGCCATCGGGTCATCTATTCGGCCCTGGGCGCATTCGGAAAGCCCGAGGCGTTTCTTGACCTGATTCTCCGGAAGTCTGAATTACAGTAATGCAACAGCAGGAGGCCTTGCCATGAACCGGTTCCAAAAACTGCTTCTGATCATGACCGCCGGGTCGCTCTTGACGGCGGCCCCGGCCTTTGGGCTGTCGGATGCCTATAAAGACAACATCTATGATCCGGGTCAGATGAAACCCGTTGACAGCATTTTGAAAGTGCGGATCGGCGATCCGGCGCCCGATTTCAGCCTTCCCTCGGTTTCGGGGGAAACGGTGGGACTTCGACAGTTTCGTGAAAAACAGCATGTGGTGATTTCCTTTGTCCCCGCCGCCTGGACGCCGGTATGTTCAGACCAGTGGCCGGGATACAACATTGCGCGGCCCCTGTTCGAAAAATACGATGCAGTCCTGCTGGGCATCACCGTGGACAACATCCCGACCCTGCATGCCTGGACCAACCAGATGGGAGACCTCTGGTTCCCGGCGCTGTCCGATTTCTGGCCCCACGGCGGCGTTGCCGACGCCTTCGGCGTTCTCCGCTCCGACGGAATGACCGAACGGGCCCTTTTTGTCATCGACAAGACGGGAATCATCCGCTACGTCGAGGTTTCGGACATCAACGTGCGCCCGCGGCTGGAGGATCTGATGTCCGCCCTGAAAGCGCTTGACGCCCCCTGATCGGGCAAGGGGTCGGAAAAGGCTTTAAAGAGTGAAGCGATCCCCCAGTCGCGTGATGGTCTTCCTGAAAGCCCCCCGGAAGGGCACCGTCAAGACGAGGCTGGCAAAAGATGTGGGAAACGATGTCGCGGCGCTGCTTTACCGGCATTTCGTCCTGGACGTACTGGACATCCTGAAAACAAAGCGTTGGGATATCGCCATCCAGTACGATCCGCCCGGGTCCGCCCGACAGATTAGGCAATGGCTGGGTCCGGACTTCCGATACGCTCCCCAGCGGGGAAGCGGCCTGGGAAAACGGATGCGCAATGCCTTTGAATCGGCCTTTGCCGATGGGGTTCAGCGGGCCATTCTGATTGGGACCGATGCGCCGGATCTGCCGTCCCGATTCATCCATCGGGCGGAGAAGGCGCTCCAGACCGTCGACGCCGTTCTGGGCCCTTGCCGGGACGGCGGCTATTATCTCATTGGATTCACACGGGAAGGGTTTGCGCCGGCGGTTTTTACAGGCATCCCCTGGAGCACCAGCAGGGTCTTTCAGCTGACGGAGCGGGCATTGAATCAAAGGGGACGCCGCTTTCATGTATTGCCGATCTGGCAGGATATCGACAACATCGCGGACCTGCACGAACTCGCGAGGCGATGCCGAACCAACGGAGGAGCGGCCCGCACGCAGCACTGTCTGTCTCAGTTGAGGATGACGGTTCCTTTGAACCCGGCTTAATATCAATTCAAACGAAAGGACAATGGAGCCATGGTCGACAAATCGGACATTCAAGTTTACGCCCTCAGCACATGCAGCCACTGCAAGGCGGCCAAGCGGTTGTTGGACGACTGCACGGTCCAGTATGATGTGGTGAATGTGGACACTTTGGAAGGGGACGACCGAAAGGCCATCCTGGAGGACGTCAAGAAATTCAACCCTAAATGCACGTTTCCCACCATTATCATTGGAGACAAGGTCATTGTCGGATTCAAAGAAAATGAAATCAAGGAGGCGTTGGGATTGTGATGGACGTAGAAACGCTGTATCAGACGCTTAAAAAGTCCCAGGAATCCAAAGGATACTATTTTAATAAAGACAAGGACCGGGTCTTCGAACTTTTGGAAAGCTTGATGATCAACAAGGACCGGTACGGCTACATGTGTTGTCCGTGCCGTCTGGCCGCCGGCGACCGCGAGCACGATAAAGACATTATCTGCCCCTGCGCGTACCGGGGGCCCGACGTGGAGATCGGAAGAGCACACGACTGCAACCTCTATGTCTCCGAAGCCTGGAACAACAAAGAGATTCCCCACGATTACGTGCCGGAACGACGGCCGCCGGAAAAAATCGTTTTTTAGCTGTTTTCGCTGGACAACAGCCGATCTCCCTGAGCCCGTTGCACCCGTTGTGGACAAAACGGGCTCTTTCTCCACCGCCATGTTCTCAAACAGCCTCCTTTCTTGACAAAACGCTTTCCATTTTTATCTTTTCCGGTTAAACCGTCTTGGGGGCTTATGAGAACCTCATCTTGAAATCACTCTAAATCGGGAGAAACAAAAAGGAAATGAAAGTTCTGGTCAGCGACAATCTCGGAGAAATCGGCGTACAGATGTTTCAACAGGAAGACGGCATAGACGTGGATGTCAAAACGGGGCTCTCGCCCGAGGCCCTGCAGGATATCATCGGAGAATACCATGCGCTGGTGATCCGAAGCGCCACCAAAGTCACGGAGCAGCTTCTGGAAGCGGCTTCCAATCTCAAGGCGGTCGGTCGGGCCGGCATCGGACTGGACAATGTGGACATTCCGGCGGCCACCAAACGGGGCATTGTGGTCATGAACACCCCGGGCGGCAACGTCGTCACCACCGCCGAACATGCCATCGCCATGATGCTGTCGCTGACGCGAAACATTCCCCGGGGCACCATGACGCTGAAGAGGGGCGCCTGGGAGAAGAAAAACCTCCAGGGCCGGGAAATTTACAACAAGATCTGCGGCGTCATCGGTTTCGGCAAAATCGGCGCCATCGTGGCGGATCGGGCCAGGGGGCTGAAAATGCAAGTCATCGTTCACGATCCCTTTGTCACTCCGGAACGGATCGAAAAAGCCGGTTTCGAAAGCGTCTCGCTGGAAGACCTGTACGCCCGGTCCGATTATATCACGGTCCATGTTCCCAAGTTCAAGGAGACCACCGGCCTGCTCAACAAAGCAGCCTTTGACCAAATGAAGACAGGCGTCATGGTGGTCAACTGCTCCCGGGGCGGCATCGTCAATGAAACGGATTTGTACGACGCCCTGGTGTCGGGAGGGGTGGCCGGCGCTGCTCTGGATGTATTTGAAACCGAACCTCCCGGCGATTCCCCCCTCTTCAAGCTGGAAAATGTGATCTGCACCCCCCACCTGGGCGCTTCCACCAAAGAGGCTCAGACCAACGTGTCGGTGGCGGTGGCCAAGCAGATCATTGACTACCTGAAAAACGGCGCCATCGTCAACGCGGTCAACGTGCCGTCGGTCACCGGCGAAATTCTGGAACGGCTCGGCTCCTACCTCACACTGGGGGACCGACTGGGAGATCTGCTGTCGCAGCTTTCACGGGGCCCGCTCCAGGAAGTGCAAATCTCCTATAGCGGCGACTTCAAAGGTCTTGATCTTTCCCCTGTTTCCACCGCCGTTCTCAAAGGCCTCCTGACGCCGGCGGTCAAGGAGATGGTGAATTTTGTGAACGCGCCGGCCATTGCCCAGGAACGCGGCATCAAGGTCACGGAGACCACCAGCGCGCATTCCGAGGATTACCTGAACCTGATCACCGTCAAGTCCATTGCAACCGACAGTTCCATTGAAGTCGGCGGCACGCTTTTCGGCAAAAAAGATCCCCGCGTGGTAAAGATCAACAACTTCCGCCTGGAAATGATCCCCCAGGGCCATTCGGCGATCATCCACAACCTGGACAAACCCGGCGCCATCGGCAGCATCGGCTCGACGCTGGGCAATCACGACATCAATATCAGTCGGATGCAGGTGGGTCAGGAAGAGGAAGGGGACAACAACATCATTTTCCTGCGAACGGACAGTCCCATTCCGCCGGAAGTGGTGGAGGAACTGCGGAATCTGCCGCTCGTCAAGACCGTGGCGACCCTGGAACTATGACAGCTGACAGGAGAGACCCTTATGACCGATAAACCTGAAAACGCAAAAGAATTTGTAATCCGAGACGAACGCGCCTCGACGGAGAGCGCGCCAAAGTCGGAAAGAAAAGGCTATCAGCTTCCCAAGATTGATTTCTCTACCTTCATCTTCTCCCTCAATTCTTCGGTCTATGTTCAACTGGGACTCCTTGAAGATCCGGCTACCGGAGAGAAGGACAAAAACCTGCCCATGGCCAAGCAGACCATCGACATTCTGGCCATGCTGGAAGAAAAAACCCGCGGCAATCTGACAAAGGAAGAGGAGCAGATGCTGAAGCACATGCTCTACGATCTCCGGGTACTCTATGTAAAAGAGAGAGATTAGCCGTTGCCGGAGAGGGACATCCGTTTTCTTAAAAAAGGAGATCGATTATGGCGAGCGATGCACTGGCGCTGAAGAAAGCTTGGTCCATGACGGCGGTTCTGGCTGCGATCGCCGTGTTTCTGGCGGCCCCTGGCGTGGCAACGTCGGCGGCGGCGGCATCCTTCCAGAATTTCAGCGCTCTGGCGGAAAAAGCCAGCCCTGCGGTGGTCAACATCAGGACGGTCAAAACCCTCAAAAGCGGCGGACGCGTGTTTCGCCACTTCCAAAACCCCTTCGGCGACAACGACGCCGACCCTTTCAAGGAGTTCTTCGACCGCTTTTTCGGTGAAGAAGGCCCTCATCGGGATTTTAAACAACGAAGTCTTGGATCCGGATTCATTATCACCAAAGATGGGTACATCGTGACGAACAATCACGTCATCGAGGATGCAGACGAGATCCAGGTCAAGCTCAACGACGGCCATGAATATGACGCCGAGATCATCGGCCGGGATCCCAGCACGGATCTGGCCCTGATCAAGATCGAAGCCGACGACGACCTCCCTATCGTCAAGTTGGGAAATTCCGACGCGCTGAAGATCGGACAATGGGTGCTGGCCATCGGCAGCCCTTTCGGACTGGAGCATACGGTGACCGCCGGCATCGTCAGCGCCAAAGGGCGGGTGATCGGCTCCGGACCCTATGACGATTTCATTCAGACGGACGCCTCCATCAATCCCGGCAACAGCGGGGGACCGCTCCTCAACATGTCCGGGGAGGTGGTGGGGATCAATACCGCCATCATCGCCTCCGGGCAGGGGATCGGCTTTGCCGTCCCCATCAAAATGGCCCGGAACGTAATCACCCAGCTCAAAAGCCACGGCGAGGTCACCCGGGGGTGGCTGGGAGTGGCCATCCAGGATCTGTCGCCGGAACTGGCCGAATACTACGGTCTTGATGAAGAGCAAGTCGGGGTGCTGGTCACCGATGTGTTCAAGGGCGATCCCGCCGATGCAGCCGGCATCCGGACCAAGGATGTCATCACCTCGGTGGACGGGCAGAAGGTCGAGACCACACGGGAACTGACCCGCATGATTGCGGGAATCAGCGTCGGAGATCCCGCCGCTGTCGAGGTCATACGGGACGGCCGCCGAAAAACATTCACTGTGGAAATCGCCAAACGGGAAACAGAGAAAATCACGGACCGCCGGACGACGCCGGAAAAAGAAGATCGGTTGGGCATCCGGGTCGCCGACATCACTCCGGAGATCGCCCGCCGCTTCAATCTCACAGACGAACAAGGGGTCATCGTGACCGATATCGCCCCCGGGAGCAAGGGAGAACTGGCTGGGCTGATGCCGGGAGACGTGATCAAAGAGATCAACCATCGGCCGATCCCCTCAGTGGACGATTATAATCGGGCCATTGAAGCGGTGGACAGCGGCGAAGAGATCCAGTTCTTCATCCGACGGACCCGCATGGGGTTTCTGGTGATCAAATTGACCAAATAATGATGATGGTGATCCATTCGCCGGCCAAAATCAATCTGTTTCTTGCGGTCACCGGGCGTCGCCCCGACGGCTGCCATGAACTGGCGTCGCTCATGTGCCCGTTAACCCTCGAAGACGAGGTTCACATCCGGGTGGGTGCAGGCGAGGGCCCCGTCACCGTCGCCTGCGATCACCCGGACGTTCCCGAAGACGCTTCCAACCTGGCCCACCGGGCCGCCCGTCTGTTCCTCGGCGCCGCCGGCCTGGCCGCCGGCATCGAGATCATGATCCGCAAACGGATTCCGGTGGCCGCCGGACTGGGCGGAGGGAGCAGCAACGCCGCCGCCGTCCTCTCGGCCCTCAACAGCCGTTTCGGCCATCCCCTATCCTCGTCGCATCTGGCCGATTTGGCCCTTGCCATTGGTGCGGATGTCCCCTTTTTTCTCTTCAACCGACCGGCCCTGGCCACCGGCATCGGCGAGATTCTCCGGCCTTTCGGTCCGCTGCGCGCCTATCATGTGGTGCTGCTCTGTCCCTCCTATGGCGTCTCCACGGCCGCCGTCTACAAAAATCTGAATTTAGCATTGACAAAATGTAAAAAAATCCATAAGACTTACCCTCTTGAAGGTCAGGTTTTCAATACAGCCCGGCATCTTTGCAACGATCTCGAAGATGTCGCCGCATCCATGCATCCTGACATTCTTGTGGCCAAGTCAACGCTTCTGGATCACGGCGCATCCGGCGCCCTGATGTCGGGCAGCGGGCCCACCGTTTTCGGCCTGTTTACCGAAGCCGAGAGGGCCCGTGAGGCCGGCCGACGTATCGCCGGCCCCCGAAAATGGCGCGTCATTCAAACGGCGTTGCGGATTTAGAAGCGCCTTTTCTGCCGGTTCAGAAACAGGCCGCCAACAGAAGATCAACGATCTTCTATCTGCTGGGGCGTCGTCAAGTGGTAAGACACAGGATTTTGGTTCCTGCATTCGGAGGTTCGAATCCTCCCGCCCCAGCCAAATCCGTTTCCCGGGGCGCTGTCTGTGAATCCGAGGATGTCCTCAACCGGTTCAAACATTCTGAGATCGCAATATCGCACTGAAATTTGAATATGAAGGATCTTGCAATATTTTCAGGGAACTCTACTCCGGTCTTGACGGAACGGATCTGTCGCTATCTCGACCTGCCGGTCGGCGGCGCCAAGGTTCAGACGTTCAGCGATGGTGAAATCCAAATCGAAATCAACGAAAACGTTCGCCTGCGGGATATTTTCATCGTTCAGTCCACCTGCTCGCCGGTCAACGACAACCTGGTGGAACTGCTTCTGATGCTCGACGCGCTCAAGCGATCATCGGCCAAGCGGGTCACAGCGGTCATTCCCTACTACGGATATGCCCGCCAAGACAAAAAGGTCGCGCCCCGGGTCCCCCTCAGCGCCAAACTGACCGCCAACCTGATCACCACGGCCGGCGCCAACCGCCTGATCACCATGGATCTCCACGCCGGTCAAATTCAGGGATTTTTCGATATTCCCGTGGACAATCTGTTCGCCACGCCTGTTTTCCTGGACTACATAAACCAAAGCTTTAATCATGATGACCTGGTCATCGTCTCCCCGGACGCCGGCGGCGTCGAACGGGCACGGGCCTTTGCCAAACGCCTCAACGCGAGTCTGGCCATCATCGACAAGCGCCGGGACGCCCCCAACAAAGCCAAAGCCATGGCGGTTATCGGGAACGTCGCCGACAAGGTGGCTATTATCCTTGACGACATGGTCGATACGGCCGGAACCTTGACCGAAGCGGCCTCGGCGCTCGCCCAGAACGGCGCCAGGGCGGTCCATTCCATGTGTTCCCATGCGGTGCTGTCCGGGCCGGCGGTGGATCGGATCAAAAATTCAGAACTCAGCAGCCTGGTGGTGACCGACACCATCCCTTTGCAATCCAGCGCCGCCGAATGCGACAAGATCAAGGTGCTCTCCATAGCGGAACTGGTGGGCGAGGCCATCATTCGCAGCCATCGGGGAGACTCGGTCACATCCCTTTTCGTTTAAATATCGAGGCGCCGCACTTTTACAATGCGTTTATACTTAAGGAGGATCGTTTTTTGGATTTTATAGAACTTAAAGCAGATGTCAGAGAACAATTCGGCAAGGGCCCATCCCGGACCCTGCGCCGGGAAGGAAAGGTGCCCGCCGTTTGTTACGGTCCGGACACCGCCCCTATCCACCTTTCTCTGGACGCCAACGTCCTGGGAAAGGTGTTTCGGGACGGGGGCTTGTCCCAGATATTGAAGCTCGTCATCCAGGACGGCGCTCAGACCACCAAATCCGCCATGTTCAAAGAAGTGCAGACCCACCCCGTTTCCATGAACCTGGTTCACGCTGACCTTTACGAAATCTCCATGGACCGGAAGATCACCGTCAATGTGCCGGTCCATACCGTGATTGCCGAAGGCATGCAATGCAAGGGGGTTGAAGAAGGCGGCACCCTTCAGATCATTCGTCGGGAACTGGAAATCTCGTGTCTGCCCGGCATGATCCCGGAAGCCATCGAAATCGACATTACCCAATTGGACATCGGCGAAGCGATTCACATCGAGGAGATCGATCTGCCTGAAGGGGTCGAAGTCGATACGGACGTCAATTTTACGGTGGTGAGTGTTGCAGCGCCCATGAAGGAAGAATTGCCCGAGGAAGAAGCGGAGGCCCTCGAAGGAGAGGAAGGCGAAGCGGCAGAAGAGGAAGGCGAAGCGGCGGAAGGGGAGACCGAAGGGGGCGAAGAAGGCTGATCCCGCACCCACGGACGCCTTTTGCGCAGCATGCCGGAATCTGCCATCTCCCTTATCGTCGGCCTCGGAAATCCGGGCGCCAAGTACGACGCCACGCGCCACAATGTCGGATTTCTGGCCGTAGATGAACTGGCATCGGTCTACAACATCCGGCTGGAATTCAAAAACCGTTTCGAGGCGTTTTTGGGACGCGGCGGCATTGAAGGCATCCATACCACGCTGGCCAAGCCCCTCGCCTACATGAATCGCAGCGGGATTCCCACTCAACGGATCGCCGCTTATTACCGGATATCGAGTCAGGAGATACTGGTCGTCCATGATGATGTCGACCTTGATTACGGAAGAATCAAAATTAAAGAGAAAGGAGGGCATGGCGGACACAATGGCTTAAAGTCGTTGATCGATGCCTT
Organism: Desulfobacteraceae bacterium; assembly: GCA_011390065.1. Classification (GTDB taxonomy): domain Bacteria; phylum Desulfobacterota; class Desulfobacteria; order Desulfobacterales; family JAABSP01; genus JAABTD01. Next base: position 20,796 of record JAABTD010000045.1, read on the forward strand.
GGGGAACGGCGATTTCACGCGCCTCCGCATCGGCATCGGACGCCCCGGCGTTCGTCAGGAGATGACCGGCCACGTTCTGGGAAAATTCCACACCGATGAACAGGCGAGGCTGGGCGATCTCATTCGACGGTCCCGGGAAGCGGTAGTGAGCATCCTCTGCCACGGGGCAAAGGAGAGCATGAACGTTTTTAACCGTAAAGATCTGTTAACCTAAAGTAGATGGAGGGAAAAGAATGGAAACATTTTTGGCCAATGTACCCCTTTACAGCACCCTGGTCGGCGTTCTCGGCGTCGTCTTTGCAATTCTGCTCGCTCAGGTTGTCAAGAGCGCACCGGCCGGCAACGAGCGCATGCAGGAAATCGCGGCCGCCATCCAGGAAGGCGCCATCGCCTATCTGAACCGTCAGTTGGTCAGCGTCGCCATCGCCGGCGGCGTCATTTTTATCATCGTCGCGTGGGCGCTGGGGTCCTACACCGGCTTCGGCTTCCTCATCGGCGCGTCGGCGTCCTACCTGGCCGGTTACATCGGCATGCGGGTCTCCGTCATCGCCAATGTCCGGACCGCCGAAGCCGCCCGTCTCGGGGGGCTGCCCGCCGGTTTGTCCATGGCCTTCAAGGGCGGCACCGTGACCGGTCTCATGGTCGCCGGACTGGCCCTTACGGCGGTTGCCGGCTACTACACCTTCCTGATCCAGAGCGTCGGCATGGGCGTGCGTGAATCCGTCATCGCCTTGGTGGCCCTGGGATTTGGCGGCAGCCTCATCTCCATCTTCGCCCGTCTCGGCGGCGGCATCTTCACCAAGGGCGCCGACGTCGGCGCGGACCTGGTGGGCAAGGTCGAAGCCGGCATTCCCGAGGATGACCCGAGAAACCCCGCCACCATCGCCGACAACGTCGGCGACAACGTCGGCGACTGCGCCGGCATGGCGGCCGACCTGTTCGAGACCTATGCGGTTACCGCCGTCGCCGCCATGCTGATGGGCAACCTGCTTTTTCCTGATGTCCCCATGGCCACCGAATTCCCGCTGGTCCTGGGCGCCATCTCCATCGTTGCGTCCATCATCGCCACCTTCTTCGTCCGCCTGGGCGCCAAGAGCGAGTACATCATGGGCGCGCTGTACAAAGGCATGTTCGGCGCCTGCATCATCGCCGCCATCGCTTTCTACTATGCCTCCAAAGCCGCCATGACCGGCATGGGCGACATCACCCCCATGGACATTTATTACTCCACGCTGGTGGGCCTCGTGCTCACGGCGGTCATCGTGATCATCACCGAATACTACACCGGCACCTACGGGCCGGTTAAAAGCATCGCCGATGCGTCCACCACGGGCCACGGCACCAACATCATCTCCGGTCTGGCCGTCTCCATGCAGGCCACGGCCGCGCCGGTCATCGTCATCTGCATTTCCATCCTGCTGGCCTTCCACTTCGCCGGTCTTTACGGCATCGCCATGGCCGCCATGTCCATGCTCTCCATGACCGGCATGGTCATCGCCATCGACGCCTACGGCCCCATCACCGACAATGCCGGCGGCATCGCCGAGATGGCCAATATGGACGAGAGCGTCCGGGCCGTCACCGATCCGCTGGATGCTGTCGGCAACACCACCAAGGCCGTAACCAAGGGGTACGCCATCGGCTCCGCTGGTCTGGCCGCCCTGGTGCTGTTCGCCTGCTATGTGCAGGAGTTCGTCCTCCACGGCGCCGATCAGGCCATCCGGTTCGATCTGTCAGACGTGAACGTTATCGTCGGCCTGTTTATCGGCGGCCTGCTGCCCTACCTGTTCGCCTCCATCGCCATGAAGGCGGTGGGCAACGCCGGCGGCGCGGTGGTCGATGAAGTCCGTCGCCAGTTCCGCGAGATTCCGGGCATCATGGAAGGCACCGCGAAGCCCGATTACGCCCGCTGCGTGGACATCGTGACCAAGTTCGCCCTCAAGGAGATGCTGGTACCGGCACTTCTGCCGGTTATCGCGCCGGTCCTCGTCGGCCTGTTCCTGGGCAAAGTGGCCCTGGGCGGACTCCTCATCGGCTCCATCGTCACCGGTATTTTCGTGGCCATTTCCATGACCACCGGCGGCGCCGCGTGGGACAACGCCAAGAAGTACATTGAGGACGGCCATCTGGGCGGCAAGGGCTCCGAAGCCCATAAAGCCGCGGTCACCGGCGACACCGTCGGCGACCCCTACAAAGATACGGCCGGCCCCGCGGTCAACCCGATGATCAAGATTCTCAACGTCGTGGCCCTGCTGATGGTGCCCTTCCTGATGTAATTCAGGGACGGTTCATCGGCTCAGCCCGGTTTTAATGAAGGGTTGGCGCGGCTTTCGCGCCAACCCTTTTTTATTGATTGTTTCTTAATTATATGATAAAAGGACTTAATTTGAAATAAAACAACCTTCAGTCGCATCCAACGGATAGATCGGTATAACATGCTTGAAAAAAACACAAACCAATTGTCATCCCCTTCAAATCCCCGGACGTTCAAGGTGGGAGACCTCGCCGTCTATCCTGCCCACGGGGTGGGGCGCATCGACGCCATCGAGAGCAAAGTCATCAACGGTGAAACGCACGATTTTTACATCATGAAGGTGCTTGAAAACGAAATGGTGATCATGATCCCTCTGGCCAACGTCGATTCTGTAGGTTTGCGAGATGTCATCAGCGAAACCGATATTCCCAAGATCTACGACATCATGCGCAACCACCGGGACGCTCCCGTCGACAACCAGACGTGGAATCGTCGTTACCGTGACTACATGGATAAAATTAAAACCGGTTCACTGTTCGAGGTGGCGGAAGTTTTCCGGGATCTGTTTGTTTTAAAGCTCAACAAGGATCTGTCGTTCGGGGAACGAAAACTCTACGACACCGCCCAGGCGCTTCTCGTCAGCGAACTCTCCACCGCCCAGCAATCGGACGATGAAACCGTCCTTTCGGAAATCGAATCGCTTTTCGAAGTGCAATAACCTACTCCCTCTCCATGCCTGAAAACGGCAGCATGTTCACCCTCCGCATCGATAGATCCGATGCAGGTAAACGGATCGATGCTCACATTGCGTCTCTGGTCGCCAACCTCTCCCGTTCCCTGGCCGCCGATCTTCTCCGGAGCGGGGATATCCGCGTTCTTGGACAATTCAAGAAACCCGGTTATCGCCTCCGGGTCGGCGACGAAATCATCGGCCGCATCCCTTTGCCCGCCGCTGCTTCATTCACTCCCGAGCCTCTCCCGCTGGACATTCTCCATGAGGACGCCGATCTGATCGTCATCAATAAACCGGCGGACCTCGTGGTGCATCCATCGCCGGGCCATCCGACCGGTACCCTGGTGAACGGTCTTCTCCACCATTGCCCTGACCTCGCCGGCATCGGGGGCCAGCGCCGCCCCGGCATCGTCCACCGATTGGACAAAGATACCTCCGGCGTTCTGGCGGTTGCCAAAAACAGCATGTCCCAAGCCCGCCTCGCGGCCCAGTTCAAGGGCCGCACCGTGAAGAAAGACTACCTGGCGCTGGTTTACGGGTCTCCCTCTGCTGATGCCGGCGCCCTCGATGATCCCATCGGCCGTCATCCAGTGGATCGCAAACGGATGACGGTTCGACCCGACGGGCGAACCGCCAGGACCCGATGGCGGATTCTGGAGCGCTATGACGGCATCGCTCTCCTCCGTCTGCATATCGAAACCGGGCGGACCCACCAGATCCGGGTGCATTGCGCGGCCATGGGCCATCCTGTGGTGGGCGATCCCGTCTATGGAAGCCGAAAACCGTCCCAACATCTGACAAACATCACCGCCGACCGGGTCAAAGGGGTAAACCGTCAGATGCTCCACGCCTGGCGACTGGTCCTGGCACATCCCCGGACTGAAAGGATCATCCCCTTTACCGCCCCTCTCCCGCCGGATATGGCCGGTCTGATCCGGTTTCTCCAGCAAGCGTCAGGCTTCCCCGACGATGCGTTCCCACGCCTCATAAAAGCCCTTGACACCCCCTGAATCCCCGCATTATTTTTGGGTAATGTCAAAAAAGCGTAAAGGAGGTGCACCTGCATGGCGGTCGATTTCTATCTGCGCCTGGGCGTTGGTCGAAAGGCGGACGCCGACAGCATCAAGCGGGCTTACCGTAAAATCGCCAAATCCTGCCACCCTGATGTCGACGGAAACTGCGGGGATGCCGGGCGCTTTCATGAAGTCCAGGAAGCATATGAGACCCTCTCGGACACGAAAAAGCGACGGAAATACGACGAGCGGCTCGAGCGGGAAAAAGAGGCAACAAGTGTCCATGGAAGCAGAAGGGGCGGCGGAATCCCGGAGAGCATGGCCGGGTCGTCGGATCCCGGTGGAAGATATGGGGAGGCCATTCATCCCGATCCCTTTTCAGCCTTCGGAGGCCTGGACGCCGCCTTCTCCAATCCCCGTGCGGAGTATTTCGATGCGGTCCTGTCACCCCGGGAGGCGCGCAACGGGGTCTCCTGCCGGCTGCCTGTCCACATCTCATTCCGGTGCCCCTGGTGCGCGTACGCCTTTCCAGGCGCTCCCCAAAGAGGCCTTCTCTGTTCGGCCTGCGGCGGGGTCGGAACCATTCTGAAGCGCCGCGATCTGTCGCTTCACCTTCCCCCCGGCATCGAGAACGGGTCTGTTCTGACCTTGAACGTCCTTTCCCTGCCTGAGACGCAGGTCAAGGTCCGCATTATCATCGGAGGATAGTTTCGATGGGTTATGTGCTTTTTATTTTTTATTTCAGTATATTGTAGAAATCAAATATAAATGCACCTGTGCATGGACGCATTAACGATATCCAACTCAAATCCAAATTTGGTCCGTATTTATCGGCAACAGGACTTTGAAACCGCCAAAAAATAAAATGCCATGACGGACCCGGCCGCCATGGCATTTTATTCAATGCGCCGCATCATCTCACATGGGCGCCGATATCAACCTATTCCATCAGGCGACATCCTTTTCCAGATCCGGATTGTAACAAAGCCGGCAGCAGGAAAGGCATCGGTTGGCTTCCCGCAAGGCTTCTTCTTCCGACAGAACCTGATCCACTTCTTTAAAATTGTCGATCCGCTCTTCCACCGATAGTTCCGGCATCACGGCCCGGGGCTTTTGGGTGACGCCCGGCACTGATTCGAACAGCGATTCCTCGATATGCTTCTTGAACAGCGCTCCCTCCGGTGGTTTCACCTCTTCGCCGGACAGATACTGATGAATCGACCGGGCTGCCCTTCGTCCGCCGCCGATGGCCTCCACCACCAGAGACGGACCCGTGGCCGAATCTCCGGCCGTGAACAGGTAGGGAACATTGGTCTGCAGGGTATAGGGGTCTGTATCAAAGGTATTCCAGCGGGTAATCTTGAGGTCTTTCAGTTCGCTGGATTTCTCCGCAAAGGACATGTCCGGCCGCTGGCCGATGGCCGTGATGAGGATGTCCACCTCCAGCAGGGTCTCGGAGCCCTCGATGGGCACCGGCCGCCGCCGTCCCGA
>JAABTD010000425.1 GCA_011390065.1 Desulfobacteraceae bacterium
TCATGCCGAGGCGGTGGAGGGTCTCGTCGTCCTGGACGTCCCCCAAGCGGTTGGCGCGCATGTAGGACCGAAGGGCCATGAGCCGCTCCAGGGCCAGGCGGATCGGCTCGACGTCTCCGGCGGTGAGCAGGTTGGCCAGGTAAGTCAGGGGGATGCGCATCCGGTCGACGACGGTTTCCGGGCTGTCGGCGTCGGCCAGGGACGCCAGCGGGCTCAGGGGCGGCACGTACCAGACCATGGGCAGGGTCCGGAATTCCGGGTGGAGCGGGAAGGCGATCTTCCAGTCCACGGCCATCCGGTAGACCGGGGAGCGTCGGGCGGCTTCGAGGTACGGTTCCGGGATGCCCTGTTTTCGGGCGACATCCGCCACTTCGGGGTTGGCGGGATCGAGGAACAACCCGGTCTGGAGGGGGTAAAGCGCCTTTTCATCTTCAGCCGACGCAGCTTCTTTGATCCGGTCGGCGTCGTAAAGCATGACGCCCACGTACCGGATGCGGCCGACGCAGGTGTGGGCGCAGAGGGTGGTCTGGCCCGATTCGATCCGTGGATAGCAGAAGAGGCACTTTTCGGACCGCCCGGTTTTCCAGTTGAAATAGACTTTTTTGTAGGGACAGCCGGAGACGCAATACCGCCAGCCCCGGCACCGTTCCTGGTCCACCAGCACGATGCCGTCCTCGTCCCGCTTGTAAAGGGCGCCGGACGGGCAGGAGGCGACGCAAGCCGGGTTGAGACAGTGTTCGCAGAGGCGGGGAAGGTAGAACATGAAGACTTTTTTAAACTGGAGATAGGTCTCGTGGGCCAGACCCCTGAAGTTGACGTCGCCTCCGCCGGTCTCGGTGACGCCGGCCAGGTCGTCTTCCCAGTTGCTGCCCCATTTGATATCCATGTTCTCGCCGGTGATCTGGGAAACGGGCCGGATGGAGGGCTGGTGGCGTCGGGCGGGGCTCGACGCCAGCTTGCCGTAATCGTAGGTCCAGGGCTCGTAATAATCGTCGATGGTTGACAGGTCGGGGTTGTAGAAGATGTTGACCAACTTGTCGATCCGGCCGCCGGCTTTGAGCGAGAGACGATTGTCTTTCAGTTGCCATCCGCCTTTGCGCAGATCCTGATCTTCCCATTTTTTGGGATACCCGATGCCGGGTTTGGTTTCGACGTTGTTGAACCACATGTATTCGGCCCCGGCCCGGTTCGTCCAGACGTTCTTGCAGGGGATGCTGCACGTATGGCACCCGAGGCATTTGTCCAGGTTGAGGACCATGGCCATCTGCGCTTTAATCTTCATACCAGTCCACCTCTTCCGCTTTCCGGACCACGATCACTTCGTCCCGCTGGGACCCGATGGGGCCGTAATAATTGAACCCGTAGCTGAGCTGGGCGTACCCGCCGATCATATGGGTGGGCTTGACCATGATCCGGGTGACGCTGTTGTGGGTCCCGCCCCGCTGGCCCGACCGGGGCGAGCCGGGTGTGTTGATGAGCCGCTCCTGGGCGTGGTACATGAAGGCCTTGCCCGGCGGAATTCGATGGCTGACCACGGCCTTGGCGATCACCACTCCGTTGACGTTGAAGCATTCGATCCAGTCGTTGTCCCTGACGTCGATGCGTTCGGCGTCCTCATTGTTGAGCCAGACCGCCTCCCCGCCCCGGAACAGGGTCAGCATGGTCAGGGTGTCGGAGTAGGTGGAGTGAATCGACCATTTGGAATGGGGCGTCAGGTAATTGAGGATGATCTCTTTCCCCGCCTCCCGGTCTATCTTCGTGGACCCCATGGCCGCCATGTCCAGGGGCGGCCGGTAGGCGGGAAGCCCTTCTCCGAAGGCCCGCATCCACTCGTGGTCCTGGTAGAACTGGGCCCGGCCGGTGAGGGTCCGGAAGGGGATCTTCTCTTCGATGTTGACCACGAAGGGCGAATAGTTTCGGCCCTCAGATTCCACGCCGCTCCAGATGGGGCTGGTGATGATCTTGCGGGGCTGGGTCGTGATCTCGTTAAAGGTGATCCGCTCGTCGGCCCGGTCCTCGCAGAGGTGGGCGAGGGATCGGCCGGTTTTCTGGGCCATATTTTCCCATGCCTTGACGGCGGTCCGTCCGCTGGTCTCCGGCGCAAGCCCAAGGATGGCCTCGGCCACCTGGCGGTCGGTGGAAAGATCGGGCCTGCCCTGGCTGATCCCCAGGGCGGATACCGTTCCCAGGCGCGTCTCCAGGTCGGCGACTTCCGCGTCGGCCTTCCAGCTCACCCCCTTTGCCCCCATCCCCTTTTCCGCCAGGAGCGGGCCGAGCGAGGTCATCATTTTGTAGGCGTTGGGAAAGTCTCGGGTGACGACGGCGAGGTTGGGCAACGTTTTGCCCGGCACAGGGTCTATTTCGCCTTTTTTCCAATCTTTGACGCTGGGTTGGGCGATCTCGCCGGGCGAGTCGTGCATGAGCGGGGTCGCCACCAGGTCCTTGCGCACCCCCAGATGACGTCCGGCCAACTCCGAAAACTTGGCGGCGATGGCCT
>JAABTD010000426.1 GCA_011390065.1 Desulfobacteraceae bacterium
CGCTCTTCCGATCTCGGATGGCCGCGTTTCCCTTGAAAAGTTGGATAACAGACGGCAGGCTTCTTTTGCTTATGATAATCGATCAATCGACGGAGTGTCGCGGAGCGGACCAGCGGAATGTCCACCGGCAGGAGAAAGAACGCTTTGACATTTGACGGCAACGCTCTCAGGCCGGCGATCACCGAAGAAAACATGCCGCGCTTGTAATCGGGGTTGACGGCCGTGAGCGCATTTAAGGGCTTTACTGTATTGGTCAGTTCATCGGCCCGATGGCCGGCCACGACAACGATATGGAAAACGCCGACAGACTGAAACAGCCCGACGGCGCGTTCCAAGATGGGCTGTCCGTCTAATTCGGATAAGGGTTTGAACCGACCGAGACGCGCCCCGGCGCCTGCAGCGAGGATGATGGCTGAGAAAATGTCAGCCCCTTCCTTTCATCTGTTCCGAAATCCAAGCCGGATCCCTTCGAACAGGCATGATCGCCAGGACTTGAGCGACGTCGCCCAAGATATTGTAGTAAATAGCGTATGGAAATGTTTTGGAAAGCATCCTATAATGTCCATGCTTTTTCAGGTGAATTCCAGCATAGATCTTGAGTGATTCAATATCGCCAACCAAGGTGTTAGCAAAATATTCGCTAACCCCTTTTCCACCCCGTTCATAAAAGCTTTTCCCAGTCTCGAGATCCTTGTCTGCTTCTTCCGAGACGATGACAGCTTTCACTTTCATTTACAATGTCTCTTTTTAAACTCTTCCAGAGATATGAACTCCATTTCTCCGTTTTCTATCTTTTTTTGCCGTTCCCTGAGAACATCTCCGTGCCACTCAGGAGACTCGATATTCGATTCATCCGCCAGAAGCGAATCCCACAGCGCCTCCATTGTTAGAATACGCTCAGAAATGCTCATTTTCTGTATTTCGGCCTCATTCATCACAAACCACCTTTCAAACCTAACTATTCCAAAAGATTTTGAACGATTCAACCATTGATTTAACCATACGGTCTGTGTATTCTCCACCTCGATACGGACATCGTCGAAGCGTTCCGTGATCGCTCGGACAGGGCGGGTTACGGATATCAGACGATGATCAACCAGGCGCTGAGGGAATATCTGAAAAAGAACGAGAAACCGCTCAGCGAAGCGACGATTCGTCAAGTCATCCGCGAAGAGCTGGACAGCGTCGGCGCCGCCCCGTAATTTACGACTCCGCCCGCTCCTGAATCAACTCCGCCACGATGCTGACCCCGATCTCCTCGGGCGTTTCCGCCCCGATGTTCAGGCCGATGGGGCTGTGGACCCGGTCGATGTCCGCCTGGGTGAAGCCCTCCGACAGCAGCTTTTTGTAGATGGCGTCCCGCTTTTTCCGGCTGCCGATCATGCCGACGTAGCCGGCGTCGGTCCGCAGAGCCCCTTCAAGGACGGTTCTATCGTGGGCATGGCCCCGGCTGAGGATGACCAGGAAGCTGTCGGCGTCGATCGCCAAGCCGTCAAAGGCGCTGTTGAAATCGGAGATGACATGGGTTTCGGCGGCGTCCGGGAAGCGGTCGCGGTTGGCGAATTCGGCCCGGTCGTCCAGGACCACTACCCGGAAATCGACCATCCGGGCCAGTTTGGCCACTTGCTGGGAAACGTGGCCGGCGCCGAACAGATAGACCGTACCGGGGACGAAACAGGGTTCCACCAGGTATCGCGATCCGGCGACCTCGATGATCGACGGGGTCCGGTCGCCGGCGCTTTGCTTTAAGGCGCCGGCCAGTTCATCCGACGGCGCGAAATCCCCGCGGACCTCGCCGTCGTCGGTGATCAGGCATCGGGCGATCCGGTCCGGGGGCGTCTCGCCGGTTCCCAGGCGAGCGACCATCCGGCCTTTCCGGCCCGCCGTCAGGCAGTCCACCACGACCGTGTAAAGCGAAACGGCATCGGCCGTCGGCCGGATCGGCTCCATCAGCACCGACAACCGCCCGCCGCAGATCATGTCCATCTCTTGGGCCGCGTCGGCGGAGGTCAGATCGAAGAACGCCACGCTCGTTCGATCGGTTTCCAGAACCTCGACCGCCGTTCGCATCACTTCGGCTTCCACCTTGCCCCCGCCGATGGTGCCGAAGATGGAGCCGTCCTTTTTCACCGCCATCCGGGTCCCGGCGGTCCGCGGCGTGGAGCCGGCCTGGCTCAAAATCGTCGCCAGCACCAGCGGCTCGCCTGCTTTCAAGGTCTCAAGGATCTGTCTTTCCAGTTTCACCATATCCTCTCTTTATCATGCCGACGCCCCAAAAGGCAAAGGGGAAACGGGCTTTGCGCCGTTTCCCCTGTCGCCAAAATGATTTAGCCACCGATCTTCGCCCCGCGCAAATGGACGGGTGGACTGTGTGGACGCTGTGGACAAAGTGGACGGATGATGGCGGCATTAAGCAAAAAATCTTTGTCCCTTTGTGCCTTTGTCCCTCTGTCCCTTTGTGCCTTTGTCCCTCTGTCCCTCTGTCC
>JAABTD010000427.1 GCA_011390065.1 Desulfobacteraceae bacterium
GACCCCCATCCGTCAGCCGTTGGATCTTTAAAAACAAAAAAAGCGCCCTGCGGAAAATCCGCAGGGCGCTTTTTTTACATTGGGGGAAAAACGATTTAGCTGACGACCGTTACATTGGTCGCCGCAGGACCTTTATTGCCTTGGGTAATTTCAAAGCTTACCTGCGCGCCTTCTTGCAAAGTTTTGAAACCGGCGCCGTTAATACCGGTGTGATGCACAAAGACATCCGGCCCATCTTCTTGCTCGATGAATCCATAACCCTTGCTCTCGCTAAACCATTTGACAACACCATTCGCCATTGAGGTATCCTCCTTAATCATTAAAAAATTCTCTCAGTTTCAACTTCAGGGGGACCACTTTGAATGATGCATGCAAATGGATGTGCCCTTCAGAACGAAACCGGCCCGCTGATGCAGCAGGCCCTTGCCGATTGGTAAACTTATGACAGTTTTGCCGGCCCCTGTCAAGATAAATCACCCTATCCTGAAAAATTATTTTCCCCGGCCTGAAGCAATGGCCTTCAGTGCGATTGTTTCGAAGATTGAAAAAGAGCGAAAATGCCGCATGAAGCCAAAAGATGCGGTTTTCCGACAGGCGCTAAAACCGCTCGATCAGCTTGTTGATCAGATAAGTGCTTTCCCGCATGGCCTGATCGCTGAAAGCGCCGAACCAGTCGGCGATTTTCATGAACTCCTCCTGAAAGCGGGTTTTGTCGCCCTTTTCAATCATTTCCAGATTCTCGTTCATGGAGGCGACATAGTCCTTCAGCAGAGCCCGCCGCTGGGAAGAAGCCAGAATGATCTCGCAGTAGAGGGAGGGATCCTGGGCAAAGAGTCGGCCGACCATGCCCAGTTCGAGGCGGTAGATGGGGCTGGAAAATTCCAGACTCCGGGAGAGGCGGATCTGTTTCTGGCTCAGAAACCGGCCGAATGCAAAGGTGGCGAAATGCCGCAGGGCCTGGACGATGTCCATGATCTCGTCGTGCTCCCGCGCGTCGGCTGTCATGACGATGGCCCCCCAGGAGATGAACTGGTCCAGAAGCCACTGGCAATCCGATGAGCGCCGGCCGGGGGCGGCCACGATGATCTGTTTGTCCAGGGTCGAGGTGGTGGGGCCGAACAGCGGGTGGAGGCCGACCACCGGACCGGAATGGGCCGTCATCATGGCCGCCAGGGGCATCGCCTTGAGGCTGGTCATATCCGACAGCACCGCTTCAGCCGGCAGATGGGGGCCGAGTCGGACCGCGATGGCCTCGGTCTGCTCGATGGGGACGCTGAGGATCGCCAAGTCGATCTCCCGACAGAGCCGGTCGACATCCCACCAGTCGTTCCGGTCCAGGGACCGGACTTCGTAATCCGCGTCGACAAAGCACCTGCGGAAATACCGTCCCATGCGGCCCTCGCCCCCCACGATGAGCACCTTGGCGCCGGGACGGACGCTTTTTCCGGCCATGCTGCTGGCCTGTTCCACCCGGGACCGCCGGATAATGGTGCGGTAGATGTCCTCGATGAAATCCGGGTCCAGTTCAGATGCCGCACCCTGTTGCCGGCGCTTGGAGATCAGATCTTCCTCCCGGGCCGGATGGCGCACCGGCAGGTTGTGGGCTTTTTTCAGGGCCACGACCCGGTCCACCACCTTCTGCCGCTCTGCCAGAAGTTCCACGACGGCCTCGTCCACGGCGTCGATCTTATTCCGCAGCTCCTTCAGGGCCGTTTCCACATCAGACATTCCCGCCGGACTCGTCTGTTCCTCCTGCCGCCTGTTCCGATCATCCTGTTTCATGACTCTCCATTCCCTGTGATCCCTTCCCCGGCCGTCTCTTCTTTCCGGAACCGCCTTCATCGGCATAACATCCCCCTTTTTTTTAATCAACACCCTTCAGCGGCGTCCGGCGGCGCCTCATCTCTCCCCGGGGCCTTGAAGCGCGGTTCAGATCCGTGTACAGTGTCCCCGCGTCTGAACCGATCATCTGATCGACGCCGTCGCAGGCCGCCTTTAGCGCAAGATCAACCACATCACGGCGCCGGCATTCGGCAAGCCCGATTTATTTTATTTACATTTATATTGACATTTAAAACGTCACCCTTTATAGTTTTTCACAGAAAGGGATTCGATCGACATGACCAAACGATCGCCACTGACAGACAAGCAGCGAAACTTTTTAACATACCTCGAGCAGGAGATCCGACAGGAGGGCAACATCCCGAGCCTTCGCCGGGCCGCCGCCGACATGGGCGTCAGCCACACGGCGGTAGCCCAGATGATAAAAGCCCTGGAAGACAAGGGCTATCTCCGGCGGGAAGGGCGATACAGCCGGACCCTTTATCTGCTCAACCCCGCGGGAAAAGCCGCCGGCCTCCAGCGATGGCGGGAAATTCCCATCATCGGCCAGATCACGGCCGGCCTGCCCATGTACGCCCAGGAGGAATGGGACGGCGCACTGGTGCTCGACGGCGATCTTTACCACGGGGAGAATCTTT
>JAABTD010000428.1 GCA_011390065.1 Desulfobacteraceae bacterium
GGCTCGACACCGCCCTGCCATCCCAATCGACCGAGGCTTCCGGCGGCCAAGCCCCTGTCAATTCGGGTCCTCTCTTTCCAAAATTGACGACCTTCACCACCGAAGATGGATGGCGCGCCAACAGATCGACCGCCCGCCGGAAAAAAGGGTCCACTGCATTCGATGCCTGCCCCTCATCGGCCTTTTCCCTGCCCCAGAGGTCGGAAAACGCAAGGCCCGGATAGGATTTCACCTGGACCGACTCGATCAATTCACCCCCGGCATTCAGAATATCGAGATCCTCCTTGCCCTCCGGCTGGAAAACGCATTCATCCTTCTCGGGCGAAAGGATTCTTTTCAAAATGTACAAGGCTTGAAGTCTGTAGCCGCGAAAGGCGGCGGGGGCGCCGGGTTGGCTCATCAAATTGGCCTGTGTCTATAGTTTTCTGGATTCTGTTGGTATTATTTTGCTCATTTATCACATAATATTTGAAATTCAATGTGCATGTCAATCCGCTGCAAGCAGCCCTGCCGTTTGAACGGCAAAAAAGGACCCAGGTGTTCCATTACAAGGATTTGGGGTAAGCAAAGGTTGATGCTGGCCGGGCTTGTTGATTTATGGCGTCCCCATATAGTAGGATGAATCCTTGGTTATCCCCAATCCCTGTAGGTATCTCAAAGGCGTTACACAGAATCCATTTCCTTCAACAAATCCGGATGCCGCTCCAGCAACTTCAAAAGCTTCACCACCGGCGCCGGCGGGCGCGTTTCTCCACGCTCATACCGGGAGAATGCAGCCTTGCCGACGCCAAACGCCCCGGCCAATTGCGACTGGGTCAGATTCAACCCCTTTCGGATGCGCCGGCTTGCCCCGCCAACATCCCCTTTTACGGACCGCAGCAGCGCCGTCTGCGCCTCCGCATATCGGCGATAGCTCTCCGCATCCCAAATCCCTTCGCCGCACACCGGGCAGAACTCACCGCGCATCCCATGAAGCGTGAGGGACTGGCCGCCATAAGAAAGCGTTTCATCCAAGATTTTCGACGCCATTTCAGCGTGGCCGCAAGCTGGACATTTCATGATTTCACCTCATTTTGCCTTGAATTGGATGACGGACATCCTGCCACACCCGATGATCGACATGCGTTGTCATTGCTTTGTAGAAATCCCGCCGGGTAAGCTTTCGCACCACCTGCCGCATCTCCTGTTCCGTCAAGCCCATGGCAAGGCCGTTTCGCAAGGTGGTGGGTGTTGCCGACCGGTTCAGAGGGCGTAGTGGAGGCGCAGGGCGTCATCGACCTGCGCCATGACCCCGACGGAAAAACGGCCGAAGCGTTTGATAAGGCGAAGTTTATCGACGGCCCGGGTCTGGTTGATCATCACTTTGGAGCGGGATCGCAATCCGTCTTCCTCCTGCGGTACTTCAACCTCGAAGGCATAGATCCGGCTCACATTGGAGGTGATGGGCGAAATGGAGACGATCGGGGAATGCGCGTTGTTGATGTCGTTGGAGACCACGAGCGCCGGGCGGGTTTTCCTGGCCTCGGAACCCACGGTGGGATCGAAATTGACCAGAAAAACATCGCCCCGTTTAATCGAGACCGTCATTGATGGTTCCTTCCATTTCGCTGTTGACCCGATGGATTTCCGCAGCCGCCTCCCGATAATCGGCCGCAAGCCGCTGGGCTCTTTTTTCGTCCAGCAGGCGCTGAACCGCTTCGCTAATGAACCGGCTTCTTTGCCTGTTGGGCACTTCCTGGGAAAGGGTCTCGATCACGGACTCCGGCAAACTGACGCTGATGCGAACGGATTTCATGGCGTGTCTCCTTTGATTGTGTTCTTAAAGGCATAATAGTTGAGCATAAAAAATGTGTCAATTGCCGAAACGCATCCAGCCCATCCAGCGGCATCGGCAGGCGAAATGACAAACGCGCTTTTTTCAGTCATACGGAGCGAAGATAAGCAATATCAAAACCTACGCGGTCAACTTCGCGGCCGGCGCCAATGGAACCGTTGAAGGCGAGATCAGCCAGACCATCACCCACGGCGAATCAACAACAGCCATCGCCGGCGCCGAAAATCCGCTGATTCTGTCCGCCGTCACCAGCAACATGACGATCCACGCGGAATTTGCGATCAATCGCTACACGGTGCAATTCGAAGCCGGAGAAAATGGGGACTTGGAGGGCGAAACCGTGCAAAAAATCGATCACGGTGACGCCACCGCATCCATATCCTCGAAGCCTGATCCAGGATATGAATTTGTCGGCTGGACCGGCGATCATGACGGAACGGAAGACCCACTGACCCTCTCCAACGTGACCGCCGATCTGTCGGTGACGGCCCTGTTCAAAATCAAAGATGTTCCTGATGCATTCACTGTTGCGTTCGTCGCGGACGAAAACGGGAGGATTGAAGGGGAGGCCGTCCAGGAAGTCACGGAAGGAGAGGACTGCGCGAGCGTCACGGCGGTTCCAGACAAAGGCTTTGAA
>JAABTD010000429.1 GCA_011390065.1 Desulfobacteraceae bacterium
ACATTCAATGGTGGTTTCATCTCTTGGAGGCGAGATCGTCAACCCCTTCTCAAAAGGGCGCGGAGGACCGGGCGGTTGGATCATTTTATTCGAACCTGAATTATTAATGGACAAGGATATTCTTGTTCCTGATCTCGCAGGCTGGAAGAAAGAAAGGTTGCCAAATCTTCCGGAAACCAACTGGATTGAAACACCTCCGGATTGGATATGTGAAGTTCTTTCCCCCAGTACGGTTCAGATAGACAAGACGAAAAAAATGCCCATTTATGCAAATCATAAAGTGCGGCATGTATGGTTGATCGATCCAATAGCGAAAACTTTGGATATCTTTAAACGTCTGAATTCCGGTGGATGGGAATTAATGGGCTCATTTGCTGAAAATGATAAGGTTGCGGCAGAGCCATTCCATGAAATAGAAATTCATCTGGCTGATCTTTGGGCTTTTCAATAATACGGCAAATACCCAACGGGAAAATTCCGAGCTGATCTGAAAAGGGATACCGATGAAACTTTCCGAAAAAGATGCCAAACTGTTTTTTCAGTTGATGTGGGCGCTCCAATTTTATGTGAACCAAAAGCTCAAAATTGTCCGGATCAGCAGCCTCGACGATTATCCTGGTGTCCCTTCCGGCCAGAAGGTGAAGGTCCGCGAAGCCCTCTATGAGAATATCGACCTCATCGATGCTTTCGTTCGCGAAAACCCCCAAAATTTTCCAACAGACCACCTGGATATCATATCAAAATGGAAACAATTCATCCGCGGCAGCTTTTTCATTGAACGCCAGTTGAAGAAATACGCCGTCTTTATCCAGGATGATCGCGTTTACGGCGTACTGGGCCTGAACGAGAGCTTCGACGAGTTGACCTTCGACGCCCGGCTGCCGATGTTCATCGACACGGTGTTATTGCCGTTCAAGGGTAAGATCACATATGACGGCCTTATCGGGTTTCGAAACATCTACTTCGGCAGCGGGGTCCGGCGGGGTTTGAAAGAAACCTATATGCGGGCCAAGCAAAACAATCGGATTATCGAAAGCCTTGAAAAACCCCCGGCGAAAAAACAGCACGAAGCGAAATCCAAACCCACAAAAGACTGGAAACCCGAACTGGAGGAACTGGCCCGCAAAGCAAAAGTATTGAAGGGGTCGGTAGATGATCCGGCGATTTACAGTCCCGCGTTCAGTCTGGTCAAAGCCAGCATTGAATTCGCGCAAGCCGCCGCATCCGATGCAAACGACCTGGAGGGCCTCCACAAAGCGTTGCAGAAGGTCCGGCGAGCGTATAACAAATCCAACACCGTGCTCTCCCGAAAAGAATAAGCGCTAAGATCCTCATCGCCCGGAGAGCCGCCAAACATCGCTCTCAGACACCAACGCCGCGAATCGCTCCCCGTTTCGTCCCTTTTTTTTGTAAAATGAGAGGCATTCCCCAATGATTTCAACCACCTCGTCTTCACCGAACAAACCGGGCAATTCCATCCCCAGCCGCGGATGACGGCCGAGCTTGCCGCCCAGAAGCACGCGATATCCCTTATCCTTCGTCACGATGGCGCCGGTAGGACATTCAGACGCGCAAGACCCGCAGTAAAGACACCGGTCCATGTCGATCCGGGGCGTCTCTCCGTCGTCTTCCAGGCGGACCGCCGTTTCCTTGCAGGCCGCCACACAGGACCCGCACCCCGTGCACTCCTCGTCGGTCACCCCGGGAACCGCCGCGCCGATGATCCCGATATCCCGGATCTGGGGCTGGGAGCAGGCGTTGGGGCAGTCGGCGAGGGTGACGGTGAATTCGTGGTGGAATTTGAGGGGGCCGTTGACGTGGGCTTTCAAAAATTCCAAAAGGTCGGCGTTTTGCAGCGTTTCTTCGATACGGCGAAACAACCCGTCGCTTTCGATGGTCCGATTCGGGCAGCCCCCGGCCCCGAAGCAGGCGTCGATCCGGTATCCCCTGATCTCCCGCTCCATGGTATTGAGATAGCGGGCCTGGGCGGCGCGGACATCGTCGATGTCCACCCGCCTTTTCCCGGCGGCCGAAGCCTCTTTCTCCACCCGCGCCTTGACGCGTTTCCGAACGAAAAACGGGACCTTTTTGACGGCTGACTCGGCTTCCGGGGTCCATTTCATGCGGCGATGCTCCTTTCCTGAAAATGATGTCATGGGAGCATCCTTACCACGCAATACCATGGGCGCGCCTTGACCGAAGTCAATTGTCGGGATTCCGGGGGCATACCGGCCGGGGACGAAAGACCGGCAGCCGGCGGCGTTATTTGGTCAACAGGGGAATGTTCCCTTCCCAATCCGCACCCGGCGGGTTTTCCCGGAAATAATCGAGTTGCAGGAGCATGAACTCGGAGGCCTTGTCCGATTTTTCCTTCCACAACGCCTCGAATCCGGAACCGGCCGTTGCGAAATCGCCATCGTAGAAAGACGCCAGCGCTGCTTCGTACCGCTGTTTCACCTCCGCC
>JAABTD010000225.1 GCA_011390065.1 Desulfobacteraceae bacterium
ACCTCGCCCATGGTTCGGCCTTCCCTGGCGGCAGTGGCTTTGAATTCTCTGTGCAACAGTTCGGGCAGCCTCAATGTGAGCTGTTTGACCTTATTTTTATCGTCCAATCGCGTCTCCTCTTTGATGAATTAGAATAAGCGCATTATGCCAGGTTGCTGATGCATCCGGCATCATGTCTCCCCTGCAAGGGAATACGTTTATTTTCATTAAAACCTATTTTATGTTTTTATGTCAAGACATTTTTTCGACCTGGACTGCAAAATCGGTTTGTGCGATCGACCCATTTGTTTCCGGGGCGGTCAAATTTTGTGAACGGATTGGGCATTTTTTGCATAAGAACTTCGTGCGGTACAGGAGGATTTCCCTGGCGCTTCTCAGGGCAATATGGGAAAGAAGATGTTCGAGTTCAGCGGGTTGGGTTTACAGATCGGGCTTTAGGTTGAGCAAAAGACGTATTCGGGCCATTCGGCATGGTATTTGAAGTGATAACCGGTGACCGCGCCGGAAGCCGCCGGCGCTCAAAACCAAAAGGAGGCGACCCATGCGCGTTTTACGAAATTCACTGTTGCTGGTTCTGGTCGGGATGGCATCGACAACCCATGCCGCGCCGACCATCGAAGACACCCGGTTTTTTCATGAACCGGGATCGGAAATCACGGTCTATTACGGGGAGGTCGACCTGCCCGCCGAGGACGGCTGGCGCGCGGTCCAGGAACCGATGGACGGCGATCCCCGGACCGTCCACCTGATCTTTCCGCCCGGAAAGACCCGGCCTGACGACGCGGAAGCCGGCGCGGCTCCGACCCGCCGGATTCTGGTCGCCGCCCGGAAAGCGACGGCGGGCGGGCCGATGGCCATCGTTTTGAAAAGCGGCCGGACAGGGGAAGTCCTGACGCTCGACTGGGATGTGTCGGAGGCCCGGGAAGATTCCGAAACCGTCCGGTCCGCCCTGAACACGGCTCGGAAATGGCAATGGCGGCCCTACGCGATGACCGCTGAGAGCGCGGTGCTCGATGCGTGGCTGGCGTTCGTGGGGGCGTCGCCGGAAATGGGGCGTCGCAATGAAGGCCGGCGGGGTCGGACGACGTCCCCCTTTTCCATGCTGGGCGGGCGGGACGCCGTTCGGGAAACCCTCCAAATGCAGGCCCTGACGCCCCGCAACGCCGACAAACCCGGACCCGCCATTCCCATCGGCGATATCCAGGGGGTCGAAGTCCCGGCCCATCCTTTCGAGGAGATGCTGGCCGGCGCCGAGGGCGGCCGCCTGGCCATCGCCGACGCGGTCCCCCAAGACCGGTTTTTTCTCTACGCGGCCCGTCCCGACGCCCTGCTCCCGTTCCTGGACGAGGGGGCCCGGTTCATCTCCCGCCTGGGCGCCGGCATCACCGGTCATGCGCTGCAATACAACCTGAAAGCCCGGTACCTGGCGCGACTGGGGCTCGACGAGACGTGGCTTCGGTCCTTCCTGGAATCCGGGGCTGTCTCGGAGCTGGCCTTTTTTACCCCGGATCTCTTTTTCATCGACGGCACGGATCTCACCGTCGTCTCCCGCCTGCGTCAGCCCCGGCTGCTGGCGGGGCTGCTGGGCATGATCGGCGTGAATGGGCTGGCGTCGGCGGGCAGCGCCGTCCGGACCCTGCCGGACGGCGCCGAGGTCTTCTGGGCGCTTCGGGACGATCTGCTGTTCCTGTCCACCTCCGAAGCGGAAATGTCCTCGGCCCTCGCCCTCGTCGACGCGGAAGGGGCGGGGAGCATGGGACGGAGCGCCGAGTTCCGGTACATGCTCGCGCAGTTGCCGCCGGACGACGCCACCCGGCTGTTCGCCTACCTGTCCGACCCCTTCATCCGCCGTCTGGTGGGTCCGGAGGTAAAAATAGGGCAGCTTCGAAGGCTGAACACCCGGGCCGACATGGAACGGATCGTGGCCGCCGGCCTCCTGGCGCGGCTGGACGGCATCATGTCCCCGGACCTGGACGCCCTGATCGCGCACGGCTACCTGCCCCAGGGGTTCGGAGACGGCGATTACCATGTCGGGGCGGATCTGCGGGTCGAAAGCGGCGCCTACGGCCCGCTCACCGCCATGAAACCGATCTCCCATGTTGCCATTGACGCGGTTTCACCGCCGGAAGCCGACGCTTACAAATCGTATCTGGAGGGATACCAGCGGTTCTGGCGGCGGTATTTCGATCCCATCGCCATCCGGGTCAACGACACGCCGGACGGCGGGCTGGCGGCCGAGACCTTCATCCTGCCGCTCATCGACAACACGATCTACAACGCGCTCCGGCAGGGACTGGCGACGGCGGAAAACGACACGCCGCTGACGGTTCCGGAAATCGACCCCAAACCCGTGCTCATGTTTTCCATGCATTTCCAGGAAGCGGCCTGGCGCAAGGGCGTCGCCGAAATGTTCGACGACATGATCGGGCGGCATTCCACCATCGACCCGGCCCTGGTGACGGATCTCCGCCCCCAGCTTCATCTGGCGATTCACGACGCCGACCCGGTCATCGCCCTGGGCAGCGGCGATCTGCTGGGGGCTTTCGGCGGCAACATGGTCGCCCGGGGGTCCGAAATGATGGCCGTGCCGATCCTGCTCTCGGTCCTCACCCGGCCCTGCACGCTAATGGTCGAAACAGCCGATCCCGAACGGACCGTTCGCCTGCTGGATCGCGCATCGGCGGCCTTTCTAAGCGGCCGGAGCCGCGGCCCCTGGGTGGGGTCCCCCGATTTCTATCGCATCGAGGGGAAAAACGCCTGGGTTTACGTCCTGGACATCATGGGCGTGGTGAAGCTCCGCTACGGCATCGAGGTGCGGGGGAATTATGTGCTGATCCGGAATATCCCCTGGTCCGACGCCGGCGCCGTGACAGGGGAAAAGACGGCGTCGCTCAACGGCGCGCGGCTGATCGTCCATCCCCGGGCGAACCGGCTGGGGCTGTCCGCCCTGGCCGCCGCCGCTGGCGAAAAGGCCCGGAAAGCGGCCCTGGAGAGCATGGGGATGCTCTACCCGCTGGTGGCCGGCGGATACGCCGATCTGGCGGACGCCCCGGCGGCCCACGAACGGTTGCTGGGGTTCCGGCCGCTCCATCCCGGCCCCGGCGCCTGGGAATGGGAGGAGGGCCATATCGGTTCCACGGTCTACGGGACGGTGTTCCGGCAGAAACAGCCGGCGGCCCCGGCGGACGCGATCGCCCTGCTCAACGAAATCGAAACTCTGAGCGTGGAGATGCGGTTCGAATCCGACGGGCTGCGAAGCGTGGTGCGCTGGCGCGTGGCTGAACACTGAAAACGCGCAAAGTCTAAGCTCTAAATCTCCACTTGTCAAAATCGGCGCGGTCTGGCAAGGTGAAAAACCAATGTTTTTGACATAATTCATGACGGGCCGACTGCTGGGCCAGTGCGACAACCGAGAGAAACAGGGGAGGAAAGTGCGGGTGCGACTCAAACTCAGAGACAAGATTTTGCTTTCGATTCTTCTGCCGGTGTGTGCCGGCTTTATCGTCTCCACCTACTACACCTATACCGGATCGCGAACGGCCGCGGAGAAAATGGTCCAGGAGCGGATCGAGCGTCTGGGGGTCGGGTTGGCGTCCTATATCACGGATTGGCTCGAGGACATCAGAGCCGACGTGGTGGAAAACAGCCGGCGGCCGGAGATCATCGCCGCGCTGTCGCAAGGAGCGGATGAAGCGGCCGTTGCGGCGGCCAACCGGGTCCTCGGCATCCTGAAAGCTGATTCAGAACTGGTCCATGCGGCGGTGGTCAACGCGGAGGGGATGACCGTGGCCACGTCCAACGAGGGGAAGATCGGGACCCGGTACGAGGACCGGGGGTATTTCCAACGGGCGATCCAGGGAGAACCGGCCATTTCCAAGGTGCTGAAAAGCCGGGTCAGCGGCAGGCCGGTGATCGTGGCGGCCGCGCCGGTGAAGGCCGGCGGCCGGATCCTGGGCATCACATTCTATACCGTCAACCTGAGCGAATTCACCGACCGCCTCGTCCACCCTGTCCATGCAGGGCAAAAGGGGTTTGCCATGATCGTGGAAGGCGACGGCACGCTGCTGTCGCACCCGGATAAGGAGAAGATCCTGTCCCACAACATCACCGAACACGATTACGGCGATCGGCTGATGGCCCAGGGCGACGGGCATATCGCCTACAACCAGGACGGGATCCCGCTTCTGGCCTTTCTTTCCGCCATTCCCGAAACGGGCTGGATCGTAGTCGTGCAGGCGGACCGGCAAGAGATGATGGCCGCCGTCAACAACCTGCGGGATCGGAACATCTTCATCCTGGTCGCCACGACCCTGGTGGTGGCGGTCATTATCTGGCTGCTGTCCGGTCGGATCGTCAGGTCCGTCAACGACGCCGCCGACATCCTGTTCCAGCGCTCCGAGCAGTTGTCCACCACCTGCGACCATATCGCCGCCTCCAGCCAGGACGTGGCCGACGGCGCCTCCCGGCAGGCCTCGGCCATCCAGGAGACCTCGGCCTCCCTGGAGGAGATCTCCACCATGACCCGGCACAACGCGGCCCGGGCCAAGGAGGCCGACGGTCTGATGCAATCCGCCATCGAGACCATCGACCGGACCGGGTCCGCCATGACGTCCCTGACCGGCGCCTTCGGCGAGATTTCAGCCTCCAGCGAAAAGATATCGGCCATCATCAAAACCATCGACGAAATCGCCTTCCAGACGAACCTGCTGGCGCTGAACGCCGCCGTCGAAGCGGCCCGTGCCGGCGAGGCCGGCGCCGGGTTCGCGGTGGTGGCGGATGAGGTGCGGAACCTGGCGATCCGGGCCGGGGAAGCTTCGGGATCCACGGCGGCATTGATCCGGGAGACCGTCGAAAAGGTGGCGGAGGGAACGGCGTCGGTAAAAACCGCCAATGCCGCGTTCCACGAAGTGTCGGACAGCGCGAGGAAAGTCGGGGAACTGGTGGGGGAAATCGCCGCCGGCTCCGACGAACAGGCCCGGGGCATCGATCAGGTCAACATGGCGGTGTCCGACGCCGACAAGGTCGTACAGCAAAACGCCGCCAACGCCGAAGAATCCGCCTCGGCCGTGGAAGAGCTGCGCTCCCAGGCCGACAGCGTCAAAAGTCTGGTGGAGTGGCTGGTGAAAAAGATCGGCGGCGGCAGCCATCGCGCCGCGGACGGAAGCGGCCCCGACGCAAAACCCGCCCGGCGACCGGAACGGACGGATCGCCCGCCGGACGACGTTAAGGCGGTAAAGGGGCCCGACCGCAAACTCTTGTCGTTGGATGGGGATGATTTTTCTGGTTTTTGAACCGCAGATTGACGCAGATTTTTATGATGACGCAGAAAGTTGGCGATAATTGGTGTTGACGGGCTGGCGGCATGGAGCAAACCATTCAACTTGGCACCCAAACCTTTCAGTGAAATCAGCAAAATCAGCGCGAATCTGCGGTTCAGACAAAGATGTCAAAAAACTCACCCAAAACTCTTAACAAACCGCTTAAACCTCAAACTCTTTTCCCCGAAATTGATCAAAAGCCCGACTTCGATCCTGTAGGCCTCAAGATAATTGATCATCTGGGCGAAATGAACCTCTTCCAGTTGGGTGATGGCCTTGAGTTCGACCATGACGCATTTTTCCACCAGAAAATCCACGCGGCGGGAGCCGATCGATTCGGGATGATCGCGATAGAAGATGGGCATCTGCAGTTCACGCTGAAACAATACGCCGACGGCTTCCAGTTCCAGCGCCAAAGCCCGCTGATAGATCACCTCCTGGAAGCCGTTGCCGAGAAATCCATGTACCCTGAAGGCGCAGCCGATGACCTTTTTGGTGATGTCGGAGTATTTGTAGTTTTCCAAGGGATTTCTTTTCCTTTCTTCTTTGTCTGAACCGCAGATTCGCGCAGATTTTTATGATTTCGCAGAGAGTTGGCGATGTTGATGCTTGGCGGGTTTGCGGCTCAAAGTAAACCATTCAACTCGGCAACTCAAACCTTTCAGCGAAATCAGCTAAATCCGCGTCAATCAGCGGTTCAGAACAGTTGGCTGTCTGAACCGCTGATTTTCGCAGATTTTTATGATTACGCAGAAAGTTGGCAAAGTTGAGGCTTGGCGGGCTGCCGATCTCGAGCAAACCATCCAACATAACAGCCCAGGCCACTCAGCGAAATCAGCTAAATCCGCGTCAATCAGCGGTTCAGACAAACTCACCCAACACCTCCCTCAAAAACACCCCCGTATAACTCCCCTCTTTCTTCGCCACCTTCTCCGGCGCTCCCTCGGCCACGATCCGGCCGCCGGCGTTGCCGCCCTCCGGCCCCAGGTCGATGATCCAATCGGCTGTTTTGATGACGTCCAGGTTGTGTTCGATGACCACCACGGTGTTGCCGCCGTCCACGAGGCGGTGGAGGACGGCCAGGAGCATCCGGATGTCCTGGAAATGGAGGCCGGTGGTGGGTTCGTCCAGGATATAGAGGGTTTTGCCGGTGTCGCGCTTGGCCAGCTCCCGGGAAAGCTTGATCCGCTGGGCTTCTCCACCGGAAAGCGTCGTGGCCGACTGGCCCAGTTTGATGTAGCCCAGGCCCACGTCCATGAGGGTGTCGAGGATGGTCTTGATCTTGGGGAACCCGGCGAACAGCTCCCGGGCCTGGCGCACCGACAGATCCAGCACGTCGGCGATGGAATGGCCCTTGTAGGTCGCCTCCAGCGTGGCGTCGTTGAACCGGCGGCCCCGGCAGACCTCGCAGGGGACGTAGACGTCGGCCAGGAAGTGCATCTCCACCTTGATGTAGCCGTCCCCCGAGCAGGCCTCGCACCGGCCGCCCTTGACGTTGAAGGAGAACCGTCCCTTTTTGTAGCCCCGTGCCCGGGACTCCGGCAGTTGGGCGAAGAGGTCCCGGATGGGGTCGAAGAGCTTGGTGTAGGTGGCCGGGTTGGATCGCGGGGTGCGGCCGATGGGCTTCTGGTCGATGTTGATCACCTTGTCCAGGTGCTCCAGGCCCCGGATGGACCGGTGTTTGCCCACCTCCAGACCCGAATTGTGGAGCCGCCGGGCCAGGGCCGGGTAGAGGATGGAATTGATGAGGGTCGATTTCCCGGCCCCGGAGACGCCCGTCACCGAGACCAGCAGCCCCAGGGGGATCTTGACGGTGATCCCGGCCAGGTTGTTCTCCCCGGCCTTCCCGATCGTCACCCATTTGCCGCCCGCTGACC
>JAABTD010000226.1 GCA_011390065.1 Desulfobacteraceae bacterium
CTCGCCGCTCAGGAACTTGCCGGTGACCGATACCGGGTCCCGCATGACCTCTTCCGGGGTCCCCTGGGACACGATCTGCCCCCCAAGCAGGCCCGCGCCCGGCCCGATGTCCACCAGCCAGTCCGCCGCCGTCATGGTCTCCTGGTCGTGTTCGATGACGATGAGGGTGTTGCCGATGTCCCGCAGGTGGCAAAGGGTCTCCAGCAACTTGATGTTGTCCCGCTGGTGGAGGCCGATGGAGGGTTCGTCCAGGATGTAGAGCACCCCGGTCAGCTCCGATCCCACCTGGGAGGCCAGCCGGATCCGCTGGGATTCGCCGCCCGACAGCGTCGGGCCGTTCCGGTCCAGGGAGAGGTAGTCGAGCCCCACGTTGAGGAGAAATCCCAGCCGGCTGACGATCTCTTTCAGGAGTTCTTCGGCGATGAGCCGGCGGTTTCCGGTCAGGGCCATGCCCGTGAGAAAGGCGTGGGCCTCCCGGACCGTCAGGGCGCAGATGTCCATGATGGACATGCCGTCCACCCGGACATGGAGCACCTCGGGCTTGAGGCGGCGGCCCTTGCAGGCCCGGCAGGTGGTGGCGGACATGAACCCGGCGTACCATTTTTTCTGGCTTTCGGATTCCGTCCCGTGGTAGCGGCGCATGAGGGTGTGGACCAGCCCTTCCCAGGCCATGGTCACGTCCCCCTGGATCTTGTCCGAATCCCACCGGACCTTCATCTCCCGGCCGTTCGACCCGAAAAGGAGCAGGTCCCGCTGCTGTTTGGGCAGTTTCCGCCAGGGCGTATCCAGATCGATTCCCCACTGGGATTCCATGGCCAGCACCTGGCGCATCCCCCAGGAGTGGTTGCCGCCCGGCTTGGTGAACATGTTCCGCCACGGGGCTGCGGCGCCTTCCCGGATGGAGAGGTCCTTGTCCGGCACGATCTTGTCCTCGTCCATGTGGAGCTGGCTGCCGATGCCGTTGCACTCCGGGCACATGCCCAGGGGCGAGTTGAAGGAAAACAGCGGCGGGTCGGGTTCCGGGTAGGCGACGCCGCAGCAGGAACGGGCCTCGCTCATGGTCAGGTCCTCCCGGTCCATCACATGGACGATGAGCCGGCCCCCGCCCATGCGCAGGGCCGTCTCCACGGAATCGGTGAGCCGT
>JAABTD010000227.1 GCA_011390065.1 Desulfobacteraceae bacterium
TGGGCCGCCCATTACGAGCAGATCAACGGCAAGAAGATTCTGGAACGGCTCAAGATCACCGACAAGGGGTGCTTCTGCTGCCCCATCCCCTGCGGCAAATACGGCAAAGCCGTGACGGCCCGGGGGACGGTCTATGTGGAAGGGCCGGAATTCGAGACCATCGCCCTTTTCGGCGGCAACTGCGTCCTTCAGACGATCGAGGATGTGGCCTGGGCCAACCAGGTCTGCGACGAACTGGGGCTCGACACCATTTCCGGCGGGGCCGTGGCCGGATTTGCCATTGAATGTTTTGAAAAGGACATCCTGACCGATGCGGATTTTGGTCGGCCGGTACAGTTCGAGGACCTGGATTCGGTCCTTCACATCCTGGACCTTATCGCCAGGCGGGACAAAATCGGCGCGGTCCTGGCCGAAGGGGTGGCCCGGGCCGCCCAGACGATCGGCAAAGGCGCTGAAGCCCTGGCGGTCCACGTCAAAGGGCTCGAATGGACCGGCTACGAATGCCGCAACGCGCCCGGCATGATGCTGGCCTATCTCACCGCCGACGTGGGAGCCCACCACAACCGGGCCTGGGTCCTGGGCAAGGACGTCACCGGCACGGACGCCGACGTCCACGCCCTCATCGAGGCCGGCGGATCAGGCGAGCGGATGGCCAAATCCGAGGTCCGGGGCAAGGCCCGGGGGGTCATCGATTCCCAGCACCTCCGGCCCATGTTCGACGTGCTGGGGACCTGCCGGCTCCAGATGATGGAGCTGGGGTTCGAAGTGAGCCATTATGAGGAACTCAGCGCCCTCATCACCGGCCGGAAACGAACCTGGGACGAACTGATCCAGGTATCCGAAAAAATCTGGCA
The DNA here is from genome assembly GCA_011390065.1 of Desulfobacteraceae bacterium. Lineage (GTDB taxonomy): Bacteria > Desulfobacterota > Desulfobacteria > Desulfobacterales > JAABSP01 > JAABTD01. The sequence goes on from JAABTD010000227.1 coordinate 855, forward strand.
CCTCACCCGGGCCTTTTCGGTCCGGGAAATCGAGGGGTTCGGCCGCCGGATGGACATGCCCCCGCCGCGGCTGTGCCGGGAAGCCATCCTGGACGGTCCCAACCAGGGCCACTTCATCACCGAAGACGAGGTCAACATCATGCTGGACGAATACTACGCGGCCCGGGGCTGGGACGACAACGGCATTCCCACCAAAGCGACCCTGGAGCGCGTGGGTCTGAGCGATGTAGCCCGGGATATGGAAACTCATCAATCTTCAAAGGAGGCGCCTCATGCGTAAAATCACCATCCCGGACAACGTCAACACCACCGCCGACGTGGTGGTCATCGGCGGCGGCATCGTCGGCGTCTCAACGGCTTACTGGCTGTCCAAATCCGGTCTGGACGCCGTTCTGGTGGAGGCCAAGGACGGACTGGGCGAACTCACCACCGGGGCGTCCGCCGAATGCTTCCGATGCCAGTTCACCGAACCGGCCATCGTGCCACTGGCCAAAGAAAGCGTCGATTTTTTCGAAAACTTCCCGGAACGCATCGGTCTCCCCGGCCACGAAATCCATCTCCACCAGCAGGGATATCTCTTCATCACGGAAAAAGAGGCGATGCTGCCGGGCCTGCAAGCGGCCATCCAGGAACAGCACAGGCTGGGGATCCCGGATTCCGAATTTCTCCCGGCGGACGAGATTAAGAAACGGTTTCCCTTTCTGGCGCCCTCCGTGGTTGGGGCCACCTTCCGCAACGGCGACGGCTGGCTCTCGGTCCACGAGCTGGTCCAGGGGTTCGCCAAGGCCTCCACGGCCAAATTCTTTGTCCGCACCAAGGTCATCGACGTGCTGACGGACAAAGGGGCCATATCCGGGGTCAGGACCGACCGGGGGACCATTTCCACCCGGAACGTGGTCAACGCGGCCGGGCCGTTCGCCGGGGTCATCGGAAAGATGGCGGGGGTCGATCTGCCATTGGAATCGGTCCTCCGGCAGAAAGCGTTTATCGTTTCCGACCGCATCCCAAAAGAGGCGCCGTTTACGGTCAACCTGGACAATGGCTCCTACTGGCGGCCCGAGGCCGGGGGCGCCCTGATCGGCTGGGTCAACCCGGACGAGCCCGCTTCCGACCCCCTGGAAAACCCGGTGGGCGACTGGGATTTTCCGGCCATGGCCCTGGACAAGGTCCGGGAACTGACCCCTTTCTGGGACGACATTATCGAGAATCTGAAAGCCGGCGACATCTCCGTTTCCGCCGGCCAGTACGTCTATACGCCCGACCAGCAGCCCATCATCGGCCCGGTGACGGAAGTTCCCGGATTCCACATCAACTGCGGGTACTGGATCGGCGTGATGATCTCCCCGGCCGTGGGCCGCCTCTGCGCGGATCTCGTCACCGGCGCCAGGGACAATAAAGACAATCCCCTGCGGCTGAGCCGCTACAAGGAAGGCGCGGTGGACAAGGGGAGCAGTTTTTTGAGCGGACACTGATCGCTTCCGAAATCGGGAACTTTCCGAGACACCATCGATAGACAGGGTGTTCCGAGCGCCCTTCAGGGCGGTTCCCCGATTTGCCGGGGGGTTCAGCCCCCGGCGCCGGAATTTACGGTTGACAGACCCGCCGCCACCGGTTAAGGTGTGGATGTTTGGATCAATATGCTCGAATCACGGGCAATCGCCCCATCATGCAACCCAAACCACAGGAGGAACCATGAAGAAACTGCTCGTTGTACTCACCGTTTGCGCCGCGATGGTCGTCGGCGTCATGCCCGCCCTTGCATCCAAAGGCAAGGTGACCCTGGTCTACACTGAGTGGGCCTGAGCGACCGCGAGCACGCACGTGCTCAAAGCCGCCTTGGAACAGGCTGGCTATGATGTGGAAACCCTGCCCGTGGCCGCAGCGGCCATCTACCAGGCCCTGGCCACCGGCAACGCCGACGCCATGACCACCGCCTGGCTGCCGATCACCCACGCCGATTATATGAAGAAAGTGGGCGAGGACGTCGTCAACCTCGGCACCAACCTCAACGGCCCGGCCGTCCTGGGTTGGGTGGTGCCCGCCTATGTCGACATCGATTCGATTTCGGACATGAAAGACCCCAAGATCGCCGACAAATTCAACAACAGGATCATCGGCATCGACCCGGGCGCCGGGCTCATGCGCTACTCCGAAAAGGCCCTCAAAGCCTATGATCTGGAAGACGAGTATGAGCTGATGGAAGGCAGCGGCGCCACCATGACCGCCGCCTTGCAAAACGGCATCAAAGCCGATGAATGGGTCGTGGTCACCGGCTGGGCGCCCCACTGGAAGTTCGGGCGCTGGGACCTGAAAATTCTCGAAGATCCCAAGAAAGTGCTGGGCGAAGTGGAGCGCATCGACACCATCGTCCGCAAAGGGCTGAAAGAAGACATGCCCGAAGCCTACGCCATCATCGACCGGTTCGAATGGGACGATACGGACATCGCCCAGGTCATGGACTGGAACACCGCCGACAACGCCGATCCGGATGAAACCGCCAAAAAATGGGTGGCGCAGAATCCCGAAAAGGTCAACAAATGGCTCGGCAAATAGCATAAGCATTCCGGCCATAAGCATTCCGGCTGCCCCCGCTGACCGCGGGGGCGGCTTTCATTCCGCCTTGCCCTCGTCAGGCAGCCCTCCTGTTCGTCCGATGCGTCCCCAAAATGAGCGCGCTTCATTGATGCGATGAGAGATGCGGTTTCGATGAAATCCACCATCCTTGTGGTGGATGACGAAGACCTCCTGCGCAAGATTTTGCAGGATTTCCTTTCAACAAATGGCTACGAAGTCCTCGAGGCGGCCAATTACGCCGAAGCGATGGAACTGCTCGACGAGGCCGAAGTGGATCTGATCCTGTCCGACATCCGAATGCCGGGCAAATCCGGCGTCGATCTCCTTGAAACGGTCAAATCACGGGAGTTGAACGCCCCTGTGATCATGATCACCGGCCAGCCGGAAATCGAATCGGCCGCCGATGCCCTGCGGTTGGGCGCCTTCGACTATGTGCTTAAACCGTTCCGGTTCGGCTCGTTTCTCTCGACCATCGAAAAAGCCTTGGGTCATAAAGCATTGTTGGACGGAAAGCAGCGGCTGGAGATCGAAAATCAGGTCTACCGGAAACACCTCGAATCGATGATCGGGGCGAGAACCGCGGAACTCGAGCGGGTCAATGAGAATTTGCGGCATGAAATCGACCGCCGCACCGCGGCCCAGAATCTCATGCGGATTCAGCGGGATCTGGGCATCCGCCTCAATGCCGCAACCGACCACAAGACGGCGGCCGAAAACGCGTTCAACGCCCTGTTCGAGACCAACGAGATCGACGGGGCTGTTCTCCTGTCTCTGGACGAAACCCTGGCCGATCGGTTGACGATCCACAGCGCGGGGGCGACCGACGCCTTCATCCGGGCGGCGACCTGGCGCCATCCCGGCGACGGCCTCTCGGTTTTTCGGGAAAGTCCCGTTTACGGCGCGCCTTTGGAAGTGTTTTGCCCGGACGTCGTCGTCGCTTTGGCCGGGCTCCCGCCATGGACGGGCATTTTTCCCATTCGACACGAAAACCGGACCGTCGCCTCCCTGATCGTCGCCGCCCATGACCGTCGCCGCGTTTCGGATCTGACGATCCAAGGCATGGAAGTCATCGCCTCCCAGCTCGGCGGCGTGATCGCCCGGATCAACGCCCAAAAAGAGGCGCGGATCAAGGAAAAGCAGCTTGTCCAGGCGGACAAGATGAAGTCCCTGGGCATCCTGGTCGCGGGTATGGCCCATGAGATCAGCAATCCCAACAATTTCATCATGCTCAACATCCCCCTTCTGTCCGACTCATGGAGAGACGCTTTGCCGATTCTGGAGGCCCACTACCGGTCCTCCGGCGATTTCCCCGTGGCCAATCTCCCCTACTCCGAGATGCGGGATCACATTCCCGAGCTGCTGGAGGCCGTCAGCGAGGGGGCCCAGCGCATCCGGAAGATCGTTTCAAGCCTCAAGGAATATGCCCGGGGCGGCGGCGCCGATCTGACCGAGGACTTGAACCTGAACAATGTGCTGGACGAGGCTCTGCTCCTGATGAACGCCCCCCTCAAGAAAAGCACGGACCGGCTGAGGGTCCGCCGCGATCCGAGCCTGCCGCCCGTCCGGGGATCATTCCACCAGTTGGAGCAGGTCCTGATCAACCTGATCCAGAACGCCTGCCAGGCCCTGACGGACAAAGCTCAGCCCATCGAGGTCACGACCCGCAGCGACCCATCGAACGATACGGTCACCGTCCAAATCAGGGACGGCGGACCGCGCATCCCCCCGGACCATCTCGACCGGATTTTCGACCCCTTCTTCACCACCAAACGGGCCGCCGGCGGGTGCGGCCTCGGCCTGTCCATCTGCGCCGGCATCGTCAAAGAGCACGGCGGAAAGATCGAACTGGCGTCCGGGCCCGGCAAAGGGACCACCGTTATTCTTGAATTTCCGGCGGCGTACGGATGACATCATCGCTCGTGCTCGGATTTCAGCCCGATGGGCCGCTTTCCAGGGCCTCACGCACCCTGGCGGACAGGTCCGCCGTGGAAAACGGTTTCTGGATGAAGTGCAGGCCTTCGTCTATCATGCCGTGCCGGGCGATCACATCGGCCGTGTAGCCGGACATGAACAGGCGCTTGAGGCCTGGATGAAGAGCCAGGAGGTTCTCGGCCAACTCCCGGCCGTTCATCCCGGGCATGACCACGTCGGTGATCAGCAAATCGATTCTCCCCTGGTGGGTTTCGGCCAGACGGACGGCCTCTTCCGGCGCGGCGGCCGTCAGGACCTCGTACCCCAGCCGCCCGAGCATCATCGCCGTCATCTTCAGGATCGTCGGCTCGTCCTCCACCAGCAGGATCATTTCGCGGCCTTGTTCCGGCAGAACCGGCGAATCGGCCGGCGGCGACGCCGCAGCGCCGGGAGAATGGCGCGGCAGGTAGAGATGGAAGGTCGTTCCCTCGCCCGGCTCGCTCGCGGCCGAGATGAAGCCCTCGTTCTGCTTGACGATGCCGTAGATGGTGGCCAGGCCCAGCCCCGTGCCCCGACCCACTGCCTTGGTGGTGAAAAACGGCTCGAAGAGATTGTCCAGCGTCTCCTCGTCCATGCCGCGGCCGTCGTCGCGCACGGTCAGTCGCACGTAGGCGCCGGGCGCAAAGCCCGGATTCCGTTCGCAGAAGGCCTCGTCGAGCGTCTCGTTGCTCGTCTCGATGGCGACCGCGCCACCCCTCCCATGGATGGCGTCCCGCGCGTTGACGCACAGGTTGGCCAGCACCTGGTCGATCTGCGACGGGTCCATCCGCACCGGCCACAGGTCCGAGCCGGGCGACCAGACGAGTTGGATGTCCTCGCCGATGAGCCGCTGCAGCATCCGCAGCATGCCGGCCACGGTTTCGTTGAGATCGAGCACCCGGGGCGCGATCGGCTGCCTGCGGGCGAAGGCCAGAAGCTGCCGGGTGAGGTCGGCCGAACGGCTGGCGGCCTTGCGGATTTCCTCGAGGTCCTCGAAAAGCGGCTGGGAGGAATCGAGCGACTCCAGGGCCATCTCGACATACCCCAGGATCACCCCCAGCATATTGTTGAAATCGTGGGCCACGCCGCCCGCCAGGCGGCCTACGGACTCCATCTTGCGGGCCTGCGCCAGTTTCTCTCGGAGCCGGTCTTTTTCCGCTTCGGCCTCTTTCTGGGCGGTGATGTCCATCAGAACGCCCCGGGCGCCGGCGAACCGGCCGTCTTTCCAGATGGGCGTGGAGTGCGACCTCCCCCAGAGGACGCGGCCGGACTTGTTCACAAAGCGGTAGACCATTGGCCTTTCGACGCCCTTCGCGAGTTCGGCGAATCGCAGGGCGAGCTGCTCCCGGTCCTCCGGGTGGACGAGTTCCATGAAATTCCGGCCGACGACGTCGCCAAGCTCACCGCCCCAGATCCTGGCCCCCGCCGGGCTGACATAGGTGATGCCCCCGCGGCCGTCGACTTCGAAGATGACGTCGCTGATGGTCTCGACGAGTTCCCTGAATTTTTCCTCGCGTTCACGCAGTTCCGCGGTGCGTTCGGCCACCTGTCGTTCCAACGATGCGCGGTGCTTCTCCAGTTCGGCTTCGGCCTGCCGGCGCACCTCGACCTCCTTTGCCAGCGCGGCGGATTTTTCCGTCAGGTCGACTTGCAGCCGATGCATGCGGATGTGGTTCTTGATCCGGGCCAGAATCTCGGGGGGCGAGAACGGTTTGGTCACGTAGTCGAGGCCGCCGGCTTCCAGGGCCTTCACCTTGAGATCGTTTTCGTGCCGGGCGCTGATGAACAGAACCGGGACGTCGCGGGTCGCTGGATCGGCTTTCAGGCGCCGACACGCCTCGATGCCGTCGATCCCCGGCAGCCGGACGTCCAGCAGGATCAATTCGGGCGTTCTGGCCGCCACGCTGCGCAGGGCGAGTTCGCCGGTATCGGCCGGCCGCACGCGAAACCCGGCCTCCGTCAAGAGGGTCGTCAGAAATTCGAGGCTGTTTCGGTCGTCCTCGACGACCAGGACTTCCCCGGCGGACGCATCACGCGGTTTATCCGTGCTCATGGCGATTCCCCGTTTGCCGCCGGATGTTCCAGGGCCGCCAGGATTTGGCCGTACTTCATGTCCGCCACCATCGCCGAAAGGTCGTGCGCCAACCCTTCGCTGTGCGGGCGGATGCGCTCGATCACCTGACGGCAGCCCGCGGCGTCCAGCAATACGGCGGCTTCGAACAGCGCCCGGGCCAGATCCGGAGAAAGCGCGGCCAAGCCGTCCAGAAGCGCGGGTGGGGCGGACGACATCGCCGCCTCACCCGCTGCGGCGGGAAAGCGCAGGTCGAGGTGCTGTTCCAGGGCATCGTAGATGTCCCCGTCCCGGTAGGGCTTGCGAATAAAGTCGTCGCACCCGGCCGCAAGGATTTCGACGCGCTCCTCTTCGAGCGCGTGGGCCGTCAGGGCCACGATTTTGGTCTTCTTCCCGGACGGTTCCGCCTTGATGCGCCGCGTCGCTTCCAGTCCGTTCAGAACCGGCATGCGGATATCCATCCAGATCAGGTGGGGCCGCCACCGCCGGAACAGATTCACGGCCTCCGCCCCGTTTTCCGCCTCCTCGATGGAACACCCCAGGGGCTCATGCAGTCTGCGGAGCAGCAACCGGCTCTCCGGGTTGTCCTCGGCGATGAGGATGCGGAGATCTTCCAGACCGGCACCGGCCGACACGACCCGTTCGGACCGGCGGGGAAGGGAAACGCCGGGGGGCGTCTCCGGGACGGTCACGGGGATCGTCACGCGAAAGACCGACCCCCTCCCGGGACGGCTTGTCAGGTCGATGAGACCGTCCATGAGGTTGATAAACGTGTGTCCCGCCTGTTTGGCCCCGGCATTGCCCGACCCCATCATCGAACCCGAGGCGTCGAAGACCAGCGATACGGAGATCGGACAGCGGACCGT
>JAABTD010000228.1 GCA_011390065.1 Desulfobacteraceae bacterium
GTGTGCTCTTCCGATCTCTATTTCAAAAAGGATCTGGAATCGGAAAAAATCTGGGAGGTGGGCAACTACGTGGCCGTTTATTTCATCAACGAAACCGATGCCGACGCCGAACCGAAGGGCATCGATGCGGCGTATGAGCCGTGATGACGCCGATATGCCCTGGTCGCCCGACAAATACACGCAAGCCCTCCATTTCGCCGCCCGCGCCCATCACGGCCAGACGGTCCAGGGAAGCGAAATGCCCTACCTGGCCCATGTGTGCAATGTGGCCATGGAGGTGATGACGGCCATCGCATCGACATCAGACCGCATCGAGCGTCCCGACCTCGCGGTCCAGTGTGCGTTGCTCCATGACGTTATCGAGGATACCGATGTGACCTATGAGCAGGTCGAAACAGCTTTCGGCGACGTGGTGGCTCAGGGAGTGGCGGCCCTCAGCAAGGATGACCGGATAGGCGGCAAATCGGAAAAAATGACCGACAGCCTGCAACGGATCAAAGATCAACCCAGAGAGATCTGGATGGTCAAACTGGCGGACCGCATCACCAACCTGCAACCGCCGCCCCACTACTGGAAAGCGCAAAAGATCCGGGAGTATCATGCCGAGGCCAAGGGTATTTACGAAGCGTTGGGCGAAGCCAACGCCGCGTTGTCCCGCAGACTTTTGGCTAAAATCGAAGACTACAGGCGCTATTTCTGATGTATTACCCCTATTTCGTCACCTACATGCTCATCGGATTCGCCGTCAGTCTGGCGGTGTTCCTCTGGGCCGTCAAAAACGGGCAATTCAGCGACCAGCAGCGGGCCCGATTTCTGCCCCTGGTCGGCGATGCCGAGGAAAAGCCTGTGGAGGCGACCCGCCGGCATCGATACGAAATTTACGGGCTCGGCTTCCTTGTTTTCGCCGGGTTGATGGCGACGGTCGCGGTGCTGGTCTTTTCCCTCATGGCCCCAACATAAGTCTTAACGGAGAAAGCGATCCATGCGACATTTCGACCTTCTCAATTTTCAGCATGTTGTTTTGTACCTGCTGCCGACGCTGATTTTCATGGTGATCTTCGGCCTGGCGCTAGGATACAGCCATTTCCGAACCGCCCGATCCGCCACGAAAATGCAGACGGTCAAGTACGAGTTCCCCGCACACATCACGGATCGGGACGCCCCCTTTCCCCTGTGTTTGATCCTGGTCATCGCCGGGACGATCATCTGGGGATTCTTTTATATTCTGATGACCGGTTTATTGGGAGTAAAAATATGATCGGAAGCGACGATGCCGCCATCAAACCCATCCCCCGAGAGTCGGCCCGGCTCACCTGGGCGCTGGTGATTCTGTTGTCGGCCGGCATCCTGATCAAAGGCTTCTTCGCCTTTTTCGTGGTCGGGGACCTGGGTCAGCCCACCTGGGATTACCGTCCCGTAAAAGATGTCCCTGGGGCGTCGCCCTACGCCATTTATCAGAAGCTGCCCAACCCGCAACACGTCAGAGGCGCCGGGGGGGAATGATGAAAAACAAATACTTGCGACTTTTCCTCATGTTGTCGATCCTGTCCATCGCCTCCTGCGAATGGGGACGGATGTGGGAAACCCCGGCGGTGCGGCCCCACGAAGAACCGATCATGGCCGTATCCGGGGGCGCGGTCCCCATGGACGCGGCGGAGGCGATCTACCGGGCGACGCCCGCCGAAGACCTGACCTCCCCGGTCGCCTTGGACGATCCCCAGACCGTCGCCGCCGGCTCCGATCTCTACGGGCTGTACTGCATCCAGTGCCACGGTAAATACCACGACGGATACGGCACGGTCGGGCAGAGCTTCCAACCCCTTCCCGGCGATCTGCGAAGCGAACAAGTTCAGGCATTGTCCCAGGGCAAGATGTTCAAAGAGATCAGCTACGGCATCCCGGGCGGCCGTCAACCCGATCTGGCATCCACCATCGCGGTTGAGGATCGCTGGTCGATTATCGCCTACGTGAAATCCCTCGGCGTTCGGTGACACCCCCATCCGGGGGATGCGACCTGTGCGGCCTCCCCCTTCCCACACCCTCCATCACCGCCGATTATCCGGACGGTCGATACCGGTTCTGCTGCATCGGGTGCCGACAGGTCTTCGCCATGCTCATGGAGGCAGCCGACGCGCCGGATCCCGCCCGTTTCCGGGAGACCGATCTCTTCCGGAACTGCCAGGCCCTGGGGATCATCCCCGCCGCCGCAGAAGACATCCCCCCGCCGCCATCGCCACCAGCGCCTGCTGACGGGCCTCCGCCATCGCCGGCCGGGACTTCGGAAGACCTGCTCCCGCTTCAGTTGAAAATCGACGGCATGTGGTGCCCGGCCTGCGCCTGGGTCATCGAAGCGGCCCTGGAACAGCAAGCGGGCATCCGGGAGGCGGTCTGCAATTTCTCCACCGATCGGGTCGTCTGCTCCTACAGCCCCCGCCTCATCTCCCCGGACGCCGTCGCCACGCTCATCCGCCGGCTGGGCTATCGGGCCGCCAGACCGGACGCATCTGTTGAGGCGACGGAACGGAAAAAGGATCTCATCCGATTCGGCGTCTCCGCTTTTCTCACCATGAACGTCATGATGCTCTCCTTCGGGCTGTATGGGGGATTTTTCAGCCAGTTCGGCCGGGAGACCATCCGCAATCTCTCCTGGCCCCTTTTCATCATGGCCAGCATCGTCCTCTTTTACGGCGGATATCCCATTTACCGACGGACTCTGTCCGGCGTCGTCGCCGCTGCCGCGGGCATGGAGACCCTGATCACCCTGGGGGCTTTCAGCGCCTACCTCTACAGCGTCGCCAACCTCATTTCCGGCAGCATCCACCTTTACTTCGACACCGTTTCCATGCTCATCACCCTCGTGCTCCTGGGAAAAGCCCTCGAAACCAAGGCCAAAGGAGAGATCCGGGAAGGGCTGGAGGCCATCTTGTCCCTGCGCCCCACCAAGGTGCGCATCTGCACGGAAGGGTTTCCCGGCGGTCGGTACATGGCGGCCGAAGGGCTGCGGAAAGGGGACGTGTTCCGGGTGATCGAAGGAGAAACGGCCCCGGCCGACGGCGTGGTGCTCACGGGATCGGTCCTGGCGGATGAATCCTCTCTCACCGGCGAAGCCCGTCCCATCCGGCGGAAGACCGGGGACCGCATCCGGAGCGGAGTCCACATTCTGCAAGGAGATGTTTCGGTGCGGGCAGACGCGGTGGGCGAGGATGCGACCCTGGGTCAGATGCTCGCCATCATCGAGCGGGCACTCGCGACCCGTTCCCGGTTGGAAGGAAAGACGGATCGCATCCTCCGCTGGTTTGTCCCGGTCGCGACGTCGCTGGCCCTGGCCGCAGGATTGGGCTGTCTGGCGGCCGGACACTCTCCCGAGACCGCCATGGTGCGGGCGGTCACGGTGATGGTCATTTCCTGTCCCTGCGCTCTGGGCATCGCCATCCCCCTGACCCGGGTGGCCGGCATCTCTCTGGCGGGCCGGCGGGGCCTTCTTGTTCGGGACTTTTCCGCCTTCGAGTCCGCCGGGGACATCGACGCCTTTGTGTTCGACAAAACCGGCACCCTGACCCTGGGCCGGTGGCGGTTGTCGGAAATTCGGACGGCGGCGCCCCTGAGCCGGGAGACAGCCCTGGCCCTGGCCGCCGGCCTGGAGGCGGGTTCGGATCATCCTGTCGGCGTGGAACTCCGCAAATCGGCCGAACGGAAGGGGGTGACTCCCGCGGAAGCAACGCAGGTTCGCCGGTTCGACAACGGAATCTCCGGCCGATGGAAAGGACGCGAGGTCCGCATCGGCGCCCCCGCTTTCGTGGCCGGGGTCATCGAGGGCAAATGGGCGGACCCCGGCCCGGAAACGCCAGCAGACTTGCAATCCATGGTGTTGATGAGCCTGGATGACCGCCTCGCCGCGGTTTTCCGGTTCGGCGACGCCCTCCGCCCCGGAAGCGCCGATGCGCTGGCCTTCCTGAAGCAACGCGGATTCTTCACCGCCGTGGTTTCCGGAGATGGACAGGATGCAACCGAGGCGGTGGCGCGCGCTCTCCACATTCCGGAAGCTTACGGAAACCTTCTCCCCCAGGACAAGGCCGCCTTTATCCGGTCGCTGCAAAAAAACGGCCGCCGCCCGGCCATGGTGGGCGACGGCGTCAACGACGCCCCGGCCCTGGCCGCCTCGGATCTGGCGACGGCCGTCCATTCCGGCAGCCATCTGGGCCGGGAAGCGGCCGACGTCATCCTGATGCGCGGCGATTTGACTCAGATCCGTGATTTTCTCGATCTCGCCGGAAGGGTCCAGCGAAAAATCCGACAGAACCTCGCCTTTACGTTTCTTTACAACGCCATCGCCATCCCCGTCGCCATGGCCGGGCTGCTCACCCCCATCGTGGCGGTCTGCGCCATGCTCATGAGCAGCCTCAGCGTTATCGGCAACACTTTGCACCTGATAGGGAGCGCCAAAAATTCAGGACTCCGGGTTGCGAAATCTCCCAAAGGTTGATATGAACTTCTGTTTTGGAGAACGCTGTTCTGATCGCAACCAGAATCAAACGCAAGGATAACGGAATGACCCCATCACCCGCTTCCCAATCCCCATCGCTCCTGCTCCTGATTGCCGGGGCAAAGGGCGCCATCGGGTCGACGCTGGCAGTGGCCGCGGAAGCGCTCCGCGACGATCCGGCGCCCATCCTTTCGAGCCTGACAACGGCCCATCAGTTTCCCTGGCTGGGCCCCGACGAAAAAATCAATGTGGCCGGCTGGGACCTCTCTTCGGAGAGCATGATCCGGTCAGCTGAAATTCACGGCGTACTGCCGCCCCATATTTTGTCCCGCTGCGTGGACCGTCTCGCCTTCCTCCCCGTGGTCCAGCCGCCGACATTTCCGGATCTGGCATCCCAGACGGCGCGGCTCATGGAGGACATCAAGGCGTTTCAGGACGCCCATCCCGGATCGGAACCGGTCCTGGTCAACCTGTTGCCCTCCGGCCGGCAGACGGACCCGGACGGCGGTCGATGTTTCGAGGACCTCTGCGATATTTACGATCCCGTCGCGTGCCCGGACATCGCCTACGCGCTGGCGGCCATTCGATCCGGCGTGCCGGTGGTCAACTTCACGCCCAATGTCCTGGAGACGGACGCCGTCGTCAAGGAAGCCGCATCACGGGGCGTGCCGCTGTCGGGCCGGGACGGCAAGACCGGTCAGACCTTTCTCAAAGTGGTGCTGGCGTCGGCCCTCAAAGCCCGCAGCCTTCAGGTGGATGGATGGTACAGCCTCAACATTCTGGGCAACGCCGACGGCCGGAACCTGATGGACCCCGACTGCGCCCGGGGGAAACTTTCCAACAAAACCGGTCTTTTGGACGAAATCCTGGGATATCCCGTGGGCCAAAGATACGGCGTCCCGACCCACAAGGTTCACATCGACTATTACCCCCCCCGGGGGGATGCAAAAGAGGCCTGGGACGTCATCGATTTTCTCGGCATGTTCGACATGCCCATGAGCCTCCGGCTCAACCTCCAGGGCCGGGATTCCATCCTGGCGGCCCCCATGGTCCTGGATCTGGCCCGGTGGATGGCGACCCTGAAACTGGCCGGCCGGGCCGGCCTCGTCCCCGAGCTTGGATTTTATTACAAAAAATCCGTCGGAGCCGATCCGCCCGTCACATTCCAAGCGCAGTTGCAGCGGCTGCAGGACCTTCATCAGGCGTGTGAAACCGCCATCCTTGGCAAAAAAACCCAGAAAGAGACCCCATGATATTCGGCTACAGCACCAATGCATTCGTGAAATTTTCACTGCCGGACGCCCTGGAGCGGATCGCCCGCCTCGGATTTGCAGGCGCGGAGATCATGTGCGACCGGCCCCACCTGTATCCGGACGATTTCGACGAGGCGGCCCTGAAAGCGGTAAAAGAAACCCTCGAAACCAATGGATTGACGCCCACCAACCTCAATTCCTTCACCCTGTTCGCAGTGGGCGACACCTACCTGCCGTCCTGGATCGAACCGGAACCGGAACGGCGGGAAATTCGGGTGCAACACACCCTGTCGTGCCTGAAAATCGCCAAATTTTTGGGCTGCGACAACATCTCCATACCGCCCGGCGGGCCGCTGCCGAAGGGGATGTTCCGCAATGAGGCCGAGCGGCTGTTTCACAAGGAACTGGACCGGGCCATCCCCCTGGCGGAAGAACTGAAGGTGCGACTGCTCATCGAACCCGAACCCGATCTGCTGATGGAACGGAGTTCCGAATTCAAGCCCTTCATCCGGGAAATCCGATCCGCTTCAGTGGGCCTCAACTTCGACATCGGCCATTTCTATTGCGCCGGAGAAGATCCGGCCGCCGCCTTCCAGGAGTTGTTTGAATGGGTGGGTCATATTCACATTGAGGACATCGCCCCCACCCGGGTCCACAACCACCTCATCCCCGGCTTGGGGGCCATTGATTTTCCGGAGGTTTTCCAGGCCATTCAACGGTTGGATTACAAGGGGCACATCAGCCTGGAATTATATCCCTATGTGGACCGACCGGAGGAAGCGGGAAAGGAGAGTCTGGCCTGTCTCAGGCCGCTATTTGCATCAGCGGGGCTTGCAATCGAATAGGGGCATCTGAATTTATCGGGCTTTGACCATGTTGCAGATGGTCTGGGAATTCCATTTGCCCTTGCCGGAAAGGGTGGGGACGCCTTCGCTGTTGAGGATGTCTTCTATCTGCTTATAGGAGTGCTTCTGCCGTCGTTTCCGCTGGATCCATTCCACCAGAAGGCCTCGCTTGATGTCCCGAAGCTCATCTTCAAATTTTTTGATCGGAATTCCCAGCTCCGTCTTTCCCTGTATCCCCTCCAACCGTCTCTTGATCTCCTGAAATAGTGTGTTTGTGGTCATTCAATCCCCCTGAATTGCGATTGCGATTAAGATTGAGAAATCAAATAATTGGAAATCGCCCGGTCATGGGCTTTTTCCGACGGGGTTGGATCTGTCGTGGAAGGGACGAAATCGGCATGGGAATGGGTGGCGTCGGCTATTTTCCGGATCACGACCGTTTTTCGGATATAGGTCCGGGCGTCGTCCTCCAGTTGAAAACCGACCATCCATTCCTGACCGATGTGAAGGGACGCTGCATCTTCCAGTTCGAACCTGAGCCCGGATCGCGAGAGATTTTTCACCGTCATCCGCCGTTGGACGCCCCCTGAAACGGGCGCGAAGAAGCCGGGCAGCCGAATCGATTTTCTCAGGGCCTGCCGCCGTTCCAGAAACACCAGATTCGAATAGCCGCAGGCGCAACTGTGCCGGATGTGGACTTTGGCTTCAGCGTCTATATAGTCGCGGCAGTCGAGCATCATCGTGCGCTGACATTTGGGACAGACCAGAATCGCCGATTCGTTCCGCCCGAGATAGATCTTGTTATGGGCTCTGTCCTGCAACCGTTTTTCTTTGTAAAGCATTTCCAGGGGAACATCCTCGCATCTCTCATATCGAACAGCGCTCCATTACGCAACTAACCCCCTGTATTCCATAAAACCCCTGTTCCGATCAATGGGGAGGCCATGGTAATCGCCGGTAGGAATCCGCTACTTCCCCGACCCATAAATTTCTTGAGATTGTCGATATTCTGTGATTAAATAACAAATAGACTTGATAGTTTTCCCCATAAGTAAAGGAGGGCGGCATGGCTGTTAAAATTCTGATCCGCCGAAATGTTCCCGAGGGCAGGGAAGCCGACCTGGAAAAGCTTCTCAACAAGTTGCGCGCCATCACCATGAACCAGTCGTCCGGATACATCTCCGGCGAGACCCTGCGCCGGGTCGACCAGCCCGGAGAGACGCTGGTGATCAGCACCTGGCAGAATGTTGAAAGCTGGCGGAACTGGATGCTGAGCGACGACCGAATCCGCCTCCAAGAGGAGATCGATTCGCTGCTGGGAACCAAGACCGCCTACGAGATTTACCGCCAGTAGCGGGATCACATGGGCGCATCAAAGGCGCGATCATATCCGGTCAACTCCACGTAACCGTTGCCCTCGACCGGGCGGCCTCCGGCAGTCCCCGTCACGGAAACCGCGCCTTCCCAGTAAACAACATCCGTGGTCAAGGGGGTCTGCATCTCCTGATCGGCCAATGTCGGCGAGATCGATAGAACCAGATCCGGAGCGGCGGTCGAAAGCGTCCAGCCCGACGGATAGGTTGCTCCGGTTTCCGGGCTTTCCCATGTCGCCGTCGTCTCCAGCCGGATGCTGCCGGACGCGATGTGGGCGCCCTTTCCTTCCGGGTTCACAAAGGTGGCGCTGGAGGCCGGATGGAACCGGCCGTCCGGCTCGC
>JAABTD010000046.1 GCA_011390065.1 Desulfobacteraceae bacterium
CACAAGAGTTCAAGGTGGAACAGGTCTACGGCCCGGGAATGGCCGTGCTGATCGACACCGCCACGGGGGAAGACTACACCGTCGAAGAAGGCGACGAGATCGGCGGCTGGATCATAACGGAAATAACCCAGGAGGAGGTGACGATTCTATCGCCCCAGAATAACCGGCCCGCATTGATGACAACGATACCGGTTTCGAATACGGAACGAATGGAAAGCGCCCATTCGGTCGAATGAAGATAAAATGAGGACATAAATCTCTTCGATCCATCCGGTGGGCTACGGCCGCCGGGGCGCCCTCGGCCTTCGACGTCCAGGCCATCCCGGCGGTGGTTTACACCGACCCCCAGATCGCTTGGTGTGGCCTCACCGAAACCGAAGCCAAGGCGGAAGGCCGAAACGTCAAGGTTGGTCGCCTCCCCTGTCCCGCCTCGGACCGCTCCGTCTCCATGGGCCTTCGTGAGAGCTTGACCAAGATGATCGTGGATGCCGAAACCGAGCGCGTGTTGTACTGAACCGGGTTGACCTGAATCAAGCGCGTATCCACGCCCCGGATGACGGCGTGCTTCGCGGAGACGATCTCGTTAAATCTGGTCTCGTGGATGACCGATGGGTCGGCCAGTTCCGGGAAATCGTTGCTGAACGGAATCCAGCGGGGCTACAGATCCGGATGGACGTCGGGGTCCTCGTCGTCAACGTCGCCGTAATGGCTGATCATATCCGCTTCCGGAAAATGGAATTCCGTGGGTGTTTCATACACCGCCAGGGAAGCGTCGGTGGAGTAGCCGTCGCCATCCGGATCCGATTCCATAAGCAGATAATCGTAAGGAAGCGTCGGCAATCCGGCCAGGACCTGAAGCCTGGTGATGATGTCCCGGAGATCGACATGCTGGGATGCGTCGATGTCGGCCGGAAGTGTGGCGAACCCGGTGGCCGGCGCCATGATAAAACAACAGACAACTGAAAAAACTACTGCTCGACGCATAAAAAGCCCCTTTCCTCTCTCTCAGTGAAATTGCCATTACGATGATTTCGGCTATTCAATGTCGAATCTGCGCGAGCGGCGAATCGATGGCGCCGAAACCTTATAAAACACAAATAGATAAGCGTTGGGCAGGCGTTCGGACTCTATTGCCAACCTGTTTCAGTCTGACGGGGCGATGCGCCTGAGAGCAATACATCCTTTCCCCCATTTTCTTCGATTTTCAACCCCACCCACCCATTGATGCCCCATCTCTCCAGCTCTTTGTCACGAAGCGGGATCTTCTTAGCGGATCGCTTTACCGTCTCCACAGACGAAAAATAGGGGATTTCCCGTATTTCCGCGGCCGGGGGCTGTTGATAGGATGAGATTGTGCAATTTCATGGCTTGGAGATCGGAATTCAGGAGTAATTATGCGCAACACAGACTATGTTCGACAGTTCAACGACTTGGGAAGCGGCGACGTCGCCCGGGTGGGCGGCAAGAACGCCTCCCTGGGAGAGATGATTCAGACCCTGAAAGCGGCCGATATACGGGTCCCCGGCGGGTTTGCGACCACTGCCGCCGCCTACTGGCGGTTTCTCGACCATAACGGGCTGACCGAAAAAATCACCGACCGCATCGGGGAGATGAAAAAAGGCGAAAAATCGGTCGAGGCGACGGGTCGGTCCATCCGGGGGATGTTCGGGCGGGCCGAATTCCCGGCCGATATCGAAGAAGCGATCCGGGAGGCCTACCGGGAGATGTGCCGCCGATATGCCGAAGAGGCGGTCGATGTGGCCGTGCGCAGCAGCGCCACGGCGGAAGACCTGCCGGACGCCTCTTTTGCGGGCCAGCAAGAGACCTATCTCAATATCACCGGCGGGGACCATCTGCTGGAGGCCTGCCGGAAGTGTTACGCTTCCCTGTTCACCGACCGGGCCATTGCCTATCGGGAAGAGAAATATTTCGACCACATGAAGGTGGCCCTTTCGGTGGGGGTCCAGAAGATGGTTCGGTCTGACAAGGCGAGCGCCGGCGTCATGTTCTCCATCGATACCGAAACTGGGTTTCCCGACGTGGTCCTCATCAATGGCGCGTGGGGGTTGGGCGAAAACGTGGTCCAGGGCACGGTCACTCCCGACGAGTACCGGGTGTTCAAACCGTTGCTGCAAAATGACGACCTGACCCCCATCGTGGCAAAGGTTCTGGGGGACAAGGAGAAAAAAATGGTCTATGCCGGGGGCGGCAGCAAGACCACCAAAAACATCGCCACCCCCAAAAAGGAACAGCGGTCCTTTGTATTGACCGACGAAGAGATTCTCGCCCTGGGCCGATGGGCCCGGGATATCGAAGCCCATTACGGCCGGCCTATGGACATGGAATGGGCCAAAGATGGCGAGAGCGGGGAGCTGTACATCGTCCAGGCCCGCCCGGAAACGGTGCAGTCCCGGAAGGAGAAAGGGCGCCTCAAACAGTACCGCCTCAAAGAGGAGGGAACCCCCGTGGGCGAGGGGTTGAGCATCGGCGACGCCATCGCAGCGGGCAAGGTCTCCCTGGTCAAAAGCGCCGACGACGCAGATCAGTTCGAGCCGGGGTCCATCCTGGTCACCGAGATGACCGATCCGGACTGGGTCACCATCATGAAGCAGGCCGCCGGCATCGTCACCGACTACGGGGGCCGGACATGCCATGCGGCCATTGTAAGCCGGGAACTGGGCATCCCGGCCGTGGTGGGGACCGGCGACGCGACAGAGGTGCTGTCGACAGGGGATGAGATCACCCTTTCCTGCGCCGGAGGCGAAAAAGGGGTCATTTACAAGGGCATTCTCGACTACGCGTCCAGTGAGCTGGATCTTTCGGACATACCCGAGGTCAAGACCCGGATCATGATGAACATGGCCAGTCCGGCGGCGGCCTTCCGGTGGTGGCAGCTGCCCGCCAATGGGATCGGGCTGGCCCGGATGGAGTTCATTATCAACAACATCATCCAAATCCACCCCATGGCCCTGATCCGGTACGATGATCTGGAGGACAAGGAGGCCAAAAAAAGGATCCGGGACCTGACCCGGGGCTACGACCACAAGCCCGACTATTTCGTGGACCATCTGTCCCTGGGCATCGCCGCCATCGCCGCCTCCCAGTATCCGGACCCGGTCATCGTCCGGATGAGCGATTTCAAGACCAACGAATACGCCGACCTCATCGGCGGGGCCCCGTTCGAGCCGAAAGAGAACAATCCCATGCTGGGCTGGCGGGGCGCCTCCCGCTACTACAGCGACCACTATCGCGAGGGGTTCGCCTTGGAATGCCGGGCCATCCGGCGGGTCCGGGAACGCATCGGCCTGTCCAACGTGGTGGTCATGATCCCCTTCTGCCGGACCGTGGAGGAGGCCGACAAGGTGCTGTCCGTCATGGCCGACAACGGATTGGTGCGGGGCAAGGGTGGACTGGAGATTTACGTCATGTGCGAGATCCCGTCCAACATCATCCTGGCGGCCGATTTCGCTGAGCGCTTCGATGGGTTTTCCATCGGCTCCAACGACCTGACCCAGTTGATCCTGGGGGTGGATCGGGATTCCACGCAGCTGGCCCATCTTTTCGACGAGCAGAACCCGGCCATTAAGCGGGCCGTGGCCGATCTCATCGAAATCGCCCATCAGAAAGGGTGCAAGGTGGGCATCTGCGGCCAGGCCCCCAGCGATTATCCTGAGTTCGCGGCGTTTCTCATCGAGTCGGGCATCGATTCCATTTCCCTGAACCCCGATTCGGTGCTGTCGACCCTTCAACGGGTCGCCGTGGCGGAAAAGGCCGCCGGGATCCGATGATGCGCTTGAAGCTCCTGCTGCCGGAAAAGGTTTTTATGGATCGGACCGTCTCCAAGATCAGCGCCGAAGCCCGGAACGGCGCCTTTACCCTGAAACCGCGCCACATCGATTTTGCCGCGGCTCTGGCGGCCGGCATCCTTTCCTATGTGGACGAAGACGGCGAAACCGTCTATCTGGCCGTGGACGAAGGCGTCCTGGTGAAACAAGGCCGCAACGTGTGGGTGGCCGTGCGCAATGCCATGCGGGGTCCGGATCTGGGAGAACTGGAAAAAACCGTCAAAGAGGCCTTCAGCGTCCTGGATGAACGGGAGCGGGCGGTCCGATCGGCGGCCGGCAAAATCGAAGCCGGATTTGTCCGCAGGTTTCTGGAGATTGAAGGTCATGTCTGACGATCACGCGCGCAAAAAACGGGAGGACCTCGCCCGGAAGATCGGCGCCAAAGAGGCGCGAAAGCTCCGGGCCCGGCAAGAACAGGATCGGGGGGTCTGGTTCGGTCTGGGGATGTTCGGTCTGGTGGGGTGGTCCGTGGCCATTCCCACTCTTATCGGCATCGCCGTGGGAATCTGGATCGACCGGACCTGGCCGAGCCGATATTCATGGACCCTGATGATGCTGTTTGTGGGCGTGGTTCTGGGCTGTCTCAATGCCTGGTTCTGGGTGAAGCGGGAGAGCCGCCGTGAGTGAGATCGACTATCCGCTGCTGATTCTGCTGGTCGGCGCGGCCACGGCGGCGGCCATTTTCATTAAATCCGGACTGGACCGGACCCCGATCCCGCCCCTGGTGGGGTATTTCCTGCTGGGCATGCTGATCCGGATGGCCGACGAGCGGCTGGGATTTTTCCACGAAGGAGCTGAAGAGGTCTTCGATTTCCTGGCCAAGGTGGGCGTGATCATGCTCCTGTTCCGGATCGGACTGGAGAGCGACCTCAAAGGGCTCCTCTCCCAGTTGCGCCGGGCCAGCCTGATCTGGGTGGGGAACGTGGCCGTCAGCGGCGGGCTCGGGTTCTTCGCCGCCTTTTACCTTCTGGGACTCGCGTTGATCCCTTCCCTGGTGGTGGCCGCGGCCATGACGGCCACCAGCGTCGGCATTTCGGCAGCGGTGTGGGAGCAGGAAAACGCGCTCCGGTCGGAAAACGGCGAGCTGCTCATCGACGTGGCCGAACTGGACGACATATCGGCGGTGGTCCTCATGGCCCTGCTCTTCGCCCTGCTGCCCGAACTTCAGGACGGGGGGCTGTCCACGGCGATGCTGCCCCAGGTGGGCCGGATCGCGGGGATCTTCGTTTTGAAGCTGATCGCCTTCGGCGGCCTCTGCTACCTGTTTTCCCGGTATCTGGAGCCCCGTCTCACCGGGAAATTCCAGACGATGACCGAGCGGCCGGACATGATGCTGCTGGTGGTCTCCATCGGCCTGATGTTCGCCGCCGTCGCAGCTCTTTTGGCATTTTCCCTGGCCATCGGGGCGTTTTTCGCCGGCCTGGTTTTCAGCCGGGACCCGGAATGCATCAAGCGGGAGGCGTCCATCGACCCCCTGTACGATCTGTTTACCCCGTTTTTTTTCATCGGCATCGGGCTCAGCATCGACCCCGGCAGCCTGCTGGCCGCCCTCCGGATGGGGGGAATCCTGATCGGCGTGGCGGTTCTGGGCAAAATTATAGCCGACGGCCTGCCCGTCCTGGCCATGCGGGGGATCCAGGGCGCGGCCCTCATCGGCGTTTCCATGGTCCCCCGGGCCGAAATTTCCATGATCATCATGGGCAAAGGGCTGGCCATGGGGGGCGACGTGGTCCCGGCCCGGGTGTTCAGCGCCATGGTGATGGTCTCCGCCGTCACCTGTATCGGCGCGCCCCTGGTGGTCCGGTCCCTGCTGCGGCGGTGGCCCCAATCGGAGAAAGGAGAAGCGGCGCAATGACGTTTCCAGTGGAATGGCAATGGGGGCTCGGTTCCCTGCTGGCCGGCATGGCCGTCGGCCTGTTTTATTTCGGCGGCCTCTGGTGGACCGTCCGGCGGCTGCCCGCGGTTCGGCGGCCGGCCATGTGGATCCTGTCCAGCTATCTGATCCGGATAACGGTCTGCGTGGGAGCGATGTTTCTCGTCTCCCAGGGCCGGTGGGAGCGGATTCTGATTCTCCTGGCCGGTTTTCTGGCGGTCCGGCTTCTGATGGTTCGCCGGTTGAGCCCCGTCCCGGCGGAAAGCTGCGGCAAAGGAGCCATCTCATGAACCTGAGCCTCATGGACATCAAGAACCTCAGTCCGGACGAGGTGGTCTTCTGGTCCTGGCGGTTTGTTTCCATCAATGCCACGCTGGTTTTCACCTGGGCGGTCATGGCGCTTCTGGTGCTGATCTCCGTGCTGGTCACCCGGCGCCTTTCGTCTGATCTTTCCCCCTCCCGATGGCAGAACCTTCTGGAGGTGATCGTCGGAGGGATGCGGGACCAGATCCGGGAGATCAGCGGCGGGCAGGATCCGTCCCGGTATCTGGCATTCATCGGCAGCCTCTTTCTGTTCCTGGCCCTGTCCAATTTTCTGGCCATCATTCCCGGATTTGAATCGCCGGCGGCATCGCTTTCCACCACCACCGGGCTGGCCATCTGCGTCTTTGTGGCCGTACCGGCTTACGGCATCCGGCAAAAAGGGGTGCTGGGCTATCTCAAGCACTACATTGAACCCACCATTTTCATGCTCCCTTTCAACATCATGGGGGAGCTGTCCCGCACCCTGGCCCTGGCCGTGCGGCTTTTCGGCAACGTCATGAGCGGGGGCAAGATCGTGGCCATTCTGCTGGCCCTGACGCCGCTTTTTTTCCCCGTTGTCATGCAGGCTCTGGGGCTGCTCACCGCAATGATCCAGGCCTATATCTTCCCGGTGCTGGCCATGGTTTACATCGCCTCGGCCACCCGGGCCCGCCAGGAGGAGGAGACGGAACAACAGGAGATGGCGGCAGGCACAACAGAAACATCCCACCCGAAAGGAGAGGCATCTAATGGATAGCAGCATCACCCTCATCGGCATGGCATCGGTGATTTCCGCTGGATTGTGCATCGGCATCGGCGCTATCGGCCCGGCCATCGGAGAAGGCCGCGCCGTGGCCTCGGCGTTGAGTTCCATGGCCCAGCAGCCGGACGAAACCAACACCATTACCCGGACCCTGTTCGTGGGGCTGGCCATGATCGAATCGACGGCCATCTATTGCTTTGTGGTCTCCATGATCCTGATCTTCGCCAACCCGTTCTGGGATTACGTCATCGCCAACGCGGGAGGATAAGCCGTGCTCATCGACTCTTTTACCGTTATTGCCCAGATCGTCAATTTTCTCATCCTGGTGTTCCTGCTCAAGCATTTTCTCTACGGCCCCATCATCTCGGCCATGGACAAGCGGGAGGAGAAGATCCGTTCCCGGCTGGAGGATGCCCAGAAAAAGCGGGAGGCGGCGGAAGAGGAGCGGTCCGGGTACGAAAAAGAGAGGAAACAGATCGAGGGTCAGCGGGAAAAGCTGCTGGAAGAGGCCCGGGAGGCGGCTGAACAGCGCCGGAAGGAGTTGCTGGAAGAGGCCCGGGAGGCGGCCCATGACCGCCGGCGCCAGTGGCGGGAAGCCCTGGAGCGGGAAAAGGAAGATTTTATCCGGCAGCTTCGTCAGATGGCCGGCCGGGAAGTTTTCCATATCGCCCGTCGCACCTTCTCCCAGATCGCCGACGCCGAGGTTGAGAAACAGGCGGTTTCGGTTTTCCTGGACCAAATGGCGTCCCTGGACGAAAAGGAGCGGGACCAATTTCTGTCCGCTCTGGAAAAGGGGGAGAACCGGGCGCGGGTCAAAAGCGGGTTCGACATCGATCCGGAGCAGGAGGAGCGGATTGTGAACCGACTCCGATCGGCTCTGAAGGAGGAGATGAACGTCTCCTTCGAGGTGGACGACATGCTCATTCTGGGGCTCCAGCTTTCCACCCATGGGCACAAAATCGCCTGGAATATTGAAGATTACCTCTCTGATCTGGAGGAAAAGGCCCGGAAAGCCCTGAACCGGCAACAGGAACAGGCCGGCAGACGAAGAGAGGGGTCAGAAGAACCGGACGCGCAAAAAGAGGATCACGGAAAGGCAGGATCGGATGCGCAGGAATGAGCTGACCGCCGGGCTTGAGGGGGCCTTCCGGATTCTGGAAGATGTGGTGAAAGAGACCGACCTCGACCCGACGGTCCGGGAAGTCGGCCACATTGTGGAGGTGGGACACGGCACAGTCCGGGTGCGGGGGCTTTCCGGCGTCCGGTCACAGGAATTGCTCCGCTTTCCCGGCGACCTCATGGGGCTGGCCTTTAACGTGGATGAAAGGGAAATCGGCGTCATCCTCCTGGGATCAGGCGATCACCTCATCGCCGGCGCGGAAGTCCGGCGGACGGGCGATGTGGCGTCGGTATCGGTGGGGGACGCGTTGACCGGACGGATTATCGACGCCATGGCTGTTCCTATCGATGGCGGCGGCCCGCTGAAAACCGACGAGATCCGGCCGGTGGAGCGACCGGCCTGGCCCATCATGGATCGGTCGCCGGTGACGGTGCCGCTCCAGACCGGTCTCAAGGTGGTGGACGCTTTGATTCCCATCGGCCGGGGGCAGCGGGAGCTGATCCTGGGCGACCGCCAGACCGGCAAGACCGCCATCGCTCTGGACACGATTCTCAACCAGAAGAAGACCGATGTCGTCTGCATTTACTGCGCCGTCGGCAAGCGGATTTCGGCGGTGGCCAAATTCATCGACGACTTGAAAACCTACGACGCCATGGAATACACCACCGTGGTCCTGGCCACCGAAGAGGACCCGCCGGGGCTCCGGTTCATCGCCCCCTACGCCGCCACCTCCATCGGCGAGTATTTCATGGAAAAAGGGCGGGACGTTCTGGTGGTCTACGACGACTTGACCCGCCATGCCCGGGCCTACCGGGAACTGTCCCTGCTCCTGCGGCGGCCGCCGGGGCGGGAGGCTTTTCCCGGCGACATCTTTTACATCCATTCCCGGCTCCTGGAACGGTCCACGCACCTGCGGGACGAGCACGGCGGCGGCTCCCTGACGGCCCTGCCCATCATCGAGACCGAGGCCCAGAACCTGTCGGCCTACATCCCCACCAACCTCATTTCCATCACCGATGGACAGGTCTACCTCTCCCCCGACCTTTTCCAGCAGGGGAACATGCCGGCGGTGGACGTGGGCACGTCCGTTTCCCGGGTGGGGGGCAAAACCCAGCTTCCGGCCTATCGGCGGGTGGCCGGCGATCTGCGGCTTTCCTATTCCCAGTTCGAAGAGCTGGAGTCCTTTGCCCGGTTCGGCACCCGGCTGGACGAAGAAACCCGAAAGACCCTTGATCGGGGGCGGCGGGTCCGGGAAATCCTCAAACAACCCCAGTACGAGCCTCTGACGGTTTGCGAGCAGATCGCGGTGCTTCTGGCGGTCAATGAAGGCGTGCTGGACGGGGTGGCCCTGTCCGAGGTCATTCCCACCGCCGAGGCGATCCGGAAGGCCGTGGCCCGGGATCTGGAGGAATTATGCGAAAGAATCGCCGCCGGCGATCCCCTGGAGGACGAGGACATCGAGCGACTCCTGGCGTCGGCCCGACGACAACTGCCCGAGGGCGCCGCTGTCGGGGAAGCGGCGTCGACGCAGCCGAAGGAATGACCAGAGGAATGACCAGAGGAATGACCGGAGGAATGAAATGGCCGCCATCGAGGCCCTGAAGCGGCGGATTGAGAGCACACGGGAACTCAAATCGGTGGTCAGCACCATGAAGTCCCTGGCTGCGGTCAACATCCGCCAGTACGAAAGCGCCGCCGCATCCCTGTCGACCTATGCCCGCACAGTGGAAATGGGCCTTCAGGCGGTGCTCATGAACCGGCCCGGGGTTCGGGTGCAGGTCCGCAAGGCGCCGCTGGAGCGAATCGGCGCCATGGTCATCGGCTCGGACCAGGGGATGTGCGGCTCCCTGAACGATGGGATCGTCCATCACGTCCGATCGACCCTGTCGGCTCTGGATGTGCCGCCGGCGGAGCGCCGTCTGCTGGTGGTGGGCGAGCGGGCCGATGTTCTGTTCGAGCCGGAGGAATACGGCCAAAAAGAGCGGTTTTCCGTTCCCGGTTCCCTGTCCGGCGTCGGTCCCATCGTCCAGGAGTTGCTTCTGCGGATCGAGACCTGGGCCGAGGAGGAGCGGGGGATCCATGTTTACCTCTTCCACAACCGGCAGCGAGGCGGGGCTTCCTACGAGCCCCGAGCCGTTCACCTGTTGCCGGTGGATGCCGATTGGCTGGAACGGCTCCGGAAGCGGCCATGGGAATCGTCGTCCCTGCCCCTTTACACCATGGACCCCGATGCGATTTTTTCGTCTTTGATCCAGGAATATCTGTTCGCATCCCTGTTTCGGGCCATGGTCGATTCCCTGGCCGCCGAGAACGCCAGTCGACTGGCGGCCATGCGGGGGGCCGAGCGCAACATTTCCGATCAGCTGGACGCCCTCCAGGCCCAGTACCATCAGAAACGGCAGATGACCATAACGGAGGAACTGCTGGACATCGTCTCCGGCTTTGAAGCGTTGTCCTCCAGCGGAGATGCGGCCGACGCGGGTGCGGAGAACGGATAAGCGGTTCCGGAAAGGAGGAGGAAAAATAAAATGCGTGGCCCTGGGAAAGCAGCCGGATGGCTGATCTGCCTGATCATTT
Organism: Desulfobacteraceae bacterium; assembly: GCA_011390065.1. Taxonomy (GTDB): domain Bacteria; phylum Desulfobacterota; class Desulfobacteria; order Desulfobacterales; family JAABSP01; genus JAABTD01. The sequence continues at coordinate 10,482 of JAABTD010000046.1, forward strand.
TGTTGGCCCCTGTCGTCGTCCATGCTGCGGCGGCAGGGACGGTCGTGGACGATAACCTGACCTTTCCCCTGGGTGAAACCTGGCGGCTTTCGGTGAGCCCGGGCGGCGACCTCTATCCAGGCTATATCGCCGACCCCCTGCGTCCCGGATTCGCCCTCAGAAAGCTCAATGTTGCGGACAGTGAAATCCCCGAATCCGGCGACAACCGTTATGCCTTTACATTGGGCGGGCGGTACGGTCTGCTGCGGATCGACGCCGGCAGGGATCCGGGCATGGCCTTTCAGCTGGATGTCTACGGGGCGTTCTTGGGTCAGTTCGACGTGGACAACGGGACCGACAACATCGGCTGGGACGGCCTCTACGGGGTGATCCTCTCCTGGACGGACGGCGCCGGGCTGGCCCTCAAACTGGCCATGCAGCACGATTCCAGCCATGTGGGGGACGAGTACATGGAGCGGACCGGCCGGGAACGGATCAATTACACCCGGGAAGAGTGGGCCGCCGGCGTCAGCTACCGGTTTCTCGACACCTTCCGCGTCTACGGCGAAGGCGCCTACGCCTACGACCTCCGGAACGACGCCCTCCAGGAGCCGGGACGGGTCCAGGGCGGGCTTGAGATCGAGGACCGGGATCGCTTTCTCGGCGGCCGCCTCGGCTATTACGCGGCCCTGGACGTCGGGGCTTACGAGGAATCGGACTGGGACGCCGACGTCAGCCTCCAGGCCGGCGTGGTGGTTCCGGTGGACCGGTTTCTTCAGACCATCCGGATCGGGACGTTTTATCGAGACGGCCGGTCGCCCATCGGGGAATTTTTTCAGCGGCGCGAGACGTGGTGGGGTCTGGGATTGTGGATCGACTTCTAACCAACCTGAATGGAAGGGATAAACAGATGAACCGATGGATCAGCGGCCTGGCCGTTTTTTGCATGGTGTTGACGGCCATAGCGCCCCCGATCGCGGCGGCCGAACCGGACAACACCGAGAACCTGATGTTTTATTTTGAAAACGACACCTTCAGCGGTACCGACGAGAATTACAGCAACGCCTTCAAACTGGCCTGGATATCCGAAGATCTGGACGAGATGGGCGGCCCGGACGGCTATGCGTCCAGGGACCTGCCCCTTCTCGGCCATTTTTTCGCCGGCCGGGATTTCCAGCGCAACCTGGGGGTCTCCTTCGGGCAGAACATTTACACCCCTGCGGACACCGACGCCGAAACGCTGGTAAAAGGCGACCGGCCCTACGCCGGCTTCACCTATCTCGCCTTTGCCATCCACCGAAAAAACCGGCGGCTGCTGGACACCCTGGAACTGACGTTGGGCATTGTCGGGCCGGCTTCCCTGGCCGAAGAGACCCAGGACACGGTCCACGACATCATCGACTCCGACAAGGCCCAGGGATGGGATCACCAACTGGAAAACGAGCCCGGTCTGGTCCTGACGCTCCAGCGGAACTGGCGGTTGGCGGCCAACGAGAGCGAAGGCGGATGGGGCTGGGACTTCATCCCTCACTTAGGCGCGACGGCGGGCAACGTGGCGGTCTTTGCCAACGCCGGGGCCGGGCTGCGGTTCGGCTATCATATCCCCGAGGATTTCGGCACGGGCCTGGTGCGGCCCGCCGGCAACGTTTCCGTGCCGGCCGTCTCGTCGGACCGGCGGATCTCCCGGAAAAAGGAGTTCGGCGTCTACGGCTTCATCCGGGCCGAGGGCCGGGCCATGGCCCACGATCTCTTCCTGGACGGCAACACCTGGGAGGACAGCCACAGCGTCGACAGCAAGCCCTTTGTCGGCGACGTCGGCGCGGGCATCGCCTTTGTCTACAAGGCCCTGAAGCTCACCTACTCCCATGTTTACCGGACCGAGACCTTTGAAGAACAGGACGATGCTCAGACCTTCGGGTCCATCAGTCTGACGATCGCCTACTGAGGCCGAGGCCCTTTCTTTTCTGAAAAAAGACTTGAAAAAAATCGAGAATCACGGCAGTATCAACCATTTGAAGATGGGCCTGCAACGGTTTTATACACCTCTTCTCCCGTGAGGCATCGATGGCGCCAGAAAAAAAAGCGGCGATAACATCTCCGAAACGATTTGATGCCGGTGGTTCGTCGCGGATGTTCTGGGAAATCATGGCCGTGTGCCTCGCCCTCCTGATCATTGGTTTTCCGGTGCGTCTGCATCACCGGCCCCCTTTTCCCGTCGACCGATCGATCTCCTTTCCCATGCCGCTTCCGCCGGACCCTTCGGCAACGGCGGCGCAGCCGATATCTCAGATCAGCTTCTGGGAAACGTCTGTTTTAAAAGAACGGGACCGGCGATGGGCTCGGTTGTTTCCGCATCCCGATGCTCTGAAGGACCATGTGGCGTTCTGGAAAGCCATCTTCACCCGGTATACCACCCGTCAGGTGGTGCTCCATGACGACTGGCGCCTGGACGTTGTCTACGGCGTGGTGGACCTGGACCAAAGCGTGGTCGATGGGAAAACCGGATGGAAGGCGGTGGCGGCGGCCAAAGACCGGATAAGGGAAGTGTTGAAGGGGATGGCCGGAAACTGGGATGCGCCCGAAAAGATGACGGCGGAAGAAAAAACGGTCTTCGCCCTGTTTCAGGGGCAACCGGAATCGGCGCGATTTCCCAAGAGGGAGGCCTACAAGCGGGTGCGTTCCCAGGTGGGGCAATCGGACCGCGTTCGGCGGGGCATTGCTTTTTCCGGAAGGTACATGGATGCCATTCGCCGTATTTTTGCCGACGAGGGACTGCCGGAAGCACTGGTCTGCCTTCCCCTTATCGAGTCCGGCTTCAACCCCGGCGCCCGGTCCCATGTCGGGGCGGCGGGGATGTGGCAGTTCATGCCGGCCACCGGCAAGGATTTCGGACTCACGGTGGCGGACCTGGTCGATGAGCGGCTGGACCCGATCCGGGCCGCCCGGGCCGCAGCCGCTCTGCTGGCCCATAACCACCGGGCGATCGGTTCATGGCCCCTGGCCATCACCGCTTACAATCACGGTCTTCGAGGAATGCAGCAGGCGGTCCGGGCGGTGGGGTCCGATCGCATCGAGACGATTGTCCGAGAATACGATGGGCCGCGTTTCGGCTTTTCGTCCCGAAATTTCTACGTCGAATTTCTGGCGGCTGTGGATGTTTACACCCGATACCAGACTTATTTCGGCGAACTTGACTGGCATCCCCCTTTGGAGACGGCGACGGTGGCCCTGGACCATTACGTGACGGCGCCGACGCTGGCGCGTTATTGCGGACTGGACATCGATGACATCCGTCAACTCAACCCGGCGTTGCGCCCCGGGATCTTCGCAAACGGCGCGCCCATCCCCCGCAACTACCGCCTCAACCTCTTTCCCGAGGACAAAGATCGGTTCGCGGCCGCCTATGCAAAGATACCCCATCAGCTGAAGCTGGCGCGCCTGCCCGCTCGGAAAATTCATCGGGTGCGGAGGAACCAGACACTTTCCCATATCGCCAACCGGTACGGTACATCCGTCCGCGAACTGATGCGGGCCAATGGCATTGTGCGTCCTGACAGAATCCGGATCGGTCAGAAACTGGCCATCCCGGGCGCCGTGGGAACGGCGGCGCCCAGACAAGCGCACCGCGCCGGAAATGGCCGTCACCGGGTCCAAAAGGGGCAGACCCTGTCGGCCATTGCCCAGCTTTACGACCTGTCGCCCCGGGCCATCGTCCGGGCGAACGCCATCCGGAACCCGAGCCGGATTATGGCCGGGCAATTGTTGAAGATCCCGGAAGGGTAATGCGGTTTTCAAATGGACAAGCGGGAATGGAAAGGGCGTCATGATCGAATGGATTAAACGCTGGTTGAGAAAGCCCCTGGGAAAAGGAGGCGACGCCGCGTATCGCATCTATGGCGCCACTCATGTAGGGCGCAAGCGGAAGGGGAATGAAGATTTTTTTCTGATCCACTTGGAAAAGAACCTTTTTATCGCTGCCGACGGCATGGGCGGGCACAACGCCGGAGAAGTGGCCAGCCTCAACGCCGCCAAGCACATCAATCAGTATTTCAGTTTCAAGGCGCTGTCTGAAATCGCCGGAGACGGGGATCAGATTCGGCAGCGGATGTTGGACAGCGTCGCAGGGGCCAATCGGAAGCTCCGGGAGATGTCCCGGGTCAACAAGGCCTATCGGGGGATGGGATGCACCGTGGTCATGGGGTTGATCGAAGGAGACGACCTCCACCTGTGCCACGTAGGCGATTCAAGGGCGTATCTGTGCAACCGTTCCGGCATCCAGTTGCTCACCACCGACCACAGCTTTGTCATGGGCTTGGTGGCGGCCGGCAAAATGACGCCGGAAGAAGCCCGTCGCAGCAATCTGAAAAACGAGCTGACCCAGGCCATCGGGGCCGTTCAGACCATCAAACCGGACTACAACTGCTATAGACTCCAGGGCGGGGACAGGCTGCTGCTCTGCTCCGACGGTCTCTGGGACATGCTCTCTGACGAGGAAATATACCGGGTGACGAAAAAGAACCGCCCCGCCAAGGCCATCTGCGAGGAGTTGATCGAAAAGGCCAATGCGGCCGGCGGAAAGGACAACATTACCACGGTGCTGGTGATTCACGAAGCCATCCGACGGAATTAACGCTCATGTCTCTGCCGGCATCCTGTCGCCGGCCGCTGCCGCTTCCCAGAACCGCTTCTTTTCCTCTGGCGGGAGGTCTTCCAGATCGACGCTTTTTTCAGCAGCCGCTTTTTCCATGGTTTCGAACCGTCGCTGAAATCTTCGTACGGCTTCCGACAGCGCGGATTCCGGATGGATGCCGGCGCCACGCGCCAAATGGACCAGTTCCAGGAGCATCTCTCCGAACGCCGCCGACGCTTCCTGCCCCGCCTGTCCCCCCGCCTGTCCATGAGACAGCGCTGATTTCAGGGTGGTCCACCGGGCTTCCACCGCTTCCAGGGGGCCTTTGCTCTCCTCCCCGCCGAATCCGCTTTGGTCGACCCGGTCGGAAATACGGTACGCCCGCATCAGGGCCGGAAGTCCCACCGGGACTGATGCAAGCCGGGCGCCGGCAGACCCCGCTTTTTTTTCTTCGCCCTTGATCCGATGCCACTGGGTTTTAACATCTTCAGGGGTCTCCGCCCGGGCATCGCCGAAGACATGGGGATGGCGTCGGGTCATTTTCTCAATGATGTCTGCGATCACGTCCGTGATGCCGAAATGACCGGCCTCCCGGTACAGATTGGCGATGAAAACGAGTTGGAAAAGGACGTCGCCCAATTCCTCCCTTACCGCATGGGGCGACCCGGCGAAAATGCCGTCCACCAACTCGTAGGCCTCCTCTGTCAGATGAGGGGCCATGCTTTCGGCGGTTTGTTTCCGGTCCCAGGGGCAGCCGTTTTCCCCCCTGAGTCGTTGAATCAATGCCATGAGATCTGAAAGGTGATGGTTTGGCGATGACATGCCCATTTCCGTCCTGTGGTGTGATGATAAAAGGGGCCTTGACGTCGGCCCATCTCTCCATATATTTGTGGGTTTGGTCAAATGGTCGATGATGCGAACCGACCAAATGATCAAAATAGCAGGCAGCCCGTTCAGGGTCAACCTGAATCGCCGGTCGTTAAGACAAGGCTTGCAATGGAAAGCGCCCAAGGATAAAATAATACGGCATCATGAAACCGAAGCCGCAACCCCGCGGACCGAATGTTCCGGGCGTCGGCTTCCACAACAGTTGGGAACGAAAAATAGAACCGATATGCAGGAACCCATTGAAGATCAGAATCTTACCGTAACTTTCCCGGACATCGACTTGTCCCGGCAGCTGTTCGGCGAGCAGAATAAACATTTGGCTCAAATCGCCGAGGGCACGGATGTGGATATCCACGCCCGGGGCAATACCGTGTTCATCGAAGGCGACCCCGTGGCAAAGGAGCTTGCCCGGAACGTCCTCGAACAGCTCTACGGTCTCCTCGAAGACCGGTGTCCCGTTTATCCCACGGACGTGGATTACGCCGTTCGGATTCTGAGCAGGGACGACAGGGTCCGACTGAAGGACATTTTTCTGGACACCGTCTACATTACTTCGAAAAAACACGCCATCAAACCCAAAAGCCCGTCCCAGAAGGACTACATCGATGCCATGCGCAATTACGATATCGTCTTCGGCATCGGTCCCGCCGGGACGGGGAAGACGTATCTGGCCATGGCCATGGCCGTGGCGGCCCTGGCCAAGGGCACGGTCCGTCGGATCATCCTGACCCGTCCGGCCGTGGAGGCGGGAGAAGCCCTGGGATTCCTGCCCGGCAACCTGGCCGAAAAGGTGGATCCTTATCTGCGGCCGCTCTATGACGCTCTTCACGACATGATGCGGTTTGAAAAAGTATCATCCCTGATGGAAAAAGGGGTCATCGAGGTGGCGCCCCTGGCCTTCATGCGCGGGCGGACCCTCAACGATTCTTTTATCGTTCTGGACGAGGCGCAGAACACCACTTCCGAGCAGATGAAGATGTTTCTGACCCGCATCGGATACAGCTCCAAGGCGGTCATCACCGGCGACATCACCCAGGTGGACCTGCCGGGCAACAAACCATCGGGGCTGGTGGAATGCAAGGAAATCCTCAAGGGGATCGAGGGGATCAAGTTCATTTTCTTCAAGAACAGCGATGTCGTGCGCCATAAACTGGTCCAGGACATCATCCGGGCTTACGAGTGGTCGGAGGCGCAAAAGGCCGGATAAGGAGCATCATGAAAGACCGAAAAAAAGCGCTGATTCAGGAGTACCTGAACAACAGCGACGCGGCGCGGCTGACGCTTCTGATCCTGTTGCTGGGCATCGTGACAGTGATCCTTTATCCCAACCTTATCATGACCCGGCACGCCTACGAGGTGGGCGACATCGTCGAGTCGGATATCAAGGCATCGAGGGACTTTTTTGTAGAAAACCGGGACGTCACCGCCATCAAGCGGCGGGAAGCCATGGACAAAGTGCGAACTGTCTACGATCACAACCAGGCCCTCCTCTCCGAGGTCGCCGAAAGGGTCAGGTCCGCCTTTGAGGCCATGCGGCAGCAGGTGGACGGGGAGAATTCGGCTGCGTCGGCAGATGGCCAATCCCGGGCCCTCTTCGAAGAAAAGCTCGACATCCCCGTCGCCGAAGCGGTTTTCCGGAACCTGAAGGCGTTAGGGTTTTCAGAAGAAATATACAGGCTTATCGTCGAGATTATCGAGGAAGTTCTGACCAATGGGGTGGTGTCCAACAAGGAGGTCCTTCTCAGTGAAAAGGACCGGGGCATCATTTTGAGGAACCTCCAGGACAGGGACGAATCAGAGGTCCAAAACCTCCGCAAATACTACGGTCCCGATCAGTACAAGGAGATGGTCCGGATCATCGCCATGCCCAAGGTGAGGGAGATCAATCCCAGTCTGGCGCCGGCTGTGGTGGACATCGCTCAGCAGTTGATCGAACCCAACATCACCCTGAACCGGAGTGAAACCGAGAAGCGGAAACAGGAGGCGGCCGCAAGGGTGGCGCCGGTCCCCTATAAGATCAAGAAAGGGGAAATGCTGCTTCGAGAAGGGGAACGGGTCACCGACGAGAATCTGGCCAAGATCAAGGCCCTCAATGCCGAGAAAGAGCAGGAGAAGCTCTACGAACGGAGCTTCGGGGCCGTCGGCATCATCCTTTGCCTTCTGGTCATCAAATACTACATCCATTTTCATCCGATGCATCGGCGGTCGATCAATCACAACAAGGATCTGTTGTTCATCTCCACCATCCTGATTTTGTTTTTTTTCATCCCCAAGGTATCGACGGTGCTCTTCGATGCGCTCTCCAGGGGCGCGGCCATGCCCATTGCGATCAACTCCCTGTCCTACGGCATTCCCCTGGCCGCCAGCGCCATGACCGTATGCGTCTTTATGGGTATGGAGATCGCCATCCCCTTCGCCCTGGTGATGTCGGTCTCCACCGCCATCATCTTCCAGGATCAATTCGAAATTTTCATCTATTTTCTTCTCAGCGCCACCATGGGCGCTTTCTGGATGAAAAATTGCCGGGAACGAAAGGTGTTCATCGAGGCGGGGGTCAAGCTGGGTCTTTTGAACATGGTTCTGGCCACGGCGGTAGACCTTTATACAGGGGATATGGGCGGGTTCAAGATCTTCTGGGACTGGGCCTTCGCTTTTCTGGGCGGCGTGACGGCAGGCATTCTCGCGGCCGGCATTGTGCCGCTCCTGGAGATGGCTTTCGGGTACACCACCGATATCACGCTGCTGGAACTGGCCAATCTGGAACGGCCGATCCTTCGACGACTCATGCTGGAGGCCCCGGGCACTTATCACCATTCCGTGGTGGTGGGGTCCATGGTGGAAGCGGCCGCGGCCGAGATTGGCGTCAACCCCGTTCTGGCCAAAGTGTGCGGGTATTACCATGATATCGGAAAGATCAAAAAACCCCTTTATTTCATCGAAAACCAGACCGACGGGAAGAACCGGCACGACAAATTGGCCCCCTCCATGTCGAGCCTGATCCTGATCTCCCATGTCAAGGATGGGGTGGAGATCGCCAGGCAGCACAAACTGGGGCAGGAGATCATCCATGCCATCCGCCAGCACCACGGCACCAGCCTGATCCGGTTTTTTTATGAAAAGGCCAAGAAGATCAAAGGCGAAGAGAATGTCAACATCGATAATTTTCGCTATCCCGGTCCCCGGCCCCAGACCCGGGAAGCGGGGCTGGTGATGCTGGCCGATGTGGTGGAGGCGGCCTCGCGGACTCTGGACAACCCGACCCCTTCGCGAATTCAGGGCAACGTGCAGAAACTGATCAATGCGATCTTCACGGACGGTCAGTTGGACAATTGCGAGCTGACCCTGGCGGATCTGCACAAAATCGCCAAAAGTTTCAACAAGATCCTGAACGGCATCCATCACCACCGCATCGAATACGCCGAAGCGTCGGCGGCAGCCGGAGCCCGGGAGAAGCGGGAACGCAAGGAGCGAAATGGGCGTACTGATCAACAACCGGCAAAACAAGGAAAAGATCAGCCTGGAAAAGGTGCGATCGACGGCTCAGGCCGTCTTAGACGCCTTGGGGTTTCCTGATGGCGAACTCTCGATCCTGATCGTGGATGACGCCGAGATAGCGGATCTCAACGAGACCTACCTGCACCGATCCGGTCCCACCAACGTCATCGCCTTTGCCATGAGAGAGGGAGATTTTTCCCAGATTTCCCCCCATGTTCTGGGCGATGTGGTGATCTCCGCGGAAACGGCTCGCCGGGAGGCCGAAGCCGCCGGCGTTTCCTTTTGGGAGCGGTTTGTGCAACTGCTGGTCCACGGCGCTCTTCACCTTTTCGGTTATGATCACGAGGGGGCGGAGGCCGATGCCGTTGAGATGGACCGCCGAACGGCCGACCTGCTGGCCAGGTTGGGGGTGACAGAGGAGACGACCTTCGGCTTTGGATGATTCAGGAAACAATAGAGAGGAGGGCGCCATGTACCTTGTGACGGCGGAGGAAATGCAGCGGATGGATCGCGAGACCATCGAATCCTGCGGCATCCCGGGGCGGGTGCTGATGGAGAATGCCGGCCGGGGGGCGACCCGATTCCTGCTGGACCGGTTTCCCGATCTGAGCCGAAAGCGCATCGGCGTCATGGCCGGCCGGGGGAACAATGGCGGCGATGGGTTTGTCATGGCCCGGTACCTGTTCCAGAAGGGGATGCGAGTCGCCGTTTACCTCCTCTCCGAAACCGAAAAGGTCAGAGGGGATGCGGCGGCCAACCTCACATTGTTGGAAAAACTGGGCGTCTCCGTGACCGAACTGCCCGACGCCGAAGCCTTTTCGGCGCGGAAGATGGCACTGGCCCACCAGGACCTGTGGATCGACGCCATCCTGGGCACCGGCCTCAGTTCTGAGGTGAAAGGGTATTTCCGGACGGTTATCGACTATATGAACGCATCCGGCAAGCCGATTTTCGCCGTGGATATCCCCTCGGGCCTCCATTCGGACACCGGCCAGCCGCTGGGCGGTTGCGTTCGAGCCGAGGCGACCGCCACCTTCGCCTTTCCAAAAATCGGCCATCTGGTCTATCCCGGCGCCGAATTCACCGGCGATTTGAAGGTGATCGACATCGGCATTCCTCCCCATATCGCCGAAGCCGTCAATCCCCGGCAGGCGGTCACGACCCCTGGCCGGGTCCGAAAGGATCTGGGCAGCCGGCCGCCGGAGGCCCACAAGGGGACCACCGGCCACCTGCTGGTAGTGGCCGGTTCGCCGGGAAAATCAGGGGCTGCGGCCATGACGGCCATGTCAGCCCTCCGGGCCGGGGCCGGACTCGTTACCCTCTGTGTGCCCAAGAGCCTTAACGTTCTCATGGAGGGACATGTGCTGGAGGCCATGACCCACCCCCTGCCCGAAACCGGCGCCGGGATTCTGGACGAAACCGTCTTCAAGGCCATCTTCAATCTTTTTTCGGACAAACAATGCGTGGCTGTAGGCCCCGGTCTGGGCTCCGCCGCCCAGACCGGGGCCCTGGTGCGACGCCTGATCGCCGAGCGCAGAAACACCATGGTTATCGACGCGGATGGACTCAATCATCTGGTGGGCCATACCGACCTGCTCAAGACAGCGCGGCCACCGGTGATCCTCACCCCTCATCCCGGTGAGATGGCGCGATTGACCAATCTGTCCACCGCCGACATCCAGAAAGACCGGGTCGGGACCGCCCGGCAATTTGCGGTTGAATGGAAGGCCCATCTGGTGCTCAAGGGCGCCAGAACGGTGATCGCTCATCCGGACGGCCGGGTCCACATCAATCCCACGGGCAATCCCGGCATGGCATCAGGCGGCATGGGCGACATCCTGACCGGCATCATTGCAGGGCTGGCGACCCAGGGGCATCCGCCGGAGGCTGCCGCCCGGGTGGGCGCCTACCTTCACGGCGCCGCGGGGGACCGCCTGGCCAACGCCATTGCACCATACGGTTATCTGGCGTCCGACCTGATGGCGGCGCTTCCGGAGGAAATCGGCCGGATGATGTCGATAGGCGAAAAGGAGCCCCATCCATGGCAACCCGTGTTGGGTTGATCACCCGGTCTCCGGAGGAGACCCGCGCAGTGGGAGCGGCCATGGGCAAACATTTGGACTGCCGGGCGATTATCACTCTGACCGGGGATTTAGGGAGCGGCAAGACCTGTCTGGTGCAGGGACTGGCCGAAGGTTTGCAGGTACCGTCTTGCTATTACATCACCAGTCCGAGCTACACGCTGATCAACGAATATCCGGGTCGTTGCACCCTTTACCATATCGACCTCTACCGCCTCGACGGCGTAGAAGATGCGTCGGACATCGGTCTCGACGATGCGCTGTACGGCGAGGGCGTGGCCGCCATCGAATGGGCCGATCGTCTGCCGGAAGGAGGGATCGTCGATCCGATCGAGGTTTGTATCTCAACGGCGCCGGGGGGAGAAAACTGGCGAAGGATCGAAGTGGCGGCCACAGGGGCGGAGACATTCATGGCCCACCTGGAGCGGCTGTCAGAGGAGAAAAAATGATTTCCCATGCCGTTTTTTCACGATTGGGCACATGAGATGCTCCGGTTCGGGCGGGATCAACTCATCGTCGTATTGCTGTTGGCGGGCATTATTTTGGCTTTGGCGCTGTGGCGGAGCTGTTTCGGGGTTCACTGAAAGCGCCGATTATCCGGGTTTTCATGGACCGTCATCGACCCGGACATCATCCAAGGTGAGAAGCCGGCTGTCGACCCGGAGGGCTAATGCGGCCTTTTGGATCGTGCTCCCCTGGGGGGATTCGCTTCGCTCAATCTGCGAATATGCCGATTGACTGATTCCCATGCGGCTTGCCATCTCGGCTTGAGTAAGCCCCTTGAACTCCCGCCATGCTCTGAGAAGGGTTTTTCCGTCTATGGCATGGGCCTTTACCACCTCATTTGGGATGTACGAGACCATCGATTTCCGGCGTTTTGAAGTTTTCCAGGTAATCTTCGTAAGGGACCAGCACAGAGACAACTTATGCTTGAACTTGTCAAGGAAATGGTCATTGCCCATGAAAAAAGAGAGAAAGCCCCCGAAAAGAGGGACTGATCTTTGAAATAAAAAGCCCGCTGGATGCTACAAACATCCAACGGGCTTAGAAGACGTCATCCGAAAGCACCGGATAACACTTTCATATGAAAAGCTTTATTATAGGCTTATCCGTGGTTATGTCAATCATGCCCTTGCCGGATGTCACCATTCAGCAAGGGTTTTTTGTTTCATCGCCGAGGCCCAAACTGGCGCCTTATCGGCGCCTTGAAAGCACCCGGCGAAACTCAAACGGCCGAACCCTTTTAGATTCAGCCGTTTGTATGAAGATGGTGCCGAAGGCCGGATTATAAAATGTTGAATTGATTTGAAATATCCTGAATATGTCCAGATAACATCTTGTTTTCAATCGCCTTTGCGGTACATCAAAGCCCTATTGTCAAACGCTCTTTTCCGGTTTGATGCCACTTGGCACCCTATCGGCACCCATGGTTATCGGTATGAAATTGTAGCTTAAAAGGCTATATTTTTTAATAAAAACCCCTCGCTGAATATTTATTCGGCGGGGGGTTTTTTTATTTGGTGCAAACGCAAAAGAAAGGGGGAACACATGAAACTTGAATTCACCGAATGGAACGCGGGCCACCACGGGCGAAAGCCCGACGCCCTGGAGGCCAACGACGTTGACCACGCCTTCAAAATCTTTTCGGCCGTGGCTTGTGCGCTGAATCAGGGGCATTCCATCCGGGCCAAAGTCGAGGACGGGCAAGGGGACGTAATGGCGCGATTTGTGGCCACCGACGACGAAGACGCCGGCGCTGATTTCCCGGAAGTGGGGGACATGGTTTGCAGCGAATGCGGCGCTTTTTGGTCTCTTTGCGACTGCTCAGAAGGTGGTTTTGTCCCGATGGCCGCCGAAGCGCTGGAGGATCGGGACGAAGGCGACATCGTAGACATGAACGCTTATCTGCAGTCCGGGGAAGCGCGGCAACCCTGGATTGACCGGGAAGCATTCGAGGAGATGACGAAATTTACAACTCCATCGGAAAGGGGGGGGGTGATTAAAGCAGATTAGAGGGGGCCGACGCCCGGTTTCTTGACTTTGGCGAGTAGGGAACCGGACGCCGACCAGCACACAAACAAAGGCTTGTGGGCCTGTCCTACCTTTACCATCCTTCCAGACAATCCCGCAAGCCTTCAAACCAATGAGGGCTTTATCATGGATCTATTTGAAACAATCGCTTTTTTGTTCACCGGCTTTCTTGCTGGGATCATGTGGTCTGCAATGTGGGGGGCCTTGTCTCCATCGTGGACCATGGCGGGGTGCTCTCTGTTCGGCATGATTTCAGGTGTAATGGCCTTGATTTCAACGGTTAAAGGGAGGCCGGCGCGATGAAAAAAGAAAGCGCGATGATAAGTATAATCTTTATCGCCTGTGCATTTTCTGCGGGGGCGATGGTATCGGGCGCGCTGCTGCCCGCTGCGGCGATTTATGCCGTCATCGGGGGCGTGGTGCTGATCGCCATTATGGCGCTTTTCGTCGGGGCTGTCCTGGGCGTGGTTTGGCTGTTCAAACGCGCGGAGAGACCGCAGCAAGCCGACCCATACCGAGACTACAGACCCATGGAAGATCGCCCACCCTGGACGCCATTGGAGCACCAAGGGCCGGGATACAGGATCGACCATCGACCCGTTGACCGTCACGTTGACCCATGGCCGACCTTGGAACCGAGAGAGGACCGGCGCGAGCTGCCGACGCCAGCACGGAGGGAGATCCCATGGAAAAAATAATCGCGGCAGTATGGACCATAGGATTAATCGTCGCCTTGTCGGCCTGGACCTATGTTTTTGTAATATCGATTAGGGGGGCATCATGAGAACGCTGAGAAATCAAAACGGCTTTGTGGCCTACATCCCGCTGATAATCTGCTGCATTTTTGGTTTGTACGTCGTCGGAATGCTGGCCTGGGCTAAAGTCGATTGGTGGTGGAGCCACAACTCCGGCAACGCCGTTGAGATCGAAAAGACGAAAGCCGACGTTGAAAAGCGGCGGATTGATTTATCGGAAAAACAACTCGGCGAGGTTATGGACCAAAACCGCCAACTGATAAGCCAGAACCAGGACGCAATGGGCAAGATCACGGCCGCCCATGCCAATGCCGCGGCCGAGATCGCCGACGCCCACAAGGAGGCGTCTGGACGGCTGGCGACGATGGCTGAAAGCATCATGGCAATGAAGACCGACCGGACCATGGTTTTTATCCTGGCCGGGATCACTTTGGCGTCAATCCTGGCGACCGTGGCGGCCGTCTTTTTGCTGTTGCGCGGCCGTCGATATCCCGAAGGGCCGGTCATCCTGTCCTTTGGCGGCGGGACCCTGCCGGGCCGGATTGCCAGTGGGGCCGATGTTTATCAACTGATCGAGCATAAACGGGAGGCGGCGCGATGAATTTTTTTAAAGGGGGAACCATGAGCAACCACCTGGAACCCGACGACGCCTTAAACGGCATGTTCCCGACGCCGTGGCCGGGATACCCTTACCCGCCGCCTTATCCGTTTCAATCGCCCGATTTGAAGGAAAGGGAGAAGGCGGCCAAAGAGAAGGCCAAGCGGGCGAAAGAGCTGGAAGATGAGCGACGGCGCAAAGAAAAGGAGAGGGACCGCCAACGGTGGAACCGGCTGGTGGATCGCGTCTTCTGGGGCTTTATGCTGGTTTGCGTGATTTATGCAATTTTCAACGTGAGACTGTGAGGGGCGGCCATGAAAGGAAAAGAGAAGTGGTGCTGGTATCATCAACAGTATCATCCCGTCGAGGCATTCGCCCGGAACGACCGGAAACCCGATGGCCTACAGTCGGAATGCCGGGCAGCTCAGGCTGAACGGCGCGGGAAGATCGGGAGGACGATCTTTCGGATCGGAATAGGGGTTGTTATCGCGATGGCGCTCCACTCCGTTTTTGCGGCATTCCTGGGGATATTCTCGGGCATGTCGGCGGCGATGCCGTGGAACTGGTTTTCGGACAGCGGGATGGATCTGGGCGATAAGTGGGAACCGGTCCCCATTGA
>JAABTD010000430.1 GCA_011390065.1 Desulfobacteraceae bacterium
GCTCTGTTTTAGGGGATGCTGTCGCTTTTCCATTCGGAGATGTTCCGTTTGTCCGTATCGAAGTTGATGCCTATCAGGATTCGCTTTTTTCCGCTTTCCTGGAATTTTTGGGGATAGTCCATGTCTCCGAAGCGTTGGTTTCCCCGGCGAAGGATTGGAGCAGGATCTCAAGGAAAGCGGTTTTGACTTCGCCGTTGGCCAGCCCTTTCTTCAGGTTTTCCGGTGTATCATGGCTGATGCCGTTGAAATCGATGAGGATGGCCGGATGGGGCGTCCCGTTCCAATCGCCGTGCTCCGAAATCCATAAGCCATCGAACAAATCCTTTTTTCCCTCAAACAGGCTTTTCATCGTGGAAACCGTCAGGGATTTGCCGAATCTGCGGGAGCGGGAGAGGAAATAGAACATGCCCTCATCGATCATCCGATGGATATGACGCGTCTTGTCTACGTAGACGTTGCCATTTTCCCGAAGGATTTTGAAAGATTGAATTCCGATGGGTAGGTTCTTTTTTGATTTCATCAATAGAATCTCAATTCCGGGAAAACGACCTGGATCGCCTCAAAATATTTGTCATTGTGAAGCACAAGCAAATGATGTTCCAAGGCGATTTGGGCAATCAGACAATCAATCGTACTCCGGACGGTGATCCCCTTGCGCCGGCAGTCAAAATAAATTCTTGCCGCCTCGGCAAATGAATCCACAGGGTCCAGAGGATGATAAAACCGCTGAGTTGACAGGAAACGTTTCATCTTCTCGTATTCTCGATCCGATGCGGCGCCCTGCAAAAGCTCCTGGTAAATGAAGGCCGTTATGCCGAAGGGCAAACCGATTTCCAGCAATTGTTTAAATTTATTACGAGGAAGGCTTTTCTTTCCTTTAAAAAAATCAATCAACACCGATGTGTCCACCAGAATCATTCCGCCGCCCGCATCGCTTTGTAATCGTAGTCTTCGCGAAATTGGATCTTGCCCTCCAGCTCCAGCAAATTTCGCCTTGATCGGTTCTCGACGAATTCTTTTAACGCTTCATGGATTAGCCCTTTTTTGGTTTTCGATTGGCTGTATCTGAAGGCTTCCTCGATCAAACGCTCGTCCAGATCGACATTCGTTCTCATTATGCACCTCCTTATACACATCCTTTTACACCTCAATTCGGCAAAAAGCAATGAGAATCATGATAACTCTGGACCGTTTGCGCCCTCGGACCTCCTCTTGTGAATCGATGGAATCGCCTTATCTTATAAATTCGATATAGACCGGAAACCGAACGAAATTGAGACAACAACGACAAATATATTATACACTTCCATGACAAAACCATCCATTCAGATCCGCAACGCGCGCCAGAACAACCTCAAAAACCTGGACATCGACATCCCCCTCCACCAGTTTACCGTCATCACCGGCCCCAGCGGGTCGGGGAAGTCATCGCTGGCTTTCGATACCCTGTATGCCGAGGGGCAGCGGCGGTATGTGGAGACCTTTTCGCCCTACGCCCGGCAGTTCATGGACCGGATGGACCGGCCCCAGGTGGACGAGATCCGCGCCATCCCGCCGGCCATCGCCATCGACCGGAAAGACCCGGTGCGGACGTCCCGGTCCACGGTGGGCACCATGACAGAGATCACGGATTACGCCAAGCTGCTCTTTCACCGGCTGGCGACGCTGCATTGCCGGGGGTGCGGCCGGCCCGTGGTCCCGGAGACGCCGGGGATGATCTGGGAACGGCTGCGGCGGGAGCCGGAGGGAACCAAAGCCGTCATCACCTTCCCCCTTTCCCTGGAGGGCTTCGAGATGGCGGAGGTGAAGCCCTATCTCCAGGGGATGGGCTTCGACCGGCTCTGGATCGACGGGGGAGTTCGGGACCTGGACGACTGGACGCCCGAAACGCCCGGGGACGCGCCCAACGTCCTGCCAAACGTACTGATCGACCGGCTGATCATCAAACCCGACGCCCGAAGCCGGGCCGTCGATTCCCTGGAGGGGGCCTTCCGGTTCGGCGGGGGCCGGGTGGATGTCTGGCTGCCGCCCGACGGCCATCTCGCCTTTTCCGGCAAGCTGGAGTGCCCCGACTGCGGCATCGCCTATCGGCCACCCATCCCCAATCTCTTCTCCTTCAACAGCCCGGCCGGGGCCTGCGACGTCTGCCGGGGGTTCGGGCGGACCATCGGCATCGACCTGGAACTGATCATCCCCGACGACCGGCTTTCTATCGAGGAGGGCGCGGTCAAGCCCTTCGGCGGGCCCGCGGAGGACCGGGAGGAATACCACGACCTGCTGGCCTTCTGCCGCCGGCGGAAAATCCCCGCGGACATCCCCTTCCGGGATCTCGCGGAGGACCAGCGGCAGGCGGTGATCGAGGGCGACAAGCGGTACTACGGGGTCCGGGGCTTTTTCAAATGGCTGGAGACCAAGTCCTACAAGATGCAC
>JAABTD010000229.1 GCA_011390065.1 Desulfobacteraceae bacterium
GGAAGAATTCAAAAGGGTCCCGGGATTGGCGGTCGAGCACTGGTTAAGACCTTGACGTCTGTGCTATAGGGCGTGACCCCCTCTTTTCTCCTTGATCAAAACATCCTTTTTTATTAACATTATTTTCCATGGGATACGTATTCACCACAGAGGATGCCCGGCAATGGGACGCCGGGTGCGAAAAGCCCGCAAACCGTTTTGCGATGGAACTGGAGCACGAACTGATGCTCGGCATGATCCAGCCCATGCGGCTGGACACCATACTGGACATCGGGTGCGGCGGCGGGTTAGCGACGGCGTATCTGGTCCGGAGCGGGTTGAACGTGACCGGGCTGAGATCGGAAGAGCACACGGCCCGTCGGGCGGATCTCCATCCCGGGGTTGCCGAGGATCTCCCCTTTGACGACAATTCCTTCCATTTTGCCTGCCTCTTCAAGACGCTGGAGTTCGTCGACGACCCGAAAAAAGCCCTGGAGGAAGCCTGTCGGGTGGCCAAATACCGGGTTTTTATCGGCATGGTCAACCCATCTTCGTTTCGGGGAAGCGGCCTTCGCGTCCGGCGGTTTTTCGGCGGGACGGTTTACCGCCATGCCCGGTTTTTGAGCCTCTGGGAACTGAAGGGGATGATCCGGGAAATCGCGGGAGACGTTCCGGTGCAATGGCGAACCGTCGGTCAGTTACCCTCCCGACCGGGCAGAATCACCCGGTTCCTTGAACAGTCCCAATATGTGCAGCGATGTCCGTTCGGCGCTTTTATGGGGATATCCGTCACCCTGGTTCCCCGGTTTCGGACCCGTCCCCTGGAATTGAAAACCCGGCCCAAGCCCTCCACCGGGGCCGTCGTGGCGGGCTTCTTGGGAAGCATAAGGAGAGAGAAACGATGGAAATGAAAAAAGCCCTTCTTTTCGAACCCCTGAAGGAAAACACCGTCAAATGCAATCTGTGCCGTCACCGCTGCGTGATCAAGGAGGATCATCGCGGGATCTGCGGGGTCCGGGAAAACCGACGCGGCAGTCTCTATACCCTGGCGTACGGCCGGTTGATCGCCCAGAACGTCGATCCCATCGAGAAAAAACCCCTGTTTCATCTTCTCCCCGGCAGCCTTTCCTTTTCCGTGGCCACTGTGGGGTGTAATTTCAAATGCCGCTTCTGTCAGAACGCCGACATCGCCCAGATGCCCTCGGACCGGGACGGGATGATCACGGGGGAATATTTTTCGCCCGAAACCGTGGTCCGGGAGGCGGAACAGCGCAACTGCAAGAGCATCGCCTATACGTATACCGAGCCCACCATTTTTTTCGAATTCGCATTGGACACCGCCAAACTGGCCCATGAGAAGGGGATCAAAAACGTCTTCGTGACCAACGGCTACATGACCCCGGAGGCCCTGGAGATGGTCGCCCCGTACCTGGATGCGGCCAATGTGGATCTCAAGGCCTTTACCGATGATTTTTACAAAAAACAGTGCAGCGCCAAACTGGAACCGGTCAAGGAGACCCTCCGGGGGATGAAGGAAAAAGGGGTTTTCGTGGAGATCACCACTCTGATCATTCCGGGACTCAACGACGACCGGGAGGAACTCGGGCAGCTGGCCGGATTCATCGTCGGGGACCTGGGACCGGAGACCCCCTGGCACATCAGCCGGTTTCATCCCACCTACAAGCTGTTGGATGCACCCCCCACCCCGGTGGAGACCCTGACCATGGCCCGGGACATCGGCCTGGAGGCCGGACTGCGGTATGTCTACACCGGCAATGTGCCCGGCGAAAAGGGGGAATCCACCTTCTGTTACAGTTGCAACGCGCCGCTGATCGAGCGATGGGGATTTTCCATTCGGGACAACCGGCTCCAGAACGGCAAATGCCCGGATTGCGGGGCGGTCATTGACGGCGTCGGGCTATGATGTCGGACGCGGTTGAAGCCGGTCGGCCCGGCCGTGGGACCTGGGGGGAGCGCATCCTGACCTACGGCCGAATGATCAAGTTCACCCATACGATCTTCGCGCTCCCTTTCGCCCTCTCCGCCGTGGTGCTGGCCCAGCGGCGCTACCCCCTTACTTTTTGGGATCTTTTTTGGATGCTGGCGGCCATGGTCGGGGCCCGGTCCGCGGCCATGGGCTTCAACCGGATCGCCGACGCGGCCATCGACGCCCGGAACCCCCGGACGGCGGTGCGGGAGATCCCGTCGGGGAAGCTGTCTTTGTCATCGGCGGTGATGTTCGTGGCGATTTTTTCGGCCTTGTTCATTTTTTCCTCGGCCATACTGGGGCGGATCTGTCTTTACCTGTCGATTCCGGTGCTGGGGGCCCTCTTTTTTTATTCCTATACCAAGCGGTTCACCTGGCTGGCCCATCTCTATCTCGGGTTCGCCATCGCCTTGGCGCCGGCCGGCGCCTGGATCGCCGTGGCCAAGGGCTTTTCGCCTGCGATCCTCCTGCTGTCCGGGGCGCTGATGACCTATATCGCGGGTTTCGATATCCTCTACGCCTGCCAGGACGCGGACTTCGACCGGGACGAGGGGCTCTGCTCCATCCCGGCCCGCTTCGGTCCCCGACGGTCGTTTGCCATCGCGGCCGGCTTTCACCTGCTGTCGTTTCTGTTCCTGGCCGCCGTCCATTTCGCCTTCGACATGGGGGCGGTCTACGCCGTCGGCGTTTGCATTATAGGCGCGCTGTATGTCGTTGAGCACCGGCTGGTGAGCCCCGATGATCTGTGTCGCATCGATATCGCTTTTTTTCATGTGAACAGCGTCATTTCCGTGCTGTTATTCATTTCGGTGCTGGCCGATGAACTGTTGCGCCATCATCTTTTTTAACTTTAGCGCCGAGGTAATCGAATGAATAAAAAAATCATCGTGGCCATCTGCGGCGCCTCCGGCCCCATTTACGGCCTCCGGCTCCTCAAGGCGCTGCTGGCGCGGCCGGTCCATGTGCATCTGTCCATTTCGGCTGCGGGCCGAAAAGTCATGCGCCATGAGACGGCATACGAGGGCAACGCCTTCAAGACGTTTCTCGACGCCTATGGATGCCAATACCATTCCACGGCCCGCTTGGATATCCATGATCCGGACGATCTGTTTGCGCCGCCGGCCAGCGGGTCGTTTCGCCATAACGGGATGGTCATCGCCCCCTGTTCCATGAAGACCCTGGGGGCCATCGCTTCGGGGCTGGCCGAGGGGCTCATCGGACGGGCCGCGGATGTCTGCCTGAAGGAGAAGCGGCCGCTGATCCTGCTGACCCGGGAGTCGCCGCTGAGCGCGATCCACATAGAAAACATGGCGCGCGCCGCGGCGGCCGGCGCCACTATAATGCCGCCGTGTCCCGGTTTTTATTTCCGGCCCGAAACCATCGAGGATCTGGTCGACCATACGGTCGCCCGGGTGCTGGATCACCTTCATATCGAACACGATCTGATCAAACAATGGGGCGTGGATGACATCCTATAAACATCTCAGGGAATTTCTGGATCGGCTGGAGAGCGCCGGCGAACTGAAACACATCGACGAACCGGTGTCGCCGCATCTGGACATCAGCAAATATACCGATGCGGAATCCAAGCGCCCGGGCGGCGGCAAGGGCCTGCTCTTTACAAACGTCCGGAAATCCGCCTTTCCTGTGGCCACCAATATTTTCGGCAGCGACCGGCGTATCTGCATGGCGCTAGGAGTGGATCATCTCGACGACCTCGCCCGCAGGGTCCGGGAATACATCGAATTCAACCCGCCGGCGGGCTTCCGGGACGCCATTGGCGCCCTTCCCATGGCTCTGGATCTGGCCAGGTTTCCACCCCGGTCCTTCAAGGGGAAACCGCCCTGCCAGCAGGTAGTCTGGAAGGGCGGCGAGGTGGACCTGTCTATTCTGCCGGTGCTCCACTGCTGGCCCAAGGACGCAGGACCGTTCATCACCCTGCCCCTGGTCATCACCCGGAGCCTCGTCACGGGCCGCCGAAACGTCGGGATGTACCGCCTCCAGGTCTTTGACCGGAACACCACCGGCATGCACTGGCACATCCACAAAGACGGCTCCCACTATTACAACGAATACGCCAAAGCCGGAAAGCGGATGCCGGTGGCGGTGGCCATCGGCGCCGACCCCGCCACGGTCTATTCGGCCACGGCCCCCATGCCCCGGGGGATCGACGAGATGATGCTGGCCGGCTTCATCCGGAAAAAGCCGGTGCGGATGGCCAAGTGTCTGACCGTGGACCTGGAAGTCCCGGCCGAGGCCGAATTCGTGCTGGAAGGGTATGTCGATCCCGGTGAGCTGCGCCGGGAAGGCCCCTTCGGCGACCACACGGGGTATTATTCGCTGGCGGACGACTACCCGGTCTTCCACGTCACGGCCCTCACTCACCGGAAAAACCCCGTCTACAGCGCCACCCTCGTGGGCAGGCCGCCCATGGAGGACTGCTATCTGGCCAAGGCCACGGAGCGGCTCTTCCTGCCCATGTGCTACCTGGCCAAGGCCACGGAGCGGCTCTTCCTGCCCATGCTCCAGACGGTTTTCCCGGAGATCAAGGACTACTGGTTCCCCTGGGAGGGCGTGTTCCACAACATCGTGGTGGTGGCCCTGGAAAAGGAGTATCCGGGGCATGCCCAGAAGATCATGAGCGGACTGTGGGGGCAGGGACAGATGAGCTTCTGCAAGGCCATCGCCGTGGTGGATGCCGAGATCGCGCCATCCGATCCCGCCGCGGTCCTCCGGCAACTGGCCCTTCGCTTCGACCTGTCGTCGGACATCACCGTCACCAAGGGCGTGCTGGATGTCCTGGACCATTCCTCACCCGTCGCCAATTTCGGCAACAAGATCGGCATCGACCTCACGGCCCGGTTTCCCGGAGAACCGCCCAGGGATCGGCAGCCTCCTTCGATGGCCCCACCCTCGGACCCCTATCTGGCCGGCGTGATCAAAAACAAAATTCCGGGGGCGGTGGGATACCGTCGGCTGATGGCCGAGGCCGATCCGGCGGCCAACCGGGTTCTGGCCGTGGCGGTGGAAAAACGGTCCGACCGGGGCGGGCGGTATTTCGCCGACGTGCTCTTATACCTGGGAGAGCTGTCCGCTTTCAACATCTTCATTCTTTACGACGCAGAGATCGACCTTCACGACGATTCGCTCATCCTCTGGAAATTGTTCAACAACACCGATCCGGGCCGCGACCTGATGATGCGCAATGGACGCTTGGTCGTTGATGCCTGCAAAAAAGGCCCGGCGGACGGGCACGAGCGGGAATGGCCCGACGAGCTGACCTTTGACGTGTCCGATTAGTTTGTGTTTAAATATTGGAGAGAAAACACCATGGCCCAGTTAGCAGTCAGAGGCATATTTCAAGACGGGAAAATCATACCGCTTGAAGATATTTCTTTCCAGGATTCGGGGGATGTCATCATCGTTTTTCTGGACGAGGATCAATCACGCTACGAAACCGAGGGCTGGCGCATGGCGGAAAAACGGGCAACGGAAGACTATCGGTCCGGCAAGATCAAGTCAGCCGCAAACGTCGATGAGATGTTTGAGCGGATCGAGGCTATGAAATTTCCGTGGACATGAGGGGCCGCGTCACCTTACAGTTTTTTGATGATCATATTTATTTGAGCAATATCGGCGGGCGCGACATTTTGTTTTGAGTGGATATGCGGGAGGTGCGATCATGCCCAAGCAATACTGGACCCTAACCGAAGTGGTTGAATATTTTGATGTGGATGAACGGTTTCTCCGGGATCTCGAATCCGAGGAGATCGTCCGCGCCGAGATGGAAGCGGACGAATCTGCGAGGACGTTCTGCATGGAGGAGCTGGAGAAGCTGCGCCTGGCCAAAATTCTTGTGGAAGATATGGAAGTGAACCTGCCGGGGATTGAGGTCATCCTCCGGATGCGCCAGAACATGCTCGACATGCGCCGGCAGTTCGACGCCATCCTGGAGGATGTGAACCGGCATCTTCGGGGCCGGTTCCCGGAGGATTTCTGACCTGCCGCGCTACAGCCGCAGGTCTTTCCGAACATCTTCTTTGTAGTATCCTTCCAGCGTCTCCGCCGCCTTTAGCGCGTCGTCCGCGTCGGTCTTGGGCGGCCGGACCAGGAGATGGGCCAGCAGATCCCCCCGGGCCTTGGTCTTGGTGTTGACGGCCCCCTTTCCCTTGAGCTTGAGGGTTTTTCCGCTCTGGCTCCCCGCCGGAATCTTGAGGTTGACCTGTCCGTCCACGGTGGGGACCGTCGCCGTGCCGCCGGCCATGGCCTCGTGAATGGTGACCGGCACGTCGATGTGGAGGTCGTCGCCTTCCCGCTTCAGCAGCGGATGGGGCTTGATGTGGACCACCAGGAAAAGATCCCCCGGCGGGCCGCCGCCAGCGCCCGGCTCCCCTTTTCCGGAGACCCGCACCTTGGCCCCTTCCTTGACGCCCTTGGGGATGGCGACCCGGATCTTCTCGACGCCCGTCGTCTGACCGGCGCCCTTGCACTGGGGGCACGTGGCGCGGCTTTGGCCGGCGCCGCCGCACTCCGGGCAGATCTTGGTAAAGTTCATGGGCCCGTCGCCGACGTTCATCCGGCCGGTTCCGCCGCAGGAGGCGCAGGTGGAGACGCTGCTGCTGGGATCGTCGCCGCTGCCGCTGCACCGGTCGCAGGCCCTGGCTTTCCGCATGGAAAGTTCGGTCTCGAACCCGCGCAGGGCCGACATCATGTCGATGGTCATCTCGTGTTCGAGGTCCCGGCCTTTGGTCGTCCGTTGACGCCCGCTGGAAAACCCCTGGGGACCGCCGCCCTCGCCGCCGAATCCGAACAGGTCCCCGAAAACATCCTCGTAGCTCTGGTACTGACCGAACCCCTGACCGCCGCCGGCCCGGCTCCGGGTTCCGGCGCCGCCGCCGAAGGATTGCCATTTCTTGTATTCACGGGCCTGTTCGGCGTTGAACCCGGCCTGGAGCCCTTCGGCTCCGAACTCGTCGTATAGCTTCCGCTTTTCCGCGTTGCCCAAGGCGTTGTGGGCTTCCGATATATCCTTGAATTTCTTTTCCGCCTTCTCGTCGCCGGGGTTGATGTCCGGATGCCATTTCCGGGCCAGCTTCCGATATGCCTTTTTGATCTCGTCCTGAGAAGCGTTTTTGGAAACGCCTAAGATTTTATAGTAGTCCTTTGCCATCGATTGCTCCCATCACAAATGATGATGCGGTTTCGCAACAACGCATCCTCTTGAAAGAAGACACCCTCCTGAATTCGGAACGGGATCCGAATGGGGAGGGCGTCCTCATTCCACATCCTCAATAATAACACGCGAAGGGCCGGGACTCAAGGTCGGGTCGCGTCACGCCTTCCCCAGCACCATTGCCAATAACGCCATCCGCACATACAGCCCGTATTCCATCTGCCGGAAATAAGCGGCCCTGGGGTCGTCGTCCACGGCCATGTCGATTTCGCCCAGGCGGGGAAGGGGGTGCATCACGATCATCCGGTCTTTGGCGGCGGTCATGGTCTCGGGGTTGATGACATAGGCGTCCTTGACGGTCTGGTATTCGTTCATGTCGGAAAACCGTTCTTTTTGCACCCGGGTGATGTACAACACGTCGGTTTCCGGCAGCACCGGCGCCAGGCGTTCGTGTTCCGACTGGGGGATGCCTTTGTCCTGCAATTCCGAGAGGATCTCGCCGGGCATCCGCAGGGCGTCGGGGGAGACGTAATTGAGCCGGACGTCGTAAAGGGAGAGGAGGCGCGCCAGGGAGTGAACGGTCCGGCCGTAACGGAGATCCCCCAGGAGGGTGACGGTGAGCCCGTCGACGTTCTGGAGTTCCTCCATGATGGTGAAGAGATCCAGGAGAGCCTGGGTGGGATGCTCCCCCACGCCGTCCCCGGCGTTGATGACGGGTTTGCGGGCGTATTGGGCCGCCAGCTCCGAAGCGCCCACCTCCGGGTGGCGCAGCACGATGACGTCGGCGTAGCATTCCAGGGTCCGGATGGTGTCGGGGAGCGATTCTCCCTTTGCCACCGAGGAATACTGGACTTCGTTGATGGGGATGATGCTGCCGCCCAGCCGCTGCATGGCCGCCAGAAAGGATGAGGAGGTCCGGGTGGACGGCTCGTAGAACAGGCTGGCCATGATCTTGCCCTTGAGCAAATCGAAGGTGCCGACCCGGGCCACCATCTCGCGCATGTCGTGGGCCACGGCGAAGATGT
>JAABTD010000047.1 GCA_011390065.1 Desulfobacteraceae bacterium
CCTGCGTTCTGACCGCTGAGCTCCATTGGCCTCCTTGTTATTCTTCCACTCTCATCGCTTCCACCGGTTGCATCCGCGCCGCCACAATGGCCGGATAAAGGACCCCTGCCAGGCTCAGCAGACAACCGATGCCCAGACTGAAAAAGATGGACTGGGCGGCATCCCCCCATGGCATGGCCCGGAACGGCGCGGCGCCGAACTGAAGGGCGCTGTTAAGCAACGCGAAAAGCGCGCCGATGAGAGCGCCCGCGCCGGCGCCGACCAATCCCTGCATGCCCGCTTCCAGCAGAAAGAGCCGGAGGACGAACCGGTCCAGCGCCCCCAGGCATTTCATGGCGCCGATCTCCCGAAACCGTTCCGTCACCGCCATGAGCTGGGCGTTGACGATCCCGACAGTGCAGACCAGCAGGGAAAGAATGACGATCCATCGCTGCTTGGGACTGCTGCCGGCCCGGGCGTCCTCCGGCGCGAGATCGTACCCTGAACGGATCAGCGCCTGGCGCAGCTCCGGATCTCCGGTGGCCAGCAGGCCGTTGGCCGCGTCTGTGGCCACATTGACGAAGCTGAGGAAAGAAACCGCCAGCACCAGGGTCAGGGTGGTGATCAGAGAACGGAAAAACCGGGCCCGGATGCTGTTGTAGGCGATGGCCAGGGACGTGCCGAAAGGCAGCACCACCTGACGTTTTACGCTGTCTTCAGGAGGAGACGTCATGAATCGACCGCTGCGGCTCTCTTTGGGTTCAGGGTTCGGTTCCGGCCAAGTCTTGCAGGTGCATCAGTTTCACCCGTTTTTCCCGGCTCAGGATTTCCAGCAGCCTGTCCAGGAAATCGAAGGCGGGACCGTTCATCCGCTGATGATGAATCATGACCCCGCAAAACCCGCCCGCGAGCGCCGTTTCCAGTTCAGCCAGCAGATGGTCCCGGCCGGCCTCCGGTTGGGACTCTTTGCGGGTGTGCAGGTCCACGTTAATGGAAAAATCCGCCAGGCTCCGGGGCGGGGCGTGGATCGCGCCCTCGCTTCGAGACACTACATAATAACCCATCTCTTTTAATAATACAAGCGCTGTTGCGCCGCATCGGTTCCAGGGCGGTGTAAATGCCTGGAAAACCAATGGGCCCATGATCGAAGAAAGGCGGTCCCATCCCCGCCGAAGGTCCCGGCGAAGGTCTGCCTCGGCCCGGCTCTGACCGAATTCACATTTTTTGCCTTTCGGCTCATGGTTTTTATGCTGATAGCCGTGCTGGTGCCAGCACCACAGGAATGGATCGTCGCCGGCAATGGACCGGACCGCCTCCCACCGGGATGGGGTGAGCCAGGTGGGGACCACGGCCAGGGACAGCGGGACCCGGCGCCGCTTGAACAGGGCGATCAGTCTGCTGAATTTCCGACTCGGGACGGCCACGTCGTCGGCCCGGAAAAAAACGAGACAGGGATGGGACGATGGAGACACGACGGCATGGACCCGTTGCTGCAGATCCCGTTGGAGATCTTCGGGGTGGAGACGCCAGAGGGATGATGGGGTATAGTGGATCATATTCTCCTGATCACTTTCAAACGCTGAGATTCCAATCATAAGGCCAAAAAGTCGGCCGGGTCAAGGGAATATCAGCCAAGGCCCTGAACTGCCATTTGACAGATCCCCCAAGTTAAGGATAAAGTGCGAACTGTCTCTGTACCTGCTTCCGCCAAACCCGGCATATCTATCATATCGCCGCCTGACCACCATTCAGGAAGAAAGAGGGCCGCCATGAAAGAAATTCTCACGGATGAAAAAAAGCAGCAGATCGACAACGAATTTCTCGGGGAATTGCGCGAACAGGTTGCTGGCCTGAAGAACAGCGGCCGATACGCCGACGCCCGGGAGGTGCTGAAACTGACCCTCAAGGAGTTCCGCAGCCACCTCTGGGTCAACACCCAGCTGGCGCTCTGCTATTATATGGACGACACGCTCTCCATGACGGAGCGGGTTTCGTCGGCCCTGGAGCGGCTCGTGGCCGTGGATATGGCGGAGCCCGGCGAGACGGATGAGGAAAACCGGATGCTTCAGGGATTTGCCGTCGCCTTTTTCACCCTTGGGGAATATGAGCAGGCCGGTCAGTTGATCGCCATGCTGCCGGAGCGGATGACGGCGGCATCTCTGTCGGCGTTTATCGAACATCTGATCCGCATCGCCTATGATCAGGGAAACCCCCTTCCCAAAACCGCCGGGGAGATCAACGCCCGCCAGCCCTGGAAGACCCTCAAACCCTTCCTGGGAGACGCCCCTGAATCCCGGTTCGCTTCCCACCAGGGCAAGGTGGGGCTGGCCCTTTCAGGCGGGGGGTTTCGCGCCTCTCTATACCATCTGGGGGTCCTGGCCCGGCTGGCGGAGATGGACGTCCTGCGGCAGGTGGAAGTGATCTCCACCGTCTCGGGCGGCAGCATCGTCGGCGCGCTCTATTATCTCAAGGTGAAGCGCCTCCTGGAGACGAAGGCGGACGCGGACATCGACCGATCCCACTACATCGACATCGTGCGGGAAATTCAGGCGATATTTCTGGCAGGCATTCAGGAGAACATCCGGGTCCTTGCCTTTTCGAAGTTCCGGCCCAATCTGAAGATGATCTTTTCGGATCAGTACAGCCGCTCTCATCGGATGGGAGAACTTTACGAAACCCTTCTCTACAAAGACGCCATGCCCGGTTTCGAGGACGGCCGACCGATCCACATGGGCGACCTCTACATCTATCCTCCGGGCGAACCCGCCTTTTCTCCCCGGACCGGCAACTGGCGGCGCAGGGCAAAAGTCCCCATACTGCTGATCAACGCCGCCAACATCAACACCGGCCACAGTTGGCACTTCACCGCCAGCTCAATGGGCGAACCACCCGGCATGCTCGTATCGAAAACAGAACCGGACAAGCATGTGGAGGTCGACAAGAACGCCCGATATCGACGGATCCGATATCGAGAGGCCCCGGAACCTCATCGAAACTATCGTCTCGGTCATGCTGTGGCCGCCAGCGCGTGCGTTCCGGGCCTGTTTCCGCAACTTTCCATCCAGGGGCTCTATCCAGGCAAAACCGTCCGCCTGGTGGACGGGGGGGTCAACGACAACCAGGGCGTGGCCGGTCTGGCGGACGAAGGCTGCACTTTTCTTTTCGTCAGCGACGCATCCGGCCAGCTGCACGATCAGGACAGGCCATCGGACAACATCTTCTCGGTGCTGATGCGATCTTCTTCCATCGCCATGGATCGGATCCGGGAGGAACAGTACCAGGAACTGTGGGCGCGGCTTGTCGGCAAAAGACTGCGGGGACTCTTTTTCGTCCACCTGAAAAAGGACTTCCCGATAGTCTGTGAAAACTGGGTCGGCTGCCGGGACCCGGCCGGACACATAGACGAAAACGGAGAACTTCCTTACGGCATCACCCTGGCGCTTCAACACCAAATCGCCCGGATCCGGACGGATCTGGACGCCTTCAGCGATGTTGAGGCCTACAGCCTGATGGCCAGCGGCTACCTCATGGCCAAGCAGGAAGCCGGGGCCATCATGGACCGCTGCCGGCAGTTCGGCCATACGGCCAAATGGGACCCATTCAACGTCAGTGCATCTGGCGATGAGGCCGGATGGCCTTTCCTCAGCCTCGCCGGCTATCTCGATTCAAAGACCGATGCGCCGAAAATCCGCAAGGACATCCAAAAACAACTTTCCGTCGCCGGAAGCCGGTTCTTCAAGGCATGGCGGCTGGACAATCTGCTGAAAACCATCGGCGTGCTGATGGTCCTGCTGTTTTCAGGATTGCTGGGCCTGGTGATCCGGACCAACTGGGGACAGACCCTCAGCATCACCGTGGGCGGCATCGTCGTGGTGGCGACCGTGGCGGTCCTTCTGCCCCTGGCCGTCCGGTCTCTTTTGGCCGGAGTGAAATCCCGATGGCGGAAAAAAGAGGCCGGCCCGCAACCCGGCGCTGAAACGGCGACCGGCCTCCTCTTGCGGATGGCCCGGACCCTGTCCATTGAAAAGGGATTGAGAACCATCGCCTGGGATGCGTCCGTCGCCCTTGTCGGAACGCTCCTCGCCCGATTTCATCTGGACATCGTCAGCCCGGCCTTTCGGGAACGGGGCAGCCTGAACCGGCTGCTGAATCGGGGCCGGCGCGCCGGAGGCCCGCCCGCAATCATGCCGGATTCTGGTAAAAGACAAAAATAAAAAATCCGGACGGCGCCATTCCAGGGCTAGGTCACGAAATAGTTTCCCCAGGCCTGATCCAGGGACTCGGGGGTGATGACGGCCGTCTTTCCCCGATAGTGGGCTTCATCGATGACATGATCGATCAGATCCCTCGGATGGCAGCCGATGGGTTTGATGCCAGAATCACTGAACTTTTCCATCAGGTGGTCGAACACGGCCGGGTCGAATTCAAGGTTGTTGGAACGGCAGACCGTCCGGAAAATCTCCTCGAACTGCTCGGGGGTCGGGTAATCGATGTTCAGTTTGTAGGGCAGCCGCCTCAGGAACGCTTCATCGGCCAGTTTTTTGGGATCGAGGTTCGTCGAAAAGACGATCAACTGGTCGAAGGGGATCTCGAATTTCATGCCGGTGTGGAGCGAGAGAAAATCGACCCGGCGATCCAGGGGAACGATCCATCGGTTGAGCAGGTTCTGGGGGTCGATCATCTGCCGGCCGAAGTCATCGATGAGGAACATGCCGTTATTGGCCTTCATCTGCAACGGCGCTTCATAGTACTTGGACTCAACGTTGAATTGCAGGTCCAATGATTTCAGCGTCATTTCTCCGCCCGCCATGATGATCGGTCGTTTGACGCGCACCCACCGCTTGTCCTCTTCGCCGGTCGGCGCTGGTTCGTCCACGGGCTGGTGATTCAACTCATCGAAAATGACAATGATCTCGCCGTTGACGTAAATTGAATAGGGGACATAGATTTCGCCCGGAAAGACCCGGCCGATGGCCTCGGCGATGGTGGTTTTGCCGTTGCCCGGCGGGCCGTATAGAAAGATCGGCCGCCCGGAGCTGATGGCCGCCCCCATCGTACTGAGCTGGCGCTCGCCGATGGCGATGTCGGCGAAGGTCCGCCTCATATTCTCCTCGCTGATGTCGACGCCGCGGATGGTCTGGAGTTCGACGCCGTACCGGTATTCCCCAAGTTCCACGGGCGCCGGGCCGATGTAGCGGTTTTCTCCCATCAGGCCGACGGCGCGGGTCGTGCCGGTGTCGGTGATCCGAAAGCTGTAGTTGCTGAAAGAAAAAGACGCGTCTCCCTGGGTGATCTCGATCAGTCGGTCCTCGCGCAGTCTGTCAAGACACTGGGAAATGATGGGCTTGGCCAGCTTCGTTCGATTTGACAAATCCTCGATGGTGAAGGTCTTCATAAACAGCGCATGCTTCAGGACCAATTCGACAATGAAGCTGAAATTCAACCCGGCGTCTTCGGCCCTGGTCGGGGTTTTAGGTGAAAAATGGAATGCGCTGGCAAGGTCAGACTCGGATATCAACCCCAGGGCCATCAGGTTGTATCCGATCTTTCCGCCCTGCATCTGTTGCCGCTCAAGGGCTTTGTGGAGGTCGTCAGGCGTAATCAGTCCTTTTTCCACCAGCCGGGTTCCGAACCGTTCTTCCATATCTCGATCTCTTCATTCTATTCAGGGTTTGAAAATGCAGTTAAAATTGCTCCCCTGGAGCATATCGGAAACATATCGCGTTTTAACCCATGATTCAAGTTTTCTCTAATGGGCGCCGCCGCCTGACAAGTCCGGCGAAAATCCGGGAGAGACAAAACCGTCAAAACATGGTAAATTAATCTTCACAACGGTGTTGAAGCGTGGTTTTGGTTTAAATCGAGAAACCAACACAAAAAAGGAGGCATCAAGATGGTCAAGGCATCCAGGGAAGAACATCGGAAAAAGGTCGTCGAAGTCCTGAACAAGGCTCGGTCCATGGAACTCCAGGCGATTTCTCAGTATATGAACCAGCACTACAATCTGGACGATATGGACTACGGCGAACTGGCCGCTCAGATCAAACTCATCGCCATCGATGAGATGAAACACGCAGAGGATTTCGCGGAGCGGATCAAGGAACTGGGGGGCGAACCGACAACGGAACTGGCCGACAAGGTGGTGAAAGGGCAGGACGTAAAACAGGCATTCACCTTCGATTCCAATCTGGAAGACGACACCGTCGATGCCTACAATCAATTCTTGAACGTGTGCCGGGAAAACGGCGACAGCACCACCGCCAAGATTTTCGAAAAAATTATCGACGAAGAGCAGGAACATCTGAATTATTTCGACGACGTCGGAGAGCACATCGAAAATCTCGGGCAAGCCTACCTGGCCAAAATCGCCGGCACCTCCTCCGCCACCGGCCTCAACTCCCAGGGGTTTGTGGCGCGGCAGGGCGGCGGCGGTGCGGCGGAATGATCCGGACGACCCCATCGACATGATGTGCAGCCCACTGAATATTTCTCCCAATGGGGATGGCCCGACAGCGGCCGTTCCCATTCCCTTTTGAGGAGGCGATCGACCCTATCGTGAGGCGCTTAAATGACACCCGGGCGGGAAGCCAGGCCGACCCCGGAACGGCCGCCGCTATTGCAGACCTTTTTTCCGGGCTCGCCTTCTACAGCCGGTTCATCCTTATTGTATGGAAAGCCAGCGTCAAGGCCAAACGGCGGTGCTACAGCGACAGGGACTGGTCCCGCAGCAGCCGGGACGCCCTCAGGGCTCTGGAAAAAAGCGGCGTACGCATCCATATCTCCGGGCTCGAACACATCGCAAAGCTGACCACCCCCTGCGTGGTGATCGGCAACCACATGAGCGTCCTGGAGACCGTGATCCTGCCCGGCGTCATTCAGCCTCTGCGAAACGTCGCCTTCGTGATAAAAAAAAATTTGATGGCATATCCCGTTTTCAAACACGTCATGCGGTCGCGGGCGCCCATCGTCGTCGGTCGGGCCAACCCGAGGCAGGACCTGATGGCCGTTCTGGACGGCGGCCTCAAACGGCTGCAGCGATCCATCTCCATCATCGTTTTCCCCCAGACCACCCGGACCCTCCGCTTTGATCCGCAACAGTTTTCCACCATCGGCGTCAAGCTTGCCCGGAAAGCCGGCGTGCCGGTGATCCCTTTAGCGCTCCTTACCGATGCCTGGTCCAACGGAAAGTACATCAAGGAATTCGGCCGCATCGATCCGACCAAAAACGTCCATTTCGCTTTCGGCCCGCCGCTTTGGGTACGGGGCCGCGGCATCGAGGAACACCAAGCCGTCATCGATTTCATCGGCGGCCATCTGGAAAAATGGAAGGCCCGGAAATGACATGTAAAATTTTCCGACAGTTTTCTCCCGAACCCTTGGCAACCTTTCGATAAACGCCACCGATAAATATCAAACAATATTATTGAAAATAAAAGCCGACCTCAGAAAACCCCGAAATGCACCCTGTCGAAAATATTTACACATCCAAACCCTCCCCGCTCCGTACATAGCATTAGGAACGAAAATCCATCGGCGGCAAATCGATGGTCTGACAGAAGACACTGAAAACGAGGGTGCGATCCGGACCCCAACAGTCGGTGTTTATGCGTTTTTACGCCTCTTTTTCCTGCCAACGCCTGCCAGGCATAACAGACCAATGCCCATGAGCAGGATAGTGGCGGGTTCGGGAATGGGATCGACGCCCTTATAGGGGTTAGCGCCGGAAAGAGTAATCTGATACTCAAATAATGAACCATCAGAATAATCAGAAGAAATGTTCCACACAATCACTGAGTATTGTCCAGCGACATCGATAGCCAGATCTAAAATCTGTGGGTCGCCGAACGGGCCGCCCACGAATGATATTTCGTCATCGGCTATTGCGATTATCTCAGAGAGGTCGTAGGTATCCTCCTGGGGACCCCGATACAGATTCATTCTCGGATCGAGTTCTGCGTCGATCCGATTGACGGTCAGGGTTATCTCATCATCCTCATTGGCATAAAAGAACCACCAGCCTAGGCCGGTGTCAAATGAATTTTTTGTTATCGAATCCGATTTTGTCACACCATCAAACAATTCCCCCTCATACTCTTCTATCGACACAGCAAACGAAGTGGAACTGAAGACCGATAACAGCGCAAAAACAAAAGCCATCAACATGATTCTATTTTGTTTATCTCTTTTCATTATTCGGCTCCTATGTTTTGAACATTAATAACAATGAAAAATTCATCTTATTGAAAAAAGCGCTTTTCAAATCCTGACCACCCTCCTTCCATATTTTTAGATGTTGCTCTTTTTTCTATCTACTTGACTTATGCAATTTTCGTACCAAATATTTAAGCCTTCAGCTCTTCAGTTCTTTGACCCAACGGCCCGTTCGAAACGCCCCGTCGAGGTCCACCGGAATCTCAGGCCGCTCGCTCCGGCCGAGTTCCGCGGCCATCAATCGGGCCAGCCTTTCCGGGGCCAGATCTTCTCTTTCCAGCACGCGCATGCCCGCCCCCAGGCCGATCAGCCGTTCGGCCCGGAGCCGCTGTTCCCGGTTCCGGGCAAAGGGCCAGACCAGGGAAGGGACCCGCGCAGCCAGCAGGTTCATGGAGGTGTTGTATCCGGCCATGCTGACAGAGAGATCCGCCGCGGCCAGGTGGGAGAGAAAATCGGGCGTGAAGCGGGACACGCTGAGGCGGTCCCCGGCGTGGGATCGCAGGCGATCCACTGCGCCGTCATCCATGTAGGGGCCTGTGAAAACCAGCAAACGGGCCTTTTCCGCCAGCTTCATCAGCGAAAAAGCCGCGGCCGTCGCTTCCAGAAGCGGCCCTCCGACCTTGCCGCCGCCGGCGCTGGCCACGATCAGCTTTTCATCCTCACCGAGGTTTAGAGATCGCCGCACCCGTTCACGGGCGTTGCGCGCGGGTTTGGGCGTCACGAAGCCGGTGTAGACGATCTCCACGTCCAGGTCCGCCACCCGGGAAAAGGTTTCTTCCAGCCGGATGATCTTGGGGTCCGCATGGATCAGGAGGGCGTCAAAGAAGCGGTTGAGGGTCTTGACCACCCGGTCTTCGTAGGATGCGGCATCGTCTTTTTCCACCAGGATGTCCCGGAGGCTGCACGCCGTCCGGCAAGAGGGAAGGCTCCCCTGCCGGATGCCGGCCAGGACCGGGTCCAGCTCGAACCTGAATTTCTTGCGGCCGAAGGGGTAGAGTTCCACCAGGAAGAGATCAGGAGCCGTTTCCTCGAAAATCTCGAAAAACCGCCGTTTCCGCTCCGCCTGGATCGTCTCCACGGACGCCGCTTCGCCGCCGCTGTGAAGGGCCTTGAAATCCGCGTCCATCATCAGGGCCGGCAGACGGACCTCCCGGACATGGGCCGGCAGGTCCGCCGCCACCCGGTCCCCGCCGGTGACCAGGACCACCTCGTGGTCCGACAGGGCACGGAGGATCTCCAGGGTCCGGAAAAAATGGCCGACGCCCAGCACATGCTGGCAGTACTGAAGGATCTTCACGACGCAGCGTCTTCCGGGCCGTGACCCAGGTCCAGCGCATTGAGCCGGTCCAGCCGGAGATGGCCGTTTTCGACCGAAAACCAGTGGAGATGATAGGGTCTGATCACCTCCGGTTCCCACGGCAGAAAGTCCCGGTCGAGGGCCCGGTAAATGAGAGATTTGATGACCCCGCCGTGGGCCACCACCAGCAGCGTCTCGCCCGGCCATCGGCGGGCGGCGTCGGACAGGGCCGCCCGGCATCGCTCGAACTGGTCGAACCGGGACTCGCCCCCCGGCGGGTGGAAACCCCAGCCCTTGACCTCCTGCGCTTCGAGGTATCCTGGAAACTCATCCCGGATCTCCCGGACCGTTTTCCCCGCCCAGTCGCCCCAGTCCATCTCCCGGAGGCGGGAATCCGTCGAGAGGGGCAATCCCAGGGACGCGTTGACGAGATCGGCGGTCCGCCGGGCCCGGCCCAGGTCGCTGACCAGCAGCCGGTCCCACGGCCGGTCCTTCAGGATCTCTCCCCAGGACCGGGCCGCCGCTTCCCCCGCGGCCGTCAGGTCCGAGTCGATCTGCCCCTGAATCCGCCCGTCCCGGTTCCACGCCGTCCGGGCGTGGCGCATCAGTCCGAATCTCGTCGCATTATCGGCCATGAATCCGCCTCAATTCCATTTCCATATCCTCATAATTTTTATACAGATCATGGTGTTCCCACACGTAACGTCGGGCCGTTTCGCCCATGCGCCGGCGCAGGGCGGCATCGGCCATCAGCCGCTCCATCGCCTCGTCGAACGCGCCTTCATCAAAAGGCGGCGTGAGAAAACCCGTCATGCCATTGCCGACCACCTCCGGCACCCCGCCGTTTTGAAAGGCCACCACCGGCAGCCCGCAAGATTGGGCCTCCAGATAGACCATGCCCAGGGATTCCCGGATGCCGGGAAAGACAAAAAGATCGCCGGCGCTGTAAAACCGATGGAGCCGCTCCCGGGGAATTTTCCCCTCGAACCGGACCCGGCCGGGCAGATGGACCCGGGCCAATGCCTCCAGCCGGGCCCGTTCCCGGCCGTCGCCGACTATAATCAGTTGCAAACCGCGGCCCCTGCCGGCCATGCGACCGCAGGCCCGGATGGTCCATGCCAGTCCATCGGCTTTCACGCCCGGTCGAAACATGGCCGCCGACAGCATCACAGTCTCATCGCCGACGTTCCATTCGCTCCGGAGCGCCCGACGGGCCGCCGGATCGAAGGGAAAGTCGCCGGGGCGAATGCCCGGGGCCACATACCGGATTCGGTCTTCCCGCAACAGCCGCCGCAGGTTGACGAAATCCTCCCGTCGGTTGGTGAAGACGCACTGGGCCGACAGAAGGGCCCGCCGATTGAGGTGGAATCCCGGCCAGGATTCGATTCGCTTGCGCCGTTTGGTGGAATAGATCCCCTGAAAAACGACGTAGGGGATGCCGTGCCGCCGCGCCAGGTCCGGCCCCAGCAGATCCGGCGCTTTGTAATAGGTGTGATAGGTCAGCCAGAGGTCGGCCGGGTTTCGAACCAGAAATCGATTCGCCCGCCGGCGTTCCCGAAGCAATTCCGGAAGCCGCCAGGGACGCCAGTAGATCCACCGGGCGCGGAAATCACTGACAGGATGGACACGGTGTCCCCGCTCCTGCAAAAAATCCCTTAGCCCTCCGGCGATGATCAAATCGCCGGAGGGATGGGGGTGTCCCAGGGGCTTGAAAGGCGTGTAGAAAGCGATGCGCATCAGGTTTCAGTTTGGCGTCCCTCACCCCCCGGGATGTCTGCGATGGATCTTCGCCAGTTCCCCGATCAACGCCTTGTTGTCGAATCGCTCCGTTGCCTCCGCCCTGGCCGCCGGGATGATCTTCTCCCGCAAATCGGCATCGGTCAGGAGCCGAACCATGGCGTCGGCCAGCGCAGCGGGGTTCCTGGGTTCCACCAGCAGGCCGGTCTCGCCGTCCCGGACCAGTTCGGGAATGGCCGAAATATGGGTGGAGACCACGGGAGCGCCCATGGCCATGCTCTCGATAAGCACGTTGGGGATGCCGTCCCGGTCGCCGTTGGGCGCTACCTCGCAGGGCAGTGCGAAGAGGTGGCATCGTCGGTAGTGGTCCAGCACCGTTTCATGGGGCAGGGTACCGGCCCACCGGCAGACATCGGTCAGATTCAGGACCCGGATGAGGGAGAGAATCGCTTCCCGATCGTCCCCGTCGCCGATAAGGGTGTGGCGCAGCCGGATGCCGCGGTCCCGCAGCCCGCGGATGGCCTGGTAAAGCGTCGGCAGCCCTTTTTTCGTCGTCAATCGGGCCACCGTCAGGATCTCATACGGCTCGGCCGGCTTCCGAATCCTCCCTTCACCGGAAAAAAGGGTCATGTCGATGCCATGGTAAATTCGATGGATCGGGGTGTCGACGGCCGGAGCCAGGGCCGAGAGGTATCGCCGGTTATATTCGGTGCAGGTGACCACGAACCGGGCCAGCTTGATCTTCTCGGCAATTTGCCGGGGATCCTGGGTGTAGATGTCTTTGGCATGGGCCGTAAAGCTGAAGGGCAGGCCCGACAGCCGGCTGGCGAACAGGGCCACGGAGGTGGGGGAATGGGCGAAATGGGCATGGAACCGGGCCACCCTGCTGCCCGGCAGCAGTTTGTGAACAAGGTATCCGGCCTGGAACAGATGCTTCAAGGTGGCCGATTTCCGGGTCCGCAGAAACCGGCGGGCCGCGGTTTTGAGGGCGGCCCCATACCGGCGAGGCGCCCGGGCCGCCAGCAGCAGGTTGTGATAGAGCAGAATCGGCAGGGGCCGCAGCAGCTCCTGGGGCAGATAATCCACCCGGGCCCGGATTCTCTTGACGCTTTCGTGGGAAAAGGCCTCTCTGGGATGGCGCATGGAAAAAATGTGGACGATGAATCCCATGCGCTCCAGCAGCATAATTTCATTGGAAATAAATGTTTCCGATATGCGGGGATATCCCTTGAGAATCATTCCCAGGACGCCGTTTCCCTTTGCGTCTGAACTCATAACGACGCCTTTCCGCGAAAGGTTTCAATCCGCCGGCGCATGGCGTCGATCCCCGTCATTCGGAACCGGGCGATGGCTTCCCGGTAAGGCTCCGGGTTTTCGAGCATTTCGAAGACTTTTTTTTGCAGTCCCCCGGGGGTCAGCTCGCGCCATGGCAGATAATCCACCAGTCCCTGTTTGCGGAACACCTCGGCCCGGATCAGTTGCTCTTTCCGGGGCGTTTCCCGTGGGATCACCAGGGTGACGGTCCCTTGGCTGAGGGTTTCACACAGGGTGTTGTACCCTCCCATGCTGACCACCAGGTCCGCTGCCGACAGGATCTTCTCCATTCGCCGGAAAAACAGGATGGCGACGATCCCGAGCCGTTCAGCCCGCTGAAAAATATTCTGGCGTTTCTCCACCGGCATGAAAGGGCCCGTGACCAGAACACTCTGGAAAGGAGAAGGACCAGGCCCGGCTTCGAGCATGGACAGATAGGCGTCCATCAGTCCATACCCGTCCCCCCCGCCGCCGGTGGTCACCAGCACCAGTTTCCGGTCCTTTAAGAGGCCGTGTTCCTCCCGGAACTCCTGAACCGTATCATCGGCCGGGGATATCCGGGGGATGTAGCCGACAAACCGGACCTTCCGGCTCACCGAAGGCGGAATGGCATATTCTGAGATGGGATCGTAAAAATCCTGATTCCCATAGACCCAGATTTCACTGTAAAGCGTCTCAAGAATCTCGTAGGTGTTCCGGTTCTCCCAGTCGCTCCGGACCGTCCGGGCATCGTCCATGATGTCCCGCAGGCCCAGCACGGTCCGGGCTCTGGGCAATGCGCGGCGCATCCACCGCAGAGTGGGCAGAACCTCTTTTTTCAGGCCCAGGGGCTCCTTGTCCACGATCAGCAGATGGGGCTGAAAAGTCTTGGCGGTGGTTTTGATGATGCTCTTCCGGATCTCCAGCGCATGACCGGGGTTGATCTTGATGGAAAGGGGCAGATACTCCTCGTTGGTCATCTTGATCATGCCGGGGATCCGGACAAAATCGATCCCTTCGGCAAAATCAAACCGACCGGCAATGGGAGAACCCGTGAGGATCAGAATGTTGATGTGAAGGGCTCTGATGTGGGAGGCGATGGCCATGGTCCGCCGGATGTGGCCGAGACCATAAGTGTCGTGGGAATACATCAGGATGTTGTAGGTGGCATTGCGCGCCATAGGTCGTCAGCGTCCGATCGGCCGGTTCAAGGGTGACGAAAAAGCGGAAAAGCATTCAGGTTACTGCTCGATTTCTTTTATTGAAAATCCGCCTGCCGAGTCAAGGGTTTTATCCCGGCAGACGCCAGTCCTTCCAACCCGTCATGTTGTCGCAAGCCAGGGCGTCCATGGCCGACGCCTCCCCAGCCATTGAACAGCTCGGTATATTCCCGCTTCAGGTCGTCATCCAACACGATACGATTGCTCATGCTTCCCTCCTTTGCAACCATCCATCATTTCCAAAAAAGGTTTCTTGGTCGGGTTGAACTCAAGAAAGGGGCCAGCGTTTTCGCCCATTTTCTGTTCTACAGCATATTCATCAGAACTGACGAGTTTTTTCTTGACTTTGACCGGCATTCCTTATCTACACCATGGCATTGACGGCCCCCGGGATCGTCGCTCTGAATCCTTTCGCCATCGGAGAATGCCCATGTCAACCGATCCACCCCCCACCCGCTGTCCCTGGGTAGACCTGGACAAGCCGGACTACATCGCCTACCACGACCAGGAGTGGGGGGTACCGGTTCACGACGACCGGCTCATCTTCGAATTTCTGACCCTGGAATCGGCCCAGGCGGGATTGAGCTGGTATACGATTTTGCGAAAACGGGAGAATTACCGGAAAGCGTTTGACGGATTCGATCCGGAAAAAATCGCCCGCTACAATGACCGGAAGCTGGACATGCTTTTGGCGGACCCGGGCATTGTCCGGAACCGGCGGAAAATCCAGGCCGCCATCAACAACGCGCAACGATTTCTGTCGGTCCGGGACGAATTCGGTTCATTCGACGCCTATATCTGGCGCTTCGTGGACGGACAGCCCCGGGTCAACGAGATCCGATCGCTGGCAGACTTGCCGGCGCAAAGTCCCGAGTCGGAAGCCCTCAGCAAGGACCTGAAGCAACGGGGGTTCCAGTTCGTCGGGCCCATCATCTGCTATTCCCACATGCAGGCGACCGGACTGGTCAACGACCATTTCATGGCGTGTTGCCGGCGGGAGGAGATCATCGAGGCCTACCCGTCGTGATGCCGTCGTGATGCAGTGGAAGAACGATCACCCCTAAACGACGCCCCGGTAAAAGGCCAGCCGCCTGGCGTTGGGCCTGAAGATGTCCATCAGCTCCTCCCGCTCGGCATGGGTCAGGGGTTTTTGCGCCTTTCCGGCGGAAACCAGGGTTTCCACCTCGGTGGCCGTTGAGCAGCCCACGATGGCCACGCTGATCCCCTGATCCAGGGCGTAGCGGATGAGCCGATCGGGGAGGGCCCCCGACCGGGGCGCCACAAAATGGCCGCCGCCTAAAATCTTCATGCCGATGATCCCGATCCCCTTCATCTTGGCCGCAGGAAGGGTATGGGTCAGAAACCCGCCCAGGATGCCTTCCACCGGATTGACCGGCATCATGACCGCATCCACCGGCCAGTCGTTGACCGCCCGAGTCAGAATATCGGGATCATGATGGCCCGTCACCCCGATGAACCGGACCTTCCCTGTCTGCCTGGCTTCCCGGAAGGCTTCCAGGGCGCCGCCGGGTCCGGCGATCTCGGCCAGATCCGTCTCGGTCCTGACGTCGTGGATCTGCCACAGATCGAGATAATCGGTCTTGAGCCGTCCCAGGGTTTCTTCCAGATCCTTCAACGCCCCTTTTTTGTCCCGGCTGGCGGACTTGCTGGCCTGGAAAATCTTCGCCCGGGTCTCCGGCGCTTCCGACCATATCGCGCCGTAATAAAGTTCGCTGTCGGAATAGACCCGGGCGCAATCGTAGTAGCCGATTCCCTGGGAGATGGCGGACTGAATGACGGTGCGCGCTTCGCCGGTTCGGCCGGTGGTCCGGAGAACCCCTTCGCCGCCCAGTCCGACGCAGGTGATCTCCTGACCGGTCTTTCCGAAAAGGTTTTTTGGAATATCGGCGTCACTCATGGCATTCCTTTCTTTTTGGCATTTTGAACATGCAGATTGCAGTTGGGTCCTTCCCAACGCCGGATTTTTCCTGTATTGTATCATCCAGCATCGATTCCAACAAGGCGGCTTGCCAGCCCCGGCCCCAGTCAGACGGGTTCAAACCGGGTCGGGCCGACCATGCCGCTGCAACCCGAACCGCTGCTTTTTGGCATAAAAAGACGACTTATGAACCATAGAACATCGCAACGGCCCCGCGTGTATGGCGCCATTGTGCCGTGGCTGCTGTTTGCGGCGCTGGCCGGGGCTGCGTCGATCGATAAATTGTATGCGGAAGCCCTGCCGCCGCTGACCCCGGCGGAAAGGGAATATCTGAACCGAAAAGGGGCTGTGACCTACTGCCTCGATCCGGATCGGTTGCCCTTTTCAGCCATCCGCAACGGACGCCCGCAGGGGATGGCGGTCGATGTCGTCGGCCGGATCCAAGCGCAATTGGGCATTCCCTTCCAATTCGTTCCCACCGAGACGTGGCCCATGTCTCTGGAATACATCGAATCCGGCGGGTGCGACATCCTTCCCATGGTCGACATCGACCCCTTCCGTCACCCCTATCTGCACTATACCGCGCCCTATTTTCAGTATGCGGCCGCCATCGTTACTCAGATCCACGCCCCATTTATCACCGGAATCCGGGAGCTGCGGGACCGCACCATCGGCATCGGAGAAAACGACCCCATGGGAGCGTTTGTCGTCGATAAGCTCTCCCGCATCCCCTTTACCGTTGTGAACAATGCCAGGGACGGCCTGCTGAAGGTCTCCTCCGGGGATCTGGACGCCCTGGTCGCCGCCACGCCGGTGGCCGTCTATTATATCCGGCGTTTGGGCCTGACCAATCTCAAGGTGGCGGGCCATGTTGACATCCTCAAAGAGATGGGCATCGGGGTGCGGGCGGCATCGCCGGTTCTCCATTCGATTCTGAACAAAGTCGTGAGCGTGCTGAGCGAAGCGGAGGTCGAGAGAATCTACCGGAAGCAAATCGCCGTCCAGCCCGACCGGCGGATTGATTACGGCCGGCTCCTCCAACTTCTCTTGGGGGTCTGCATCGCCGTCGGGCTTCTGCTCATCTGGCATCGAAATGTAGGCCGACTCAAAAAGCGGGCCGCAAAAGTCGAGGCGGCATTGGCCGCCAAGGACGAACAGATGAAGCAGATGGCCATCACCGACCCCCTCACCTGCCTGAGCAACCGCATGAGACTGATCGACATTCTCACCAAAGAGATGCACCGGTTCAGTCGCTACGGGCGGCCGGCATCCATCATCGTCGCGGATGTGGACCATTTCAAGGACATCAACGAAGCCTTCGGATACAATCTCGGCGATGTCGTGATCTGCAAGATCGGCAAGGCCCTGTCAGGCGCGGTGCGGAAGGCGGATACCTGCGGGCGCTGGGGCGGGGAAAAATAGATCGGAAGAGCA
>JAABTD010000048.1 GCA_011390065.1 Desulfobacteraceae bacterium
AAATTCATGATCATCTGCCCCGAGACAGAGATCGACGGCGCGCAGACCCTGGCGGAAAAGCTTCGTAAAAAGATTGAATCCATCGATCTTCCCAAGGCGGGAATCCGAACCTGTTCCTTCGGGGTCGCCTCCTTTCTGCCCGGAGACACCGAGGAAG
Source organism: Desulfobacteraceae bacterium (assembly GCA_011390065.1). Taxonomy (GTDB): domain Bacteria; phylum Desulfobacterota; class Desulfobacteria; order Desulfobacterales; family JAABSP01; genus JAABTD01. The sequence goes on from JAABTD010000048.1 coordinate 158, forward strand.
CCCTCGTGCAGCGGGCCGACAAGTCCCAGAACCTCGCCAAAGAGAAGGGGGGAAACCAGGTCGAAATTCAAGGCGGAACATGACTCCATCCAGCAAAAAACACCAGAGCGGTCGTCCGGTCATCATGGCCAACCTGCTGGTCAGGATTCTCATCTACGGATACGGATGCTTCATCAGCTATTTCGCCCTGAAAACGCAAGGAGCCGCGCTCTGGCCGATCATTGCCTACACGGCGTGGATCGCCGTCTGGATCGCCGTCGCCCAATGGCGGTCGGCGGTATCCTTACACCCCATGCGAACGGAATTCCGGAACACCCTTTTCGACGGGTTCAACGTGGGCGTTGCCCTGAACCTCATCTCCTTCGATCTGTATCCCACCGTGGTCATCTTTCTCGGTTATACCCACATCTGCTTCGCCTTTGGCGGCCCGTTCTTTTTTCTGAAAAGCGCCGGCTTTCTGGGCGCCGGCCTGATCATCGGCGGGCTGATCGCGGGGGTTGATTTCGTCTTCACCCGGAGCGTACCGCTCTATCTGCTCAGCATCCCCCTCCTGGCCCTTTACATCACCATCATCGGATTCCTGTCCTATGCGCGATACCAGGTGCTGCGGCGAAAAGAGGCGCTTTTAAAGCGACAGCGGGACCTGCTGGAAGAGGCCAACAAAAAGCTGGAGTCCGCCAGCGTGTGCGACTATCTCACCGGGTTGAACAACCGGCGCTACCTCCAGCAAATGATCGGGAATGAGATTGCACTGACCCATCGGAAATACGAGTCTTTTTTAGAAGGCCGCCGGGAAACGCCGCCCCAGGAGGCGGACATTGCATTTTTCATCCTCGATATGGACCATTTCAAGACCGTCAACGACACGCATGGTCATGAGGCCGGGGATGCGGTGCTGGTTCAGATCGCCGAGATCCTGAGAACGGTCTGCCGGGAATCGGACATGTTGGTCCGATGGGGCGGAGAGGAATTTCTGGTGGTGGGGCGGCAAATCCGCCGGCAGCAGGCAACCGTCATGGCGGAACGCATCCGGTCCGCCGTCGAGAGCCATGGATTCGTTCTCAAGGCAGGCAAAACGATTCGATGCACCGCCTCCATCGGTCTGGCCATCTATCCCTTTCAGCCCGAGTCTCCGGACCGAATGAACTGGGAGCAGGTGGTGAGCGTCGCCGACCAGGCCCTTTACCTGGCCAAGGAGTCCGGACGAAACGCCTGGGTCGCCGTCTTGCCGGGTCCCAGAGCCGAGGAAAAGTTTCTCTCCAGGCTCACGGAACATGAACTGGCCGAACTGGTCGCGGAAGACATCCTGCGGATCGAAACCTCCATCAGGGATTCTTCCCGAATCTCGATGCCCCGCAAGTGACCGCGCCCTCCTGAGCCGCGCATCCTTTTTGCGAAAGGGGTCATTTCTGTGGTATAAATAAAATTTGCGCTGGATGCCAGTGCTCATTTTCAACCGAAACCGAAAAGGCGATCCCCATGGATTTTGATACCATTACCACCGACATTCCGATCATCGGACCGGCCAAGGTCCCCTCTCCTCTCCGGTTGGGCGAGCATGGCGAAGGATTCGTGGATGAAACGGAGCGGGTCATCATCGACGTCAACAGTGAAAACGTGACCCTGGCCTTCGAAGGAAACCGGCCGGTCCCTTCGTTTGAAAAGGCCGGCCCCCGACAGCGCATTTATTTCGATCCCAGCAAGCTCCGGTGCGCCCTGGTGACTTGCGGCGGCCTCTGTCCCGGATTGAACGATATCATCCGGGCCAGTGTTCTGGAGCTTTATTACGGCTACGGGGTCCGGAATATATACGGCATCCGTTACGGACTCCAGGGGTTCATCCCCGGTTACAGCCATGAAGTGGTGGACCTCACCCCTGAGGTCGTGGTGAACATTGCCAAAAAAGGCGGGTCCTTTCTCGGGTCTTCCCGGGGGCCGCAGGATGTGGAGCAGATCATCGACTGCCTGGAACGGATGAACATCGGGGTGTTGTTCATGATCGGCGGCGACGGCACCCTCATGGCGGCGTCCAAAATCGCCGACGCCATCGACCAGCGGGGTTTGAAAATCAGCGTGATGGGCATCCCCAAGACCATCGACAACGATATCTACATGGTGTCGCGCTCCTTTGGGTTCGATACCGCCGTGGACGTGGCCACCACCGCCATCCGGGCCGCCCACAACGAAGCCGAGGGTTACCCCGACGGCATCGGCCTCATCAAGCTCATGGGCCGCCATTCCGGGTTCATCGCCTGCACCGCATCCCTGTCCCAGCAGGACGTTAATTTCGTGCTGATCCCCGAGGTGGATTTCGATCTGGAGGGCCCCAAAGGTTTGCTGGCGTCCCTGGAGCGGCGGCTGTCAGCGAGACGCCATGCGGTGATCGTGGCCGCCGAAGGCGCCGGTCAGAAAATGCTCGAAAAAATGCAGAAGGGGGAACAGCAGTTCGACGAATCCGGCAACGTTCGACTCCACGACATCGGTCTGTTCCTCAAGGACCAGATCAACCAGCATTTCGCTAAAAAGGGCATCCATATTTCGCTGAAATACATTGACCCGAGCTACATCATCCGGAGCCTGCCGGCCAATTCCAATGACCAGGTGTTCTGTTCGTTTTTAGGTCGCGACGCCGTCCACGCCGCACTGGCCGGAAAGACCCGGATGCTGGTCAGCCACTGGAACAACCAGTTCGTCCATGTACCCCTGTCGGCCTCCGCCGGCCGGCGGAAAAAGGTCAATCCCGATGGGCGGCTCTGGTACAGCGTTCTGGAAGCCACCGGCCAGAACGAACTGAAAAACAAATAACGCATGACCCCGAATCGATCTATCGCGCCGCCACGCCCGCCTCGCCGGCATCTATGAATTTTCCGTCCCGGATCTGAAGGAGGTAGAGGTCTTTCCGGGCTTCGCCCTGGTCGTCAAAGGTGGTCCGGCCGGTGACGCCGGGGAAATCTTTGACATGCGCCAATTGTTCCCGCAGGGCGCTTTTGTACCGGATATCGGGCCGGCTCAGCAGTCCAATGACCAATCGGGCCGTGTCGTAGGCGATGGCCTCGATGAAGCCGGGATCCTCTCCATAAGACGCCTGAAAATCGGCGACGAATTCCACGACATGGGGGGATCGACTTTCCGGAAAAAACCCAGTGGGAAAAACGGCGCCCTCGGCGAACTCCCCCGCCATCTGAAGCAGCTCATCCGAATGCCACAGGTTGGTGCCCAAGAGCTGGGTCCGGATGTCGTAATAGGCCAGCTGAGGGAGAATCAGTCCGGTTTTGCGCGGGGCGTCGGGAATAAAAAGAGCGTCGAAACCAGGGGCTTTCCCTCCTCCGACGCCTCCCCGCAGGCTCTGGATGGCATCCCGGAAGTCGGTCTGGTTGACGCCGTAGGCAGCCGTCGAAACAACGCTTCCTCCAGCCAGGATCGCTTCCTTCTGAAACAGATCGAGAAAGGTGAAGCCGTATTTTTCTTCAGGATAGAGCACCGCGAATCGGTAGCGTCCCCTCTGTCGAACAGCATGGGAGACCAGGGCCGCCACCTGCATCTGAGGGGTGATAAAGTTCCGGAAGACAAATTCTCCCAGGGCCGGGATCCCCTCTTTCTGGGTCAGGGTGATAATGGGGATTCTAGCCCTCTGGGCCTCGGGCGCCACGGTTTCAGCGGTGATGATCGGCCCGATGATGACCGAGGGCGTTGCGGCATCCAGAAGATTGTTGACGGCCATCATCCCTTGCCGGGGATCCGAGCCGGTATCCCGGATGACCAGATGGATGCCGTTGGACCGGTTCATGGCCAGCTCCACCCCGCGCAGGGCCCGGTTGCCGTAGATTTTGTAGGCGCCGCTCAGGGGAAGCAGGCAGCCGATGGTGTGCCGGCTGGCCAGCGGCAGGGTCTCATATTCCTCGCGGAGCTTTTGAACGGCCTCGGCCTTCCGGTGGTCGGGATATTCCTGCAAGAACGTCGCAATGACCTGTTCCGCTTCCTCTTTCCGATCGTCTTGCATGTGAATCGAAGCCAACTGATAGAGGAGAGCGCCTCGGAGGTCTTCATTGTCCTGGATCCGCTCCAGGAGAACCTCGATATCCGCGGCGGAGAGTCGTGAAACGGCTGCGTCGATTTTTTTCCTGTTTTCATCGGAAGGATAACGGGCATACTGGCGGGCAATATTAAGGTAATAGACCGCGTTGATGGGCGAGTCGATGGCCATATAGGCGTCGCCCAGCAGCATGTAGACGCTCTGGACGTCGTCCGGCGACCGGACCTTTTTCAGCATGTCGTCGGCGTATCGGATGACGTCCTTGTACTGCCCCGCTTTGTAAAACGCCCTCAGGATTCCCACCGCCGCGTCCGGGACCATTCCGCTGTCCGGGAACCGGTCGATGAGACGCTGATAGGTGTTCCGGGCCGCTGTGTATCGGTCTTCAGCCATCTGAATCTCGGCAATCCGCATCAGCGCAGCGGTGGCGTGAGATCCCTGGGGATGTCGCTGCAGGTACATCTCGTAATGCCGCGTCGCCTCCGGATAGTTCCTGGCCCGAAATGCCGATTCGGCAGTGGCATGAAGTTGGTTCGCTGTTCGGGGTCCAATGGGCGCCCGAGGCGCGCAGGCCGCAACCATCAACACCAGCAGCGTCGTCATCGCCGCCCATTTCAATATGCGCCGCTGCGCCCCTGTCCTTCCGCGTCTCTGTTCCGTTTGTTTCCTGCTCATCGTCTCCCTTTTTGTTGCGCCAGTTGATCCGGTTTACCCTGCTGCCGCCGTCAGGAATGCAAATGAAAATTTTTTCCGAATATTACAGGTGTTTTTCAACCGTCTCAACCAGTTTCTAATGAGGGCGGCGATCATTGAGCTTGCTGAGGGCTTCGAAGCCATATCCGATTTGATTTCGGTCGCCTTTCAAATCGAGGCCATCGCAAGCGGCGCATCGTCCATCTTACGATTGGCGGCTTCTATCTTTTCAGCGCTTGAAATCACGGCCACAGCCGCTCTGCCGTCCGGCGTAAAATAGCGTTCGGCCGCCGCCATCACCGCCTTCCGGTCCAGGGCCAGCAGCCGTTGCTTGTACCGTTTACGCTCTTCATCCGACAAAGCCAGCAGGCCCCGGTAAAAGGCCTTCCGGGACGCCGGACCCGGCGGATCGGGCTTGTCGATATCGGAACAGACCTGCAGGATCGCTTCTTTCACATCCTCTTCGGCGAACCGGCCCGATCGAATAAAGGAAGCCGCGCCCTCGTAAACCTTCAGCGTGTTGACGATATGAGGGTCGCGGTAGGAACCGAAGCTGAACAGGCCGTCTTCCGGGTTGTAGATGGAAAAGCCGCCGTAGGCGCCCCCCTTCTCCCGGATTTCCCGGTGGATGTAGCGTGAGCGGAGAAGCTTTCCGATGACCGCCAGGGCCGGGGCATGGGCATGGTCCATCCGGACCGCCTTCAAGGTTTTGGCCACAAAGGAAACCGCCGTGGAGGTGGACCACCCCTCCCGGGGCAGGCCATCGCCCATGGCCACGTCGGGGGGACGGAATCCCGTTTCGCCATCCGCGTCCAATGCCCCCTGCAGAAGGGCCGCGGCGTTCACCGCGGACGGAAGGACGTCGGTCTCGCCGATAAGGGCCATCCGAATATTGTTCCGATGAAAGAGACGCCGCCCGATGGCCTTCAGATCCGAGGCCACGGCTTCGAGACCGGGCTCTGACAGGTCTGCAGCGACCGCCTTGATCATTTTCAACTGGTGGACCCCGTTCCAGATCTCGTTCAGGGCGTGGGTCGGGGAAAAATTGCGCGCAGAAAGGCCGATAGCCAGCCGGTGACCGTTGTGGACGACCATCGACTCCAGGCCGGCCTTGAACTCCACCAGCAGACTCTTGAGCCGTTTCAGATCGGACAGATCGTATTCGCAGAGCAGTTCCCGAATCAGAGAGAACATCTTCTCCACATTCCGGGACAGGCATTTTCCGTTGAACGCAACAAAGGGCAGAGGGCTGCCGTCGGCGTCGAACCGGGTTCTGGAATGGGCCGAAACCCCCATGCCGCCGGTATAGGTCGCGATCTCCCGGGCCATTTCCGTGTAATCCCTCAGAGACGTCCCGATGCGGGTGACGGCGTAGCAGAAAAAGGGGACCATGGGCAGCATCCGCCGTTCCAGGGCGCCGGCGCCGGCGGCGGCGGAGAAGTAAAAAATCCCGGAGGTGGGCTGCTCGTAGAGAACCGCGTTCATCTCGTCATAGACAGCGGTTTTCGTCACAGACGGCACATCGGCCGGGATGTCCGAAAGGGCCAGGGTCGGCAGCGACGACAGATCTTCCTCGGAAGACTGAAGTTTTTCCAGGGCCTCGGCGTCCGCCTCAATCTGGCGGATCTCCTGGGGCGACAATCCCGCTTTGATCCGGTCCAACTCCGCCCGCACCCGTTCGTTTTCCCGACGCTCCAGGGTCTGGTCGGGCGTCAGTTGAAACCGAACCCGGTGGGGATTGTCCAGAAAATGGGTCCGGATCCGTTCTTCAAAGAAAAACCCTTTGTCCAACGCCGCCCGAATCTCCCTGAGATCCTGGTCGAAACGGAGGACGCGAACGGGATCGCCGCCGTGGAACCAAGGGCCGCAGAAGGAGAGAAACAGCTTGAGACCATAGGGATACGGCGTGTTGGTGATCTCCTTTCTGTGGAACTCGATCTGATGAATGGCCGATTCAATGAGGCGCGGATCAATCCCCTTTTCAGCCAGTTCCGACAAGGTGTCCATGACAATGGCGGCGATCCGGTCGCCATCGGCCAGCGCCACATCTTTCAGGCCGGCGGCGAACAGGGTGTCCCGATGGTCCGATACGAATCCCGTGCCGTCTGAAAGCGACGAGCCGAGGCCCGAATCGATCAGCGCCTTTCTCAATGGTGCGGCCGCGTTCCCCAGAAGGATGCCCTCCATCAATTCGAGGGCCAGCACCTCGAAAGCCTCATGAATGTCGGCCGTCAACCAGGCCAGGCACACCTGATTCTTTTTTTCGGGAGATTCATTTTCGGCCAGCGGATAAGCGAATGTTGCGGTTCTGGGCTCCTGAAACCGCGGCTGGGGATGGACCGCCGTGCCGGGATCTATCCGACTGAAATGGTTGAGGATTTTCTCCTGGATCACCGCCAGATGGTCCGCAAGGGGGAGGCTGCCGTAGGTATAGAAGAACGCGTTGCTGGGATGATAATGGATCTGATGGAAATGGCGCAACCCCTCCCAGGTCAGGGTGGGGATCTCCGCAGGATCGCCGCCGGAATTGTTGCCGTAGGTCGTGTCGGGGTAGAGCGCCTTCATGAGGCCGCGGCCCATCACCTGATCCGGAGAAGACATGGCGCCCTTCATCTCATTGTAGACCACGCCTTTATACACCAGTTGATTGTCCCCGCCGTTCACGCCGGGGTGCGACTCGATTTCGAGGCGGTGACCTTCCTGCCGGAAGCTGAGCCGGTCGATCCGGGGATAGAAGGCCGCATCCAGGTAAACGTCCATGAGATTGTAGAAATCCTTCCGGTTCTGGGTGGAAAAGGGGTACATGGTCCAGTCGGAAGCGGTGAAGGCGTTCATGAAGGTGGAAAGGCTGCGGTTGATCATCGAAAAAAAGGGGTCTCGAACCGGATATTTCCGGGAACCGCACAAAACGGTGTGTTCCAGAATGTGGGCCACCCCTGTGGAATCTCTGGGCACCGTCTTGAAGGCCACGGAAAAGGTGTTCTCCGCGTCCTGGTTGCTGATGTGGGCGTGCCGCGCCCCGGTCTTGCGGTGAATCAGTTCGTAAAAAAAAGAATTGATATGAGGAAGGCGGGCGGCTCTTTCCACCACATAGTCGCCGATGGCGTCGCCCTCCCCGATCCCCGGATTGTTCGGGTCCGTATACAATTTCATGTCAAAACACCCCCTGATGACGTTTGATCCTCTTCCTCACTCCCTTTGGGGGCCCAGTAGACGCCGCGGCTTTTGCGTTCGATCTTTCCGAGGTCGTTGAGCCGATAGATGATGTTGCGAAGTTTCTTCTCTCCGAAGCCGGTCCGGTCTTTGATTTCGGCAAAACCTACGCCGTCTTCAAAATCCCTGACAACTTCCAGCACCGTATCGGAGGCG
>JAABTD010000049.1 GCA_011390065.1 Desulfobacteraceae bacterium
GACGACATGTATTAATCAACACGGCGCCATAAATCCCGGGCCGCTCGCCGCTGCCTGGGTTTAATGCAATGGTCGGGGAAGACCTCCCCGGCCATTTGCATTTTCGGCCGCCGGTCCAAGCGGAATTCGTTCTGGGGACCCCAGGTTAAAAATGATGTACCGCTTGCAATTCCGGTTAAATACGTTTAATATGTCTCGGCCGAAACGGAAAGCGTTCAATAAAAGCACGACCTCAAACACTGGGAAAGGAAGGAAGATGACGCTGACGAAAAAGGACATGGTGGATGCCGTGCAGAATGAACTCGGGCTCCCCGGCAAGCGATGCTTCGAGATCGTGGAAACGCTGTTGGAAATCCTCAAGAGGACCATGGAAGAGGGAGAGTCCGTATTGATCCGCGGGTTCGGGAAATTCTACGTCAACGAAAAAAAAGAACGCCGCGGACGGAACCCGGCCACCGGAGACGTGATGATGCTGGAACCGCGCCGGGTGGTCCGGTTCAAATGCTCCCAGAAGCTCCGGAACCGCATCAACGGCGACCAGGAGACTGCTGAAGAAAACTAACCACGGCGATCGAGGCAAAGAGACCATGTTTCTGATCGGGCTCAACTGGAATGCAGGAACCGGCGGCGCCCACATCGCGATTCTGGAAAAGCGCCTGAAAAACCTCAAGCGGCATTACCGGCTCGTCGAGACGGCGCGGTGGCCGGCGGACGCATCGGAGGCAACGATCCTGGATGCGCTGATCCGCCGCTGCAACGACCCCTGCTGGACCGTCCGTCGTACGGTCTTCAGCCAGGACCGTCGCCCGACCAAAAATGTCCGCACCCCGCCCCTCATTGCGGCCCGCTTCCGGAAGACCGATACGGGCCGCATCGACGCCCTCCGCGCCCGAAAACTGCCGGTGGAGGGCATTGCGGTCACGGAAGGATCGGCCTGGCGCCGGGAGGATTACACTCCCCTGCGCCTCGGAAACAATTATTTCGTCCCGGGCTCGGACCTTCAGACCTGTTTGTCTGAGGTCTGCTCCCGGGAGCGACTGACCGTCGCCCCCTCTTGTCCCATGGCCGACCCCCTTGCCGCCGTTCCGCCCCGATTCGATCCCTTCTTTTCATTCTGTCCATCCAACCCGCCTGAGACCGGCTCCAACAACGAGATGTGGATCGCCGTCGCCCTGCCGATCTGGTTCAGCGAAACCATCCGGAATATCCGCCGCTACGGAAACGCCTGAAGCGGAAAAATCTATTTACAAAAAACGTGCCAAAAATTCATTTGCTCCCCTTGACGAATTCGGAAAGCTGTTTATTCTTTATATCAAACGCGGATTAAGCGGCAATAAATCAAATGTTTATCTATATTTTTTCCTTTGCCGGCAATCCCTTTATGGTTTTTGACTACGATCAAAATATAAAGCAACAACAGCTTTAAGGAGGCAGCAATATGAGCAAAACAATCGGTATCGATCTGGGAACCACGAATTCCTGTGTTTCGATCATGGAAGGCGGAGAGGCAAAAGTGATCACCAACCCCGAAGGCGGCCGAACCACCCCCTCAGTGGTGGCGATTTCCGAAAACGGGGAACGGCTGGTGGGTCAAGTCGCCAAACGGCAGGCCATTACCAACCCCGAAAACACGGTTTTTGGCGTGAAGCGGCTGATCGGCCGGAAGTTCGATTCCCTCGAAGTGCAGAAGGATGCAAAGGTTCTGCCCTATAAGATTGAAAGGGCCAACAACGGGGATGTCCGCATCAATCTTCGCGGCAAAACTTACAGCCCGGCGGAAGTCTCTTCCCATATCCTGGCCGCCATCAAAAAGTCGGCCGAGGATTACCTGGGCGAAACCGTAACCGACGCCGTCATCACCGTGCCGGCCTATTTCGACGACAGTCAGCGTCAGGCCACCAAGGACGCCGGCAAAATCGCCGGTCTCAACGTCCAGCGGATCATCAACGAACCGACGGCCGCTTCCCTGGCCTACGGGCTGGACAAGAAAAACGAAGAGAAAATCGCTGTCTTCGACCTGGGCGGCGGTACCTTCGACATCTCCATCCTGGAGATCGGCGACGGGGTCTTCGAGGTGAAGTCCACCCACGGCGACACCCATCTGGGCGGCGAGGACTTCGACCTGCGGATCATCGATTACCTTGCCGACGAATTCCGCAAGGACCAGGGCATCGACCTGAGAAACGACAAGATGGCTCTTCAGCGCCTCAAAGAGGCGGCTGAAAAGGCCAAGATGGAACTGTCCAGCTCTCTGGAGACCGACATCAACCTGCCCTTCATCACGGCGGACGCCTCCGGTCCCAAGCATTTGAACATCAAGCTGACCCGGTCCAAACTGGAAGCCCTGGTGGGTGATCTGCTGGACAATCTGGACGGCCCCTGCAAGACCGCCATGAAGGACGCCGGGCTATCGGCCGACGAGGTCAAAGAGGTGATCCTGGTGGGCGGCATGACCCGGATGCCGGCGGTCCAGGAACGCGTCAGCAAGATCTTCGGCAAGGCCCCCAACAAGGGCGTCAACCCGGACGAAGTGGTGGCGCTGGGCGCGGCCATCCAGGGCGGCGTGCTCCAGGGCGACGTGAAGGACGTGCTCCTGCTGGACGTGACCCCGCTCTCCCTGGGCATCGAAACCCTGGGCGGCGTGATGACCAAACTCATCGAGAAGAACACCACCATCCCGACCCGGAAGAGCCAGGTTTTCTCCACGGCCGAAGACAATCAGCCGGCCGTGACCGTCCATGTGCTCCAGGGCGAGCGCGAAATGGCGGCGGACAACAAGACCCTGGGCCGGTTCGAGCTGACGGGCATCCCGCCGGCGCCCCGGGGCATGCCGCAGATCGAGGTGGCCTTCGACATCGACGCCAACGGCATCGTTAACGTGTCGGCCAAGGATCAGGCCACGGGCAAGGAACAGTCGATCCGGATCACCGCTTCGAGCGGACTGAGCCAAGGGGAGATCGACCAACTGGTCAAGGATGCCGAGGCCCATGCGGATGAAGACCGTCGCAAGCGGGAGCGGATCGAAGCCCGCAACCAGGCCGATTCCCTAATCTATCAAACGGAAAAGACCCTCAAGGACCATGGCGGCAACGTGGACGGCGCCACGCGCAGCGAGATCGAAACCGCTGTGGCGGACCTGAAGCGCGCCATGGAGGGCGACGATGTCGAGGAGATCAAGGCGAAGACCGAGGTCCTGACCCAGGCGTCCCACAAGCTGGCCCAGGCCATGTACGGCCAGTCCGCCGGCGGACCGGAAGCCCATGCCCAGGGCGGTTCGCAGGATTACGGCCAGGCCGGCGGCCGCGGCGCCTCCCAGGGCAAAGCTGACGAAGATGTGGTCGACGCCGAATACGAGGACGTGGCCTGATGGCCAACCTGATGCTTGAATCAGTCTCAGTGCTGATCTGTTAAAAAAGCGGCAAACGCCCGACCGGCGTTTGCCGCTTTTTTTTGAATTGCTTCAACTGAACCCACCAGGATGGTCAGTATCTGAACTCTCCATCCTCATAGATGACCACCGTTTCCCCCGTGGTCAGCGTTCCCGTCACCTGTTTTTTCTCAGTGTTGACCAGATCCCAGTGGAGGGCCGAGTCGTTGAAGCCCAGCTCTTTTTTGGTCTCGTCGGTCAGGTCGGAGGAGTCGCCGTCGTAGGCGTCGGAATAGGACGAACCCACCGCCAGGTGGCAGTTGCCGTATTCGCCGCCATAGTTTTCGTCGAAAAGGGTGTTGGCCATGAAGGTATCGATCCTGGAAAACCGGCGGTCGGTCAGGGAAAACTCTCCCACCCGGCCGGCGCCTGCATCCATGGCCAGCTGCTTCCGGGTGAACCGCTCCCCTTTTTCCGCCCGGATCTCCACAGCCTTGCCCTTTTCGAAGACCAGGGTCACCCCTTCCACGTAGTTACCGCTCCGAAAGGAAGGCTGGTTGGCAAAATAAGTGCCGGCGGTCCCCCGCCAGTCCGGCGAGGTGAAGATCTCAAAGGATGGGATGTTGTGCCCCGACAGGCCGATCCATTTCCGTTGGCGCCCCGGGGTCACTGTCAGATCGATGGTGTCCGAGCCGATGTGGAGGGAACGGACCTTCAGGCTGTTGAGCCATTTTTTGATCTCCACGGCGTTTTCATAGACCCGCCGCCACTCGTCCACCGGCGCCGCCGCGTCCAGAAAGCAGGCTTTGGCGATCTGTTCCGCATAAGCCGCCCTGGAGAGGTTGGCGTGGTCGGCCAGTTCATCCGTGGGAAAGGCGCAAAGGGTCCAGCTGAAATCCCCGGTCTCCTCCCGCTGGGTGAGAATGTCCCGGAGGTGTTTCCGGGCCACGGCGGTCCTGCCGATCTTCTGCGGATCCACGTCGCTCAGATGGGTGATGGATTCGGGAGCATAGAGAAAGATGCTGCCGTTGAGGCCGCGGCACAGCGCCTCTTCGCCCGGTCCGATGAACGTCAGCTGGTCGTCGCCGCCGATCCCGTAGAAGCTTTTTTCCATGGCCGGGGTGCCGGTCATGCGCTGGATGGGATGCATCCCCTCCTTCAGCACCCGTTCGAAAAGGATCTCGGCCAGCCGGACCGCAGGCCGGTCGTAGCGGATGAGGATGACGTCGTTTTTTCGGTACGGTTGGGTCCGGGCGGTGTTGAGGGCCCACAGGAGAACGTCCGCATAGCGGGTGAGTTGGGTTTCGGTGAACATGGCGGCCTCCGCAGGGTTAATGGTGATGGTCGTCTTTCAGGAACAGGCGGTGGTATTCCGGTTCGCTCAGATGGCGCTTCATGAGCCGGTTGAGGAGATTGAAGATCTCTTCCAGTTCTTCGTCGGTCAATCGTTTGATCAGGGTCTGGATGTGGGCGTCGTCGGCAAACTTCTGGAGGTAGTGGATGATCGTATGCTCATCCGTTTCCCGATCCAGACCAAAGCCGACAAGACCGTCGTATTCTTCGACAAAATTATGGGAATGCTGGGCCATTTTTCCTTTCCAAATCAAAAAAAGATGGTATGAAGGGACAGAAACAACAGAGGAAAACGCAAACGAGGTCAACCAGCGGATCGATGAACCCTTTTGGTTATCTGACGACCCCCGACGGCGTCTCCATCCGTTACGGCGTCTGGCCGGCGCCGGGCCGCGCCAGCGGATCTGCCGTGGTGTTGAGCGGTCGGTTCGAATTCATGGAAAAATACAAGGGGGTGATCCGTCGCCTCAATCGGCGGGCGCTCAACGTCTACAGCTTTGACTGGCGGGGTCAGGGTCTCTCCACCCGGCCGCTGCCCAACCGTCACAAAGGCCATGTGGCGAGTTATGAAGACTACATCGCCGATCTGACCGTTTTCATGGACCGGGTGGTCGCCCCCGAAGCCCCCGGTCCCCGGATGCTGCTGACCCACTCCATGGGGGGGCACATCGCTCTGCGGTGGCTTCACCGCAGGCCGCAGGGAGCGGACGAGCTGGTCCTGGTCTCTCCCATGATCGACATCCGGACCGCCCCCTTTCCAAAATGGCTGGTCAGACCCCTGTGCCGCCTCGCCCGCCGGTCCGGCTTCGCCGGCGCATATGTGCCGGGAGCCGGAGATTATGTGCTGGAAGAAGAGCGTTTTCCCGGAAACCGACTGACCTCTGATCCCGAAGGGTTTTTGCGGTCCAAGCGGGAAATCGTCCGCAACCCCGGATTGGCCCTGGGCGGGGTCACCTGGGGATGGCTGGGGGCCGCCTTTGATTCCATCGACCGGCTGAACCAGCCGGGCTATGTCTTCAATATCCCCATTCCCGTGCTCATGGTCGGCGCCGAAAAAGAGACCGTGGTCTCGGTTCCGGCCCAGCGACGCATCTGTCGCCAGTTGCCCGACTGCTGTTTTCTGGAGATCCCCGGGGCCCGCCACGAGATCCTGATGGAGACCGACCCGGTCAAGGACGGTTTCTGGCGGGCCTTCGATCGTTTTCTGATCCATCGCGCGACGGGCGCCCCCTCATCCTCCGTCATTCCAGGAAATCCCTCAGCCGGATAACCTTTTCATCCCTGACCGCTTCCTTTTTCACCGCCATGGAGACGGGACCCTGAGTCTCTTTCAGCTCATCGATGACCTCTCCGACCTTGGGATTCTCTTCGATGAGTTGCTGAATCCGGATGCGCAGTCCGTTCCACTGCGCTTCAAGATCCGATGTGTCGAGTTGAAAGCCGCCCAGGCGCGCCAGCACCTGACCCAGTTCGGACAGAAGGCCGAAATGGGTGGTGTTTTCGAGATAAAACGGGCAGTGGCACCAGAGGCTGATGCAATCGAACCCCTGCTTGGGTCCTTCGAGCTGAAACAGCGAATGAATGGCGGTGGGCCCTTGATAGTAAACAGGCATGACGTCCGCAGCCCGGAGTTCGGCGGAAAGGACGTCGTTAGTGGCCATTCCCGAAATGAGGCGATCAGAATGGAGCACATGGTCGTACATGCTGCCCAAGGTAATGATGGTCCGGACCCCGAGGGTATGGCACAGTTCGAAAAGCTCCTCGCCGAACCGGCGCCAGCGGAGGTTCGGCTCGTCGGCCCGGAGGACCAGAAGATCCCCTTTTTCGGAACCGGTGAACGCGCCGTAAAATTCTCCTCCGGGCCACCGGAGGCTTTTCAGACTTCCCGCCTGGATATTTACCACGGGACGGCTGGCATCATACCGGTAAAACGCATCGGCGTCGAGCCGGGCAAAAAGATCGGCGTCGAACTGCCGGATCAGGTACTCGGCCATTTCGGTCGAAACATCCAGTGCATTTCCCCAGCCGTTGAACCCGGCGATCAAGATGGGATCGCGCAAGGGCGGCAGCGTGTCGATTTGAATTCCCTGCAAGTCTCTTTTCCTCTTTTCGTCGGCCATTGAATCAGAATGATTGAGCCCATCTTCAAAATCAACATTATCAACTTACAGGGAAGGGTGTCAAATGCATTCAGAGACGGAAAGTTGACGAAACCGTTGACTTTAAGCTCAAAACTGCTATAAATTCCGAGGATATCAATCACAGGGCTCCCCCCCTCCCCGAAGCCCCCATATCGGAAAGGAAAAGCCATGGCCGATGCCAGGAAATCCGATGGCGCCGACTCGAAAAAAAAAACAATCATGCCCCGCCTTCTCGTGGGCGTCTGGCTGATCGCTCTGACAGTGCTGCTCGTCATCCTGTTCACGAACATGCCCGAAAAAACAGATGATTCTCCAGGCAAACCGCTGGTCAAAAAGATCATCCTGCCGCCGCCGGACGAGCTGAAAAGCCTTGTGGCGGATAAGGCCGACCAGACATCGGTCGATCAGCTCAACAACCGGGTGGACGTCGTAGAAACCAAAGCCGACCGAGTGGACGGGATCGAGAAGAAGGTGGCGGCCCACGACGGAGAAATCGCTGTTCTGGATCAGCGGGTGGACCGCCTGGAAACCACGGTCTCCGACAAGCTCAGCCTGCCGTCCAAATCCTTTTCAGACATTCCGACGCCCCCGCCGACCGAGAAACCGGATGCGGAAAAACCGGATGCGGAAAAACCCGATGCAAAAAAATCCAATGCGGGAAAACCCGATCCGGCGACGGCGAAAACGCCTGTGAAAAAACCGGCCGGGACTGCCGCCGCCCAGTCGACGCCGCAGCCGGACGAAGGCGAAGTCAAAGCCCCGGCAGCGGAAAAGACGCCGGAAAAGGAAAAGAAGAGACCGACCCCTTCCTCCGGAAAAGCGGACCTCGCCGCCGCCCCGCCGCCAAAAGCCCCATCCGCCGGCCGGGAAGAGACTGCGGCGGACCGCCGTTCCGTGCAGCAGAAAATCGCTGCCCGGGAGGCCTATATCCAAAGAAGCGCGCCGCTGCGGCGGTCCACCCCGTCCCCGGACGGAGAGCGGCCCCCTGGCGCCGGCGGACCGGCCGGCTCCCTCCACAGCCTCAGCAGCCGTTTTGGCCATCGGGTCGACTTCTCGGACAAGTTAAACGGGCGGGACGGCGCGGCCATGGTCAAAACCGCCCCGGGCATGACCATGTTCCCCGACAGAAGCCTCAACATCAGGCAGATCGACTAAACCTCGTCGGGCCCCCTCCCGATGGCAGGGTCTGCCGCTGCGCCCTCGCCCCGGGCGCGGTCAGCGCGGCGTTGCCTCTATTTCCTTGACACTCCGCGGATTTGCGTCTAATGTTTCCCTTTTTAACAACCGGGCGCCGCCCTATCCGATCGTGGAGGATATATAATGGATTATAAAAAAACCCTCAACCTGCCGGCCACCAAGTTTCCCATGAAGGCCAATCTGGCCAAGCGGGAACCGGAGCAGATCGCAAAATGGGATGAAGACGGCCTCTACCACGCCATCCGGGCATTCTCCAAAAAGCAAGGGCGCGACCTGTTTATTCTCCACGACGGCCCTCCCTACGCCAACGGCAACATTCATATCGGCACGGCCCTGAACAAAATCCTCAAGGACATCATTATCCGCTCCAGGCAGATGGCCGGGTTCGACGCGGTCTACGTGCCGGGATGGGACTGCCACGGCCTGCCCATTGAGCACAACGTGGACAAGGAGCTGGGCGACCAGAAGAAAACCATGTCCCAGGCGGATGTCCGGAAGCGCTGCCGGGCCTATGCGGAGCGGTTCGTCGACATTCAACGGGAAGAATTCAAACGGCTGGGCGTCATGGGGGAGTGGGAAAACCCCTACCTGACCATGGCCTACGAATATGAAGCGATTATCGCCCGGGAATGCGGCGGGTTTGCTCTGGACGGCAGCCTCTTCCGGTCCAAAAAACCGATCCACTGGTGCTGTTCCTGCCACACGGCCCTGGCCGAAGCCGAGATTGAATACTTCGACCAGGCATCGCCCTCCATCTTTGTGAAGTTCCCGGCCATAGACGACCTGGGGGATGCAGCCCCCGTCCTCTCCGGCCGGAAGGTTTCCGTGGTCATCTGGACCACCACCCCCTGGACGATTCCGGCCAACCTGGCCATCGCCCTCCACCCCGATTTCGAGTACGCCGCCGTGGAAATCGACGGGGGCGAGGTGTTGATCCTGGCCCGGGACCTGGTGGACGACTGCATGAAGCGCTTCGGCATCGCCGACTACGCCGTCATCGCGGATATCGCCGCCAGGAATCTGGAACGGAAACGGTGCGCCCACCCCCTCTACGACCGGGAATCGCTGATCATCCTGGGCGGCCATGTGACCCTGGAAGCCGGCTCCGGTTGCGTTCACACCGCACCGGGCCACGGCCGGGAAGACTACGACGTGGGACTCGAATACGGCCTCGACATCTATTCCCCCGTGGACGACGAGGGACGGTTCAGCGACGACGTGGGGTTCTTCGCAGGCCGGTTCGTCTTCGACGCCAACCCCGGCATCACCGCCAAAATCAAGGAGAGGGGCGCGCTCCTGGCCCAGGAAACCATGACCCACTCCTACCCTCATTGCTGGCGCTGCAAACAGCCGGTCATTTTCCGGGCCACCCCCCAGTGGTTCATCTCCATGGACAAGACCGGCCTGCGGGAAAAGTCGCTCCGGGAGATCGACCGGGTCCAGTGGATTCCCAAATGGGGCCGGGAGCGCATTTACGGGATGATCGAAAACCGGCCCGACTGGTGCGTCTCCAGGCAGCGGGCCTGGGGCGTGCCCATCACGGTATTTTATTGTGAAAAATGCGGCGGCCTCATGGTCAACGAAAAGACCGTGGATCACGTCTACCATCTGTTCAAAGAACACGGCGCCGACGTCTGGCTGGAACGGGAGGCCAAAGACCTCCTGCCCCCCGGAACCGTCTGCGGCGCCTGCGGATCGGCGGATTTCGTCAAGGAGACCGACATCCTGGACGTCTGGTTTGACTCCGGCGTCAGCCATGCGGCCGTGCTGGAGGCCCGGGACTATTTGAAATGGCCCGCCGATCTCTATCTGGAGGGCAGCGACCAGCATCGGGGGTGGTTCCATTCCTCGCTGCTCACCGCCGTGGGCGGCCGGGGCAGGGCCCCTTACGAGGCGGTGCTCACCCACGGATTCGTGGTGGATGAAGCCGGCCGGAAGATGTCCAAATCCGTCGGCAACGTGGTCGCGCCCAAAAAGGTCATCGACCGATACGGCGCCGAGATCCTCCGATTGTGGGTCTCCGCCTCGGACTATCGGGACGACATCCGCATTTCGGACAACATTCTCAAACAGCTTTCCGATGCCTATCGACGCATTCGCAACACCTGCCGGTTCATGCTGGGCAATCTCTCCGATTTCGATCCGGCAGCCGACGCCGTCGACCGGGAGGCCATGGCGGATATCGACCGCTACGCCCTCCACCGGCTGGCGGTCCTGGTGGAAAAAGGGCAGCGGGCCTATGACCGATATGAGTTCCATGTGCTGTATCATGCGCTTCATAATTACTGCACCCTCGACCTGTCGGCGTTTTATTTAGACATCCTTAAAGATCGCCTCTACACCTCGCCGCCCGCCTCCGAAGCTCGGCGGTCGGCCCAGACGGCGATCCATACGATTCTGGACGCCGTGGTGCGGTTGATGGCCCCACTGCTCCCCTTCACCGCCGATGAGATCTGGCGATTCATGCCCGATGCGCCCGGCAAACCCGACAGCATTCACTTCGCGGCGCTTCCCACGCCAGATCCCGCTTGGCGCGACGAGGCCCTGGGAAAGCAGTGGGAAACCCTTCTGTCGGTCCGCGGCGCAGTGAGCCGGGCGCTGGAAGCGGCCCGGGCCGCCAAGACCATCGGCCATTCCCTGGACGCCGCCGTGACCCTCTATGCCGAAGGGGACCTGTTCGAGCTGCTCAACCGCTATGCCCGGAAACTGCGGGCGGTGTTCATCGTATCCGAAGCGACGCTCTCCCTCACGCCGCCCGCCGACGGATATCGGAGCGACGAGATCGACGGGCTGATCATCGGGGTAGCGCCTTCCGGGGTGGAAAAATGCGAGCGGTGCTGGGTCCATGATCCCACCGTGGGCCGGAGTTCCGAGCATCCCACCATTTGCAACCGGTGCGAAGCCGCTCTCTCCGCCATGGGTTAGCTATGCCGGCATCCGCTTCCGAGACCGGCGGGATCGCCGGGGGGCCCCGGCCCGCACTCTGGAAAATCCTGCGCCTGGCAGCCGTCGCCGGTCTCATCATTGTTCTGGATCAGGTCACCAAGTCCCTGATCCTCCGATGGCTCCCGCTGTACGACAGCATTCAGGTGATTCCGGGATTTTTCAACATCACCCACATCCACAATCCCGGCGGGGCCTTCGGCCTGCTGGCCGACCAGAGCCCTTTTCTACGGAAAACGCTGTTTCTGGCGGTCTCAGGCGTTGCATCCATCGTGGTGCTCTATTTCTACTTCCAGACCCCGAGGGCCTATGGCTGGCTGTCGGCCGGATTTGCTCTCATTTTCGGAGGGGCCATCGGCAACCTCATCGACCGGCTGCGATTCGGCATCGTGGTCGATTTCCTCCTTTTTTACATCGGTCCCTACCACTGGCCGGCGTTCAATGTGGCCGACAGCGCAATCACCGTGGGGGTGGCCATCTTCGCCCTCCACATCCTGTTCAACAAACTTCCCGAATAGCGTAAGCGGGTGATCGATGTATCCTGTTCTGTTCCAATTCGGCAACGTCTCCCTTTACACCTATGGTCTTTTCATCGCTCTGGGGTTTCTGTCGGGCATCGCCATCGCCAAAAAAGAGGCCCGGCGGGTGGGCGAATCCCCTGAACGGATCACCGACCTGTGCTTTTTCATCCTCATCGCCGCCATTGTCGGCTCCCGGCTGTTTTACGTGATCACCGCACCGGAAGCGTTTATGAAAGATCCCCTGGAAATTTTCCGGATCTGGAACGGCGGTCTGGTCTTCTACGGCGGGTTCATCGGCGCCCTTCTGACGGCGGCGGCCTATATGCACTACCACCGGATGCCGCTGTGGCGGACTGTGGACCTGCTGGCGCCCGCCGGGGTTTTCGGCCATTTTCTGGGTCGCCTGGGCTGCTTTTTTGCGGGATGCTGCTACGGCGAAGTCTGCCGCCTTCCCTGGGCCATCACCTTTCACCACCCCGAAAGTCTGGCGCCCACCGGGGCGCCGCTGCACCCCACCCAGCTTTATTCCGCCGTCAACAACCTGGCCATTTTCGCCATCCTGTGGGGACTGCGAAAGCGGAAACGGTTCCACGGCCAGATCTTCTGGCTTTACGCGCTCCTTTACGGCGTCACCCGATCCATCATCGAAACCTTCCGCGGCGATTTCCGGGGAGAGCTGATCCTGGACCGGTTCACCGTCTCCCAGACCATCGGGGGCCTCATGGGCCTCCTGGCCGTGATCATGCTCATCTACCTTTCCCGGAGGACCCGGATCCGGGACCGCTGACGCTATGGCTGAAATCCCCTACAAGGAACTGGCGGTCCACCTCCGGGAGGCCGGGGAGAAGGGCTTTTCCCCGGTTTACCTTCTCCACGGCGAAGAGGTTCTCTACAAGACCGCCCTGGACGCTCTGGCCGGGGCGCTGGTTCCCAGGGGGAAAAAAAGCCTCCAGTACGAGCCGGTGACGGACGACAACGTCTATACGGCCCTGGAACTGATCAACACCTTCTCCCTGATGCCGGGCGCCAAAGTCGTAGCCCTGCCCGATTCCCGCATCTTCTACGCGAAGCAGGACGCGGGGACATTCCTCCAGAAGGCCCGGGACGCCTTTGATGAAAAAAACATCCCAAAAGCCGCCCGCTTTTTCTTAAGCCTCCTGGGCCTCCTGGGCCTGACGCTGGAGGATGTCTCCGAGCCGGAAACGCGGGAAGATCGTCTCAAAGGGGATGCCGACCTTCTCCGGGACGGCGCGTGGCTGGACCCGATCATCGACCACTGCCGGGACAAACAGCTCTCCCCCGCCGCCCCCAAGGATCAGAGCCAGGATCTCCAGAAGGCTGTGGAAAAGGGATTTCCCGAGAACCACTGCCTCATCATCGCCACGGACATGGTGGACCGGCGCCGGGGTCTGTACAAAGCCATCGCCGCTGCGGGGACAGTGGTGGACTGCTCGACGCCCCGGGGAGCGCGAAAAGCCGACAAAGAGGCTCAGGACGCCATTTTGAGGGACCGGGAGAAGACCCTTCTCGCGGACAGTGGAAAACGGCTGGAGCCGGCGGCCCACGCGGCCATGGTCCAGCGGATCGGTTTCGACCTGCGAACCTTTGCCAGCAGCCTCGAAAAGCTGATCCAGTTCGTGGGCGACCGGGACCGGATCACCGCGGCGGACGTGGACGCCGTCCTGAAGCGGACCCGTCAGGACCCCATTTACGAGCTGACCGGCGCCATCGCCGACCGGAACCTCGACCAGGCGTTGTTTTTCATCGATTCCCTGCTCACGGCCGGGCTCGTTCCGCTCCAGATCCTGGCCGCCGCCGTCAACCAGATCCGCCGCCTGCTGGTGATGCGGGCTTTTCTGGAAAGTCCCCACGGCAAGGCCTGGAAAAAGGGCCTGCCCTACCATGCGTTTCAAAGCGCCGTGATCCCCGCTCTCAAGGCCTATGACGCTGAGCTGGGAGAAACCCTGGCCGACTGGGAGAAACAGCTCGCCCCCGAAAAAGAGGGAAAGGCGGGCCGCCAGGCCGCCGCGCCGTCCAGCGACCTGACCATCCTCAAAAACCAGAAAAGCCCCTACCCTGTTTACCTGCTCCTGCAACGGGCCGAACGCTTCACCACCCCGGAACTCTTCGATGCCCTTGAACTGTTGAGCGACGCGGACCGGCGGCTCAAATCCACGGGCCAGAATCCCAGGATCATCCTGGAAACCGCCCTCATCCGGATTATCCGCGGCAACGCCTCCGCCTGAACCGGCTGAGGATCCGGAACTGCGTATTCCGATGACGGGAACCGCCCGTCCCGATCCTGGCCGTTCTCTTAACGCCTAATGTTATCGGAGCGTTATGCCCTGACAGCCCTGCATCCCCGATCTCATCAGGAATTTTCGGAACCCCGCATTCCGATGCAATTCGCTCCGCGCCCTTCTAACGTATAGAATTCCGGTGGATTTCAGACTGGCAAACATATTGCATTCCTGAACTTCTTTGTCTTGAACCATCCTGTGGTTGTCACGGGATTTTATTTTCATACCGGAGGATATCATCATGCAGACATTGACCCCATCGAAGGGCAGCAAACAAGCCGAAGCGCCAAACCGCCGGATGGCGGAAGAAAATTTTTTCTCAACGGAAATCTCTTCCCAAAGAGCCGGCGAACCCAAAACCATGGAGAATTACTGCGGCGCCTGTCGCCGGAACACCCGTTGGGAGGAGGTCCGGTCCTGGAACGCATCCTGCGGCATCGCCTCCCTTCACCCCGCCGCCATCCGGGTGGGATGGAAATGCCGCACCTGCGGCGATCAGAAACGCCTGTAACCCCCTTCCCGACGTTCCCCCGCAGTTCTACGCAATGGCTCTTTTCCGAATCACGCCCCTCTCCTCAACAGGCGAATCCCGCCAGGAGGAGAGGGGCCTTTTCTCCTGCTTTCGTCTTACCCCTTGACTTCACCGCCCCGCGGCTTTACCATTGACGCCGACAAGCGGGACAATTGCCAACTGCAATCACACAAAAAGGAGCGTGTTATGGGCGCAAAAAAGATTCTGATGCTGGTGGGCGATTTCGTGGAAGATTACGAGGTCATGGTGCCGTTTCAGGCGCTGCAGATGACGGGCCACGCGGTCCATGCCGTCTGCCCCGACAAGAAGGCCGGAGACATCGTTCGCACGGCGGTCCATGATTTCGAGGGGGATCAGACCTATTCCGAAAAACCCGGCCATAATTTCACCCTCAACGCGGCCTTTGCCGATATCAAGGCCGAAGATTACGATGCACTGGTCATCCCCGGCGGCCGGGCGCCGGAATATATCCGGCTCAACGACAAGGTTCTGGAGATGGTGCGCCATTTCGCCTCGGCTGGCAAACCCATCGCCGCCGTCTGCCACGGCGCCCAGGTGCTGGCAGCCGCAGGCGTGTTGGAAGGCAGAAGCTGTTCCGGTTACCCCGCAGTGGGACCGGACGTGACCGCCGCCGGCGGCAAGTTTATGGACATTCCGGTAGACCAGGCCCACGTTGACGGCAATCTGGTCACCGCTCCCGCCTGGCCGGCCCATCCGGCATGGCTGGCCAAATTTCTCGAGACGCTCGGTACGCGGATCACGCTGTAATGGGCGGGAAGCGCCAACAAAAATTCGCCCTGGCCGCGCTCATCATCCTCCTGACCAGTTGCGCGGGATACGACAGCGCGGCCCAACTGGCCCAGACCCTTCATGACGCCCCCGTCACATCGGGGCAGATGGAACACCCGGACATCGACGAATCAAGCGGGCTGGCCGCCTCACGGATCGATCCGGATGTGCTCTGGACCTTCAACGACAGCGGAGGAGCGCCGCTGCTCTTTGCCGTGGGGAAAACCGGTGAGCATCTGGGGACGTTTCGCGTCAATGGCGCAAAAAACCGGGACTGGGAAGATATCGCCGCTTTCCGGAAGGACGGCGTCTCCTACCTGCTGATCGCCGACGTGGGGGACAACCTTGGATCATGGCGCTACTCGACCCTGTACGTGGTACGGGAACCGCGCGTCCAGACGCCGGTTCCCCGGCATCCCCTCCCCGTTCCGGTGGCCTGGACCATTCGCTTTCAGTATGAAGACGGCCCCCGGGACTGCGAGGCGGTGGCGGTGGACGAGGCGGCCGGCAAAATACTGTTGATCTCCAAGCGCGACATCCCCCCGGCCTTCTACACCCTTCCCCTTGCCCCCGGCGACGAGGCCG
This sequence comes from Desulfobacteraceae bacterium, assembly GCA_011390065.1. Classification (GTDB taxonomy): domain Bacteria; phylum Desulfobacterota; class Desulfobacteria; order Desulfobacterales; family JAABSP01; genus JAABTD01. The sequence goes on from JAABTD010000049.1 coordinate 15,729, forward strand.
TCCAGATGGCTTGGAAAGTGAGCGACGCGACGGGTCTTCCCAGGCCGAATCTGATGGAACGGGGAACCAGCCCCTTTCTGGGCGGCTATGCCGACATGGTCACCGCCATGGATGTTGCGTCTGACGGGTCCATGGCCCTGGTGCTCACCTACAAAAACGTCTACCTGTTCAGCCGTCTGGCCGGAGAACCCTGGGCCGACGTCTTCCGCCGCTCTCCGAAAACCATTATCCTCCCGCCCCTTCCCCAGGCCGAAGGGGCCTGCTTCGCCCTCGATGGACAAACCCTTTTCGTCTCATCCGAAAAAAGCCCCGCTCCCCTTCTACAGATACGCTCCGAAACGGCCGACGCGCCCTGATTCCTCAAATGCCATTTTCTCTCAAAAACCCCTGAAGCGCCTTGTAATACGCATGGGAATTGACCTGGAGGATGGTGTTGTGGTCGCCTTGGTCAAAAATTTTGAGCGTCGCCGGTCCGCAGGACCACCGGTACAGCAGATGGGCATGGGAGACATCCACCAGGCCGTCGAATTTGGTGTGGAGGATCAACATCGGGCCTTCGTAATAGGCCAGTTTGTAGCCGTTGCTGATGTACTGGTTGATGGCGTTGGCCATGCGTTCGGCGGTGGCGCCGATCTCCTCGGGATGGACCCGGATCAGAAGGCGCTCCAGGGGGTTGGCGATGCCGCTTTCCAGGATCAGGCCGGCCACCTTTGGAAATCGCCACGCCCCGTGGATGGCGTAGATGGATCCCAATGAACGGCCGAACAGGATCAGGTTCTCGGGCGGCTCGTTGATGGCGCGGATGACCTGTTCCACATCCCACAACATGTCAACCATGGCCGGCGTGCCGGTGGACATGCCGTATCCCCGGTACTCGGCCAGAAAACAGTTGTACCCCATGCTGTCGATGACGGCCGCGAAGTCGGTCATATAATCCGAAACGATTTCGCCGTTGCCGTGAAAATGGACGATGGTTTTGCCCCCGGGATGGCCCTGCCGGTAATAACAGCCAAGGCGGACCTCGTTGCCGCATTCGACCCAGAAGGGGTCGGGAAACCGGGCTTTACGGGGGAAAAAATACCGCTCGGAAATAAGGGGATGGTTCAATATGGATTCGTGCATGGCCTCTACCTTTCAAGACAGTTTAAGCCAAGCACGGCAAATCGTCAAGAAATAGAGATTGCTCATATTCCCTTTGACCAGACCGCCGTTTTTGCGGTAGAATCACGCAAACTTTTGGGTTGAAAAGACTGTTCTGAAAAGGGGGAACCGACCATGATCTACCGCATCCATCCCATCGTCGCGGGCACGAAGGTTTTCGACAAGGGCATGATGACCTATCAGCACGATTACGGCAAACCGTATGGGTGCAGCTCTTTTGCAACGACCTACACTATATTTTAATTCAGCATGTTAGCCAAAATACGAAGTCAACTGGCCCCATGAACTTCAAAGATAACTGCGCCGCCAGGCGATATCTCCATATTTTTGATGCTGGAAACCCAGTCTGGGCGCGCTCATTCAGGAACCATCCCATGAAAACACATACCGCCGTCATTGAAAGATGCAACGAGACAGGACTTTATGTTGGCTATATCCCCGGATTTCCAGGGGCTCATTCTCAAGCTGAGAGTTTGGATGAATTAAACAGGAATCTGAAAGAAGTTGTTGAAATGATTCTTGAAGGTGGGGAACTCGTACTCGAAAATGAGTTTATCGGAACACAAAATATGATGGTGGCGCAGCCATGTGTTGTAGACGATTCCCCTATGGACTTGGACAACAAGGGGTAAACAGAGAAGAAAACAGGAGGCTATCGCATGCACCCTGATATGGAAAGCGCGATAACGCTATTGAAAACGCAATTTGTCAAGCTAAAAACAGAGAAAAACGACATTTTACACGCGATCATGGAACCTCGTGACGAAGTACTCGCTCGTTTTCAACCCGTCTTTTCGCCTCAGAACGTCGGAAATATCACCGAACAAGAGTTTAAAGAGTTTCTCCGTTTCGAGAACAATAAGCATTGGAGTGGTCTGCATCGAATGGGACCGAAAATTTGCGCGGATATGCCTGCCCTACGGACAGCACTGACGATCCTAATTGATGAAGAGCGCGATATTCAGCAGAGGTTGGATGACGTAGTCACATCAATTCATGGCATGGGAAAGGCGATTATCACGGCTATTCTACTGATTGCTTCTCCAGAGAAATATGGCGTCTGGAACAATACCTCCGAAGGGGCGCTCAAAATTCTGAATCTTTGGCCGCAATTTGCCAGAGGCGATTCCTTCGGCACGCGCTATGCCAGAATTAACACTATTTTTCAGGAAATTACCCACCACACCAGAATCGACCTGTGGACGATCGATATATTGTGGTGGACCATTCAAAAAACCTCCCTTATTAAAGGGGTTGAGGGGGACGGCGGGGAGGTGATAGTAGATGGGGGAACAGAACCTGATGCTTCGCAACGGTTTGGCCTTGAACGCCATCTTCACGAATTTTTGCGGGACAATTGGAATCATCTCTCGTTAGGAAAAGAGTGGTCCATTTATGCCGAGCCGGGCGATGAAGAAGCCGGATATGAATATCCTTGCAGTATCGGAAGAATTGATCTGTTGGCAAAGCATCGGTCAGCCCCTCGATGGTTAGTCATTGAACTCAAACGTAATCAGTCCAGTGACTCCACAGTTGGGCAAATTTTACGCTATATCGGCTGGGTGGGGGAACACCTTGCAGTTCCCAATGAGACCGTTGAGGGATTGGTCATTGCCCACCAAGCGGATGAATCCATCCGGTATGCTCTAAAACCATTGAATAATGTAGCGCTACAACTATACGAAGTTGAATTTCGATTGCACCCATATAAACTATAACGCGGGCGTCGCCCGCAACTCAATGCTCGTGCTATTCGAAAGTTGAGTATCCAAAATTTTGTTGAAATGCCAAGCTATTTCTTATGGTTAGGATTCATCTAAAAAATTTTCTTGTTTTTTTCGGCAATCTTTGAGGAGTACGGCCTTAAAAAGTTAAACCAAAAAGAACAGGATCTGGCGCACATTCGCGCCGCCGAAAAACTGGCGGAACCATCTTTCGCCGACATTTGGAACAACCCGGAAGACGACGTTTACGACCAGCCCTAATTTCGGCGATATTGTCATAGTTCCTTTCCCTTTTACGGATCAAACCGCCTCAAAGAAACGGCCCGCCGCCGTCGTCAGTTCATTCGCTTATAACCGCCAGAGACCGGATATCGTTATCATGGCGGTGACCAGCCAAAAGGGATCAGCGGCGTATTTCGGGGATGTAACGATCCGTCTTTGGCAGGGTGCCGGGCTCCAGAATCCCTCTGTTATCAAACCCGTGTTCACCACGGTCGAGAAAAGGCTCGTTCTTAAAACGCTTGGGACCCCCGCAGAGACGGATCAGTCATCTCTTTTGAACGCCATTCGGGCCATCTTGTGCAAATAATCCTCAAGCCTTCCACATCCCCGACCCCGCGCCACCCGGCTGCAATCTTATCGACCACGCTCAATCAGACTACGTCGGCCTGTTCCGGCTTCTCATGTCGACCATCGGCCTGGAGCGAATGATTTCGTCTTTGCCCAGGCCCCATGAAAAAAGACGATAGGATGTTTTGATTCTGGTTCGGGCAATCATCCTCTCGGAATCCCCCCATCGACGGCATGCCGGTGAGGTCCCCAAGTTGACATGCCCCACCCCGATGCGCTATTGCATGGTCGTCTTGGGAGGCGTTCATCCAACCAGACGCAGAGAGATTGCACGGGGTCGGAACTCCGGCTGCGGCAAGTTCGACCCAGGCGCGGACATCCTTCCGGAAAAAACGGGATCAACAGCGGCCCATAGCCGAAGCAGTCAAAACAGCGCATCATTGCGCCTGAAAGAGGAACCAAAATGAAACTAAGAACCAAACTGATCAGCGGATTCATGGCCGCGGCCGTCATTGTGCTGGCAATCGGATTCACCGGCTGGCGGGGCATGAACCAGCTCCACCGGCATCTCGACGCGGTCGAAGCCGTCCGGATGCCCGGGGTCGAAGCAGTCAACGACATCAACCTGGCCTTGCTCGACACGGAAGCCGCCCTCAAATCCCTTTTGAACCCGAATCAAACCGTGGACGTCATGGAGGCCCAGTTCACCCGCATCGAATCCGCCCGGCGACAGATCCGGCGCAACCTGGACATCTACGGCGCCCTGCCGAAAAGCGGGTCGGAAAAAGCGGCCTTCCAATCCCTCGGCCCCGCGCTGGAGGCGATGAACGCGTCCGTGGACGAATACCTCGGGTACGCCCGATCCCTTCTGGACACCCAAATCATCGATCCGGCGGGCGCGAATATCCGGATCAACCGGATTGAAAACGCGCTCAACGAATGGTTGTTCCAGATGATCACGGACGTTTTCAACGAAACCGAAATTTCGATCCCCACCAGCCTGGCGGAGACCGCCATCGGACGGCGGCTGAAGGGATTTACCAGCAATAGCGACGCCTTGAACGAGAAGATTCAGGTGTTGACGGTCACCGCCGAATCCCTGATGTCGTCCGCCCAGACCATCCGATCTTATTCCGAATCCATTGGGGAAACATCGGTTCAATTCGCAATAAAGATGATTTTCGCCAACCAACTGATCCCCGAAATGGTGGACATGGCGACGGTCATCGAATCCATCGAGGAGCAGATCGCGGCGCCCGTCCAGCTCTACCGGCGGATGAACGCTTTTGAAAAAGACCGGATATCCGAAAATTACGCGGCGGTTTCGACCATCATCGACCAAATGACCACCGCGCATCACCAAGCCGTCGATGCCAAGAACCAACGCATGGCGCAAAGCGTCAACCGGTCCAAAACTATCGTCCTGGGCTTTATGGCCATGGGAACGACCCTCGCCGTCCTCCTTGGCTTTTTGTTGAGCGGCTACCTGTCGAAACCGATCCAGACGGTCGCCCGGGGTCTCGCCCAAAGCGCGGCGTCCCTGAGAGCGTCGTCGAACCATTTCGAATCGGCCAGCCGGACCCTGGCCAATGGATCGTCCGAGCAGGCCGCCTCCCTGGAGGAATCGTCCTCCTCTCTCGAGGAGATATCGGCCATGATCCATCAGGACGCCCAAAAAGCCCATGACGCCAATTCGCTCATCCGGAAGACCAGCGAGGCCGTCGACCGGTCCAATCGGATCGTCTCCGATCTGACCGCCTCGATGTCGGACATCGCCTCGAGCAGCAAGGAGGCCCGCAACATCGTCCAGACCATCGACGGCATCGCCTTTCAAACCAATTTGCTGGCCCTGAACGCGGCCGTCGAGGCGGCCAGGGCGGGCGAATCGGGGGCGGGTTTCGCGGTGGTGGCGGAAGAAGTGCGGAATCTGGCGCTGCGGGCGTCGGAGGCCTCGGCCCACACCGGCGAACTCATCGGCGAGATCGTCGGCAAGGTCGACGGCGGCGCCGCGTTGGCGCGGAAAACCAAAGACGCCTTTGGGGAGATCGACGCCGGTTCAAAAAAGGTCGCGGAAATGATTTCTGAAATCGCGGCATCCGCCAAACAACAGGCGGACGGGATCGAACAGATCAACCAGACGGTTGCGGAAATGGATAAAATCACCCAGCAAAACGCGGCCGATGCCGAGGAGACCTCATCCGCTTCCCAGGAACTCCAGATTCAGGCGGCGGAATTGAACGGGTTCGTTCACCAGCTCACCGCCATCGTCGGCGAAAATCCGGCCCGGAAGGCCAAATCGGGCGGGTCACGCCTATTGCCGCCCCCTAATGCTTGAACTCCTCCGGCACGGCCAGCCCGCCGGCGGACTCCGCTCCCCTCGCCTTGCGCCACAACGCCCAGACCAGCGACGCAACGGCCAGGATCAGCAGGATCATGGCCACCTTGCTGGTGTAGAACACCTCCAGGCTGCCGCCGCCGATGAGCAGAGCGGTCCGGGTGTTCCGCTCCAGGATCGGCCCCAGGATGAAGGCCAGGATGAACGGCGGAATGCTGAAGCCGTTTTTGCGCATCAGGTAGCCCAGAACGCCGAGGATGAAGAACAGGCGCAGATGGAAGACGTTGAACTCTTCCGAATAGACCCCCACCACGCAACAGGCCATCACGCCGGGAAAAAACAGGGAGAAATCCAGCCTGCGAAGGAGTCGCCGGACGACGTAGATAAAAGGCAGGGCCACCATGAAGGCCCCGATGAAGTCGGTGAGGACGAGCAGGACAAAGAGGCCGTAGATCACCTCGGGCCGTTCCTGCATCAGCATAGGACCGGGAATCATGCCCTGGATCATGAACGCCCCGTACATGACCGCCGCGGCCACGCTGCCCGGAATCCCCAGGGTGACCAGGGGAATCAGCGACGAGGCGGCCACGGCGTTGTTGCCCGCCTCCGGGGCGGCGATGCCCCGGGGGTCGCCCTGGCCGAAGCGGTTGTCTTTTTTGGCCGACCGCCGAGCCTCTCCGTAGCAGACAAAGGCGGTGGTGGTGGCCCCGATCCCCGGCAAGGCGCCCAGCAGCGAGCCGAGGAAAGACGACCGGATCAAATCCTTGAGGCAGAATTTGAAATCCTTCCAGCGTTGGGGCCAGGTGTAGGGGATCGGTTTGACGCCCTTGAACCCCTGTTCGATGTGCAGTTGCCTGACCCGCTCGCATTGAATGAACACCTCGGACAATGCCAGCAAAGCGATGATGCAGAGCACGAAGGGCACCCCGCTGTCCAGATCCTCGAAGCCGAAGACATAGCGCCGGGTGGCCGACATGTTGTCCAGGCCGATCACGGCCAGCATCAACCCCAGAGTGATGGAGATGAACCCTTTCCAGATGTCCAGAAGGCTGTCGCCCAGCAGGGTGATGACGGCGGTGAGGGAAAAGAGGATCAGCGCCGCGATCTCGGCCGGCCCCAGCAGCAGGGCCACCTCGGCCAGGGGCGGGGCGGTGAAGATCAGCAGCAGGTTGGAGATCGTCCCGCCGATGACCGAGGCCCACAGGGCCAGCTCCAGGGCGCGCTGTTGTTCGCCCCGCTGGCTCATGGGGTAGCTGTCCAGGGCCGTGGCGGCCGCCTCCGGGGTCCCCGGGATGTTGACCAGCGTGGCGGTGATGGAGCCGGCGTAGGCCCCGCCCTTGTAGGCGCCCATGAGCAGGGCGATGGCGAACAGGGGCTCCAGGGTAAAAGTGAACGGCAGGATCAGCACCATGGCCGTGACCGCCATGACCCCGGGAATGGCCCCGGCTATCACGCCGATGGCGTAGCCGATGACGATGGCCAGCAGGTTGATGGGGGAGAAGGCGTAGATCGTTCCCTGCCACAAATTGATGAAGATATCGCCCATCCGGTTCCTTTATGCGATGGATTGACGTGGAATTAATCGAGCAAATGACTCAATAGCGCCTCGACCGGCCCCTGGGGGAGCTGGGAATGGAGGGCCCGGAACACCCCGTAAAAGATCAGCGGCATGACCAGGCCCAGAACCAGCGGCTTCCAGCGGGACCGGGAGCCGAAAATGTAGGCGGCGACCGGCAGAAAAATGAACGTCGACAAAATGAAGCCGGTCGCCTCCATGGCGAACAGCCAGACGCCGGTGACGGCCATCAGCAGCAGGGTCCGCCCGTAGACATCCAGAAAGGACGGCTTTTCCCCCGCTTCGGCCCTCTCCCCGGCCGGCGATTTCCACATCTGACGAACGGCCTCCAGGGCGTAGGCCAGGGCAAAGAAGGCCAGCATCCCGTTGAGCAGGTGGGGATAGGTGGTCGACGACCCTTCGGCCGCCACCTGGGCGGGGATGAAGTAGAGCAGGTTCAGAGCGCAGAAGGCCAGTATCCCTAATGCGATGGCAAGTTCCTTACGCGGTTTCATGGAATCGGGTCACCTTGTCTAAAGGGATGGCGGCCGGGTCCGAAAACGGGCCCGGCCGGCGGCGGGTTTAGAATTTCTTCAGGCCGACCTCTTCGAGGATGCCGCCCCAAATCTTGTAATATTGGTCCCGGCGTTCCCGATAGGCCTTGCCGTCCAGGAAGTCGATGCTGACGTAGAGTTCTTCCTCGGCCTTTTTGATCACGTCGGGCTGGGACACGGCGAACCGGATCGCCTCCTCGATCTTCTTTCGGGCTGCTTCCGGGGTGCCCGGGGGGAAGACGGCGCCCAGGCAGGAATACTGGAAGAAGTCGTAGCCCATCTCCTGGAGGGTCGGGGTGTCCGGCGTCAGGGGAATCCGCTTGGCGCTGAAGATGGCCAACGGTTTCAGCTTGCCGGACTTGTAGGAGGAGACCGAGGCGGTGGTGGAGGTGTTGCACGCCTGGACGTGTCCGCCCAGCACGGCGGCCACCGATTTGGGGTTGCCCTTAAAAGGCACCGGCACCATCTTGAGGCCCTCCTTGTTGGCCAGCCAGGCCACCGCCAGGTGATTCGTGGTGCCCAGCCCCGGCGTGCCGTAGGAGACCCGGCCCGGGTTTTCCCTGGCGTAGGCGATAAACGCGTCCAGGGAGTCCCAGGGGGCGTCGTTTCTGACGTAAAAGATGTAGTCGTAGTGCATGGGCGAGGCGATGTAGACGAAGTCGTCGGGATTGTAGGTGAGCTTGCGCATCTGGGGGATGGTGGTCACCGTGGGCAGGTTGGCCCAGGAGAAGGTGTAGCCGTCCGGATCGGCCTTGTTGAGGGCCGACAGGGCCACGGCGCCGCCGGAGCCGGCCTTGTTGATCAGGGTGACCGGCTTGCCCAGGTATTGTTCCATGTAGGGGGCGATGGTCCGGACGAACACGTCGGTGGTGCCGCCGGCCGCCAGGGGCACGAAAGCGGTCACCGGTTTGGTGGGATAGTCGGCGGCCATGGCGGGCAGCGCCGCCAGGCCGAGGGCCAGACACAGGGTAAGGGCTACGATAGTTTTTCTCATTCGGTTCCTCCTTGGGTTAGGTGTTGAACCATACGCGCCATCGACCATCCTCCCGTTGAGGAGGGTCGATGGACGCCCGCAAAACGGTCCTCCGGTCACCGCAACAAATAGGGAATCTCCACCCACAGGGCGTCGTGGGGGCATTCCACCTCGCAGGGGAGGCAGAACCAGCACGTCCGGTATTTGCCGAAGGGCTGGCCGCAACTGTAGCAGCGGCCGGCCTCCCGAACAGCCTCCTCCCAGGTGAGCGCGCCCTCGACGGCCGCAAAGTCGCCCCTGCCCTGGCAGGCGCGCCATTTGGGCGCGATCCGGGGGGCGTCCGAACCGCGTTCGGCATCGATGTCGAACTCGGTCTCCACGGCGCCGGGATAGGCCCGGCCGTAGGTCAGGTGCTCGCCGCTCACCAGCCGGTGGGCGCTTTCAGCCGCCTCCCGGCCCGAGGCCATGGCCTCGACGATGGTCGAAGGGCCGGAGGCCCCGTCGCCGGCCAGGAAGACGTTTTCGATCCCCGTCCGCAGGGTGACCGGATCACACTCGGGCCGGGCCGTTCCATAGGCGGCCGGATCGGGTTCCTGGCCGACGGCGATGATGACCGTATCCGCATCCAGGCGGTGGAGAGCGCAGTCGTCGAAGCTGGGGGCAAAGGCCCCGCTGTCGTCGTACACGGCCAAACAGCGCTGGAATTCGACAGATCGGAAGAG